>JAYRMT010000106.1:0-10676 GCA_041912575.1 Fluviicoccus sp. | reverse complement strand
GATAATAATGGGGTGATTGTGTCGGATAAGAAGTTGGAGATGCCGGCGGGGTGATCCCTTGTCCATTCAAGACTGGGGAGCTGGAAATATTTCAGTCATTGGATTTTCCACGCTGTCCAGTCCGTTGGAGTATTTCCGGGGTGAGATAAATATATCTTGTCAATGAAATCGCCATAAGGAATGACATCAAAATCGCCACCACTATAGATACCATTTGCATTCAAGAAAGCGGTTGGTGCAAGTTCGGTAGCGATAATCCCTTTCTAACCACCATGTCGTGACCAGAAATCCCCCGGCGTAATAATCGGATATCGCGCATTAAGCGCCAGCAAATCCTTGTCCCCGGTAATCAGATAATCTGCCTTCGCGGCGAGAAGTGTCAGTAATACCGGCTGATCGGCCTGATCCCGTAAGGCCGAATCCGCCTCTCCCGCAGGTTCGACAATGTCTGCGAGAAACATGAAGCTGTCAGCCAAATCACGGATTTCGCCAGCCGTCATCTGGATTTTCGGCAAACGGGGCAATACACGGACCATCTCATCCAGAATGTAGTGCGACAGCACCACATGCAGCCCTCCCTGGCGCCAGGCAGAAACAATCCGGCCCGGAATGCTGCCGGGATAGGCCAATCCCGATACCAGCACATTGGTGTCCAGCACAACACGCATTCCCGGCATCAGCGTTGTTTCCGCTCCGCAGCCACGAGGGCATCAATTTCTGCCAGACCGTCTTCAACCGGCACATCGGTGAAGGCATCGGCAACCCGTTGGCTCAGGGCGTCAAAACGCTCCCGCATACGTCGGATTCGGGCGAACAGCTCGGCATCCACCAGCGCGGCAACGGGTTTGCCATCCTTGTTGATAACGATGCTGTCATTGCGGTACTGCACCTGATTGAGCATCTCGCCCAGATTCTGGCGGAAATTGACGGCGGTAACTTCAGTGATCATGATGGGACTCGGATCATGGTGATCGATATGATCATTATGGTGTGAGGTTGGATGCATGTCCAGCCAAAAATATGGCGTCCATGAGAGGGGAGATCAGAGTCCCCACGAACTATGCAGCTGACGAAACCAGCCCAACCGCCACATCCGGAAAATTCCGGATAATCTTCTTATCCATCGTCACCAACCGCACCCCATGCCGCTTGGCCAAGGCGACAAACTCGCAGTCGTACGCCGAACACTCGCTTTCCCTGACCAACGCCAGCACATCCTCCGACAACGGATCGAAGGCTTTGCCTGCCATCAAATCCTCCGCCTCGCGCTGAATCGCGCACACCTGCTCGTAGTTCAATTGCTGACGTCGCAGATACCCGGCCAGAATATTGCGGAACTCGCTGCGCCACAGCACTGGCGCAATCCAGTCCGGATCATCCGATAGCAATTTTTCCGCATGGGATGTGAACTCACCGGGCAAGTAGAGGTAAGCCAGAATATTGCTATCCACAACGATCATCGACGACCTTCTTCCTTGAAGCGGGCGATATCTTCCGCCGTAAATTCCGTGGAGGCTAGTGAGGAGCGCAATGCACGCGCACGTTCGATCCGTTGTTGCGCGCTCACCGTCTCAACCTCAAACAGGGACTCCAGACAGAACAGGATCTCGCTGTTCAGGCTGCGGCGGTGGGCTTCTGCAGCCGATTTGAGCCGGTTGTAGAGCGGTTCGGGAATATTCTTGAGCGTGATCGTCGTTGCCATGGTCGCCTCCGACAAAGTGGAACCATTATGGTTCCATTCCGGAGTCTGGTCAATCCGCCGTGTTCTGCTGAATCCTCTTCAACGGCTCCGACAACCTTTCCGGCAACCTCGGATACACCTCTTTAAACTTCTCGATGATCTTCGGCACATCCGCTTCGATATCCCCCGTTGGATCAAACCGTCCCAGAAAGATCACCTCCTTCCGCCGGTAATCAAAGCCCGTCATGATCACCGGCACCCCGGCCTCCAGCGCGATCCGCATGAAACCGGTCTTCCACTCCTTCGCCCCGTGCCGCGTCCCCTCCGGCGCAATGCCCAGGATCAGCCGGTCCGCCTCGCGCAGCTTCCGCGCCGACACCGCCACGATATTCTTCGCATCCTCCCGATTCACCGGCGCAAAGCCCAACCCGTACAGCAAGGGCTCGAACGGACCGACAAACAGGGTGTGCTTCACCATCATTGTGATGTCCAGACCGATCGCCCAGGTTGCGGCCAGCGCCACATAAGCATCGAAATTGGAGGTATGCGGCACCACCACCATGATCGCTTTCGGCACATTGGGAAAGTCGCCGCACACCCGCCAGCCGATGGCGCGCAACATCGCCGCGCCGACCGCCTTGGATATCCGATTGCCGCGACGCGGCACCTGATCGCCCAGTTCGAACATGCGTGACTTCCTCCGGTTCGGGAGTGGTTAACCTTCCGCACACTGTATCACGGCGGTGTTGATCCGCCAGATGCGCATGTCCGCGAAGGGCGTGCCGCTGCCGGTATTCACCGTGTAGGCCACCGACAGTTCGCGCGACGGGTCCGCCCACGCGCCCGAACCGCCGTAACCGAAATGGCCGAAGGCGTGCGGCGTCTTCGGCCACATCGTGAACACGCGGTGGTAGCCCAGCCGCCAGTTCATCGCCATCGGGATGACGTCGCCGCGCCGGGTGTTATGCACGCGCGTCGCTTCGGCCAGGATGCGCGGAGAGAGCAAGCGTACGCCGTCCAGTTCGCCGCCGTTGGCCAGCACCGCGTACAGCTTGGCCAGCGAACGCGCCGTGAACAGGCCGACCGCGCCGGGAATGCAGGCTTGCAGGCTTTCCGCTTCATCCAGATAGAAACGGCTCATGCCGCGCGGGACCAGCGCGTCGGCCGAGGTAGAGTCGTCAAAACCGGTCAGCGCCAGCGCGTTGCTGATGGCTTTCTGCCTCCACACGGCGACCTGCGAAGGCTTCTTCGGATTCGGGTTGTAGCGCGGCGCGCCGATGATTTCGGTGCAGCGATGCAATTCGGAAGGCGGCACGCCGATGTAGCAGCCGTCGAGCTCCAGCGGGTCGGCGATCATCCGTTTCAGCGTCACCGCCAGCGGCTCGCCGGTCACTTTCTCGATCAGCCCGCCGACGATCCAGCCGTAAGTCAGCGCGTGGTAGCCGATGCGTTCGCCCGGCGCATGGTAGGGCACGGCTTTTTCCATCACCTCCAGCATGTGCGGCCAGTCGAGCATTTCCCGCGCGTCCTTGATCATCTGGCGGATGTGGTACAGCCCGGATTCGTGGGTCATCACGTGGCGCAGGGTAATGGCGTGCTTGCCGCCCTGGGCGAAGGCGGGCCAGTAATGGGCGATCGGGTGGTCGTAATTGAGTTGACCGCGATCCACCAGCATGTGCGCCAGCGTGCTCAGCACGCCTTTGGTGGTGGAATAGCTGAGGCTGAGCGTATCGGCCTCCCACGGCGTACCGTCCTTCTTGGCCAGTCCCGACCAGATGTCGACCACCGGGACGCCCTGGTGATACACCGACAGCGCCGCGCCGCCGACGCGCGGGGAGCGGGGCAGTTGGGACAGGAAGGTTTCGGCAAGGGGTTCGAAGGCGGATTCGTAGCGGCCGTGGATGACATATCGCATGGGCGGACTCGGATTCTGTTTATCGGTTTGACGGACAAGAAAAAGGGGCGATTGACGCCCCTTCGGAGATTACAGCGCGGTAATCGTTCCGGCCAGATGCGGCTTGCCGTTCTTCGCGTCGGCGAGCGCGAATTGCGCGCCCTGCTTGCCGTCCGGACAGGACTGGAACGCCACCCTGGCGGGCAGCAGCACCGGCAGCTTGAACTGCACGTCCACGCGGAAGGCCTTGGGCAGGCGGCCGTCGTAGGCGGCCAGGCAGCGGGCCTTGGTCCACATGCCGTGCGCGATGGCGCGCGGGAAGCCGAACAGCTTGGCGGTGGTGTTGTAGAGATGGATCGGGTTGCGGTCGCCGGACACCGCGCCGTATTCACGGCCGATGTCGCCCGGGATGGTCCACAGCGCATTGAACTCCGGCGCGCCGGCGGGCTTGTCGGCCTTCGGCTTGGCGTCGCCCTTGGGCGCGGACTCGCCGGTGGACTGGCGGCGCAGATAGATGCTTTCCTCGGACCACACCAGTTCGTTGCCGACGTAGACCTTGCCGATCAGCGCGAATTGCACGCCCTTGTCATGCGGCTTCAGTTCGCCGAACTCGCAGGTGACGTTGACGCGCTCGGCGGCATTGACCGGACGGTACTGAGTGATGCTGTTAGCGATGTGCACCAGGCCGAGCAGGGCGAAGGGAAAGGACTCGTCCGCCATCATCGCCATCTGCAGCGGGAACACCAGCATGTGCAGGTAGCTGGGGGACAGGATGTCGCTCTGGCCGAAACCGCAGACCGCGTTGTAGGCGGCCAGGTGGTCGCGGTCGATGGCGACGGCGCTCAGGCTGGCGCGCAGATTCGGCAGATCCTTGCTCTTCTTGGCCTTGTAGCTGTTGATCAGGGCCTTCGGGTACAGCGACAGGCTGGACGGAAGGCGTTGGAAACTGAGGGTGGTCATGGCGATAGCCCTGAATGATGAAGGTCGCGTAGGGGCGCACTGCGTGCGCCCTTGGGGTCGAACACCCCCCGGGAACCGGGGGAGGGGTTGGGTTCGGGAGGGCGCACCCAGGGCGCCCCCACGTACGTGCCCGAATCAAGCCCCGATCAGGCTCTGCCCGCACACGCGGACGATGTTGCCGCTCAGACCCGCCGAGGCCGGGCTGGCGTACCAGGCGATGGTCTCGGCGACGTCGACCGGCAGGCCGCCTTGCGACATGGAGTTCATGCGGCGTCCGGCCTCGCGGATGGCGAAGGGGATGGCGGCGGTCATCTGGGTTTCAATGAAGCCCGGGGCGACGGCGTTGATGGTGATGCCCTTGGCCTTCAGCACCGGCGCCATGGATTGCACCATGCCGATCACTCCGGCTTTGGAGACGGCGTAGTTGGTCTGGCCGAGGTTGCCCGCGATGCCGCTGATGGAGGACACGCAGATCACGCGGCCGTTGGCGTTGATGACGTTGGCGGCGAGCAGGGCGTCGTTGATGCGCTCTTCGCTGGACAGGTTGATGTTCAGCACCAGGCCCCACTGTTGCGGGGTCATGTTGGCCAGGGTCTTGTCGCGGGTCACCCCGGCGTTGTGGACGATGATGTCCAGGCCCTTGCCCTTGAAGTGGTCGACAATGGCTTGCGGGGCTTCGGCGGAAGTGATGTCCAGCGGCAGCACGGAACCGCCGATGCGGCCGGCGACGCGCTTCAGGTCCGCTTCCTGCGCCGGGATGTCCAGGCACACCACGTGCGCGCCGTCACGGGCCAGCACGTCGGCAATGGCTTCACCGATGCCGCGGCTCGCGCCGGTCACCAGGGCGGTCTTGCCGGCCAGCGGCTTGGCCCAGTCCAGGGACACCTGGGTGTCGCTGGCGGATACGCGCACCACTTGTGCGGACACATAGGCCGATTTGGCGGACAGGAAGAAGCGCACGGTGGACTCGATCTGGTTTTCCGCGCCCGGAGCGACATAGACGACCTGCGAGGTCATGCCCTTCTTGAATTCCTTGCCGATGGCGCGGGTCAGGCCTTCCAGCGCGCGCTGGGCGGTCGCCTGCTTCGGGTCGGTGCAGCTTTCCGGGGTGCGGCCGATCACCAGCACGCGGCCGCAGTTCAGCAGCTGGCGGGCGATCGGGTGAAAGAAGTTGTACAGCTCGACCAGCTGGTCGCTGTTCTTGATGCCGGTGGCGTCGAACACGAAGGCCTTGAACTTCTGGCCCTTGTCATCGGTGCTGAAGTTGCGCAGGTTCAGGCCGGCGTCGGCGGCGGCGGTGTTCTGCACGAAGTCCTGGCTGCTGTAGGCTTCGGCATGGATGTTCTTCAGGACGCGGGCGAGCGGGGCCACCAGCTCGCTGCCGGGGGCGGCGCCCAGCAGGACCGGACCGTTGACCAGCGGCTGGGACGCGTCGAAGCGATCCAGCGTCAGCGGCGCGGGCAGGCCGAGGTTACGAATCAGCAGGCGGCCGACGGCGGAATTGGCGAACACTTGATAACGGTCACTCATGGCGGTTCCTTGAAGTTGGATCGAAGGGGGAACGGAGCCCGGCAGGGCGTCGCGGCGCGGGACAGGTCCGAAGGCCGGACGGAGCGGGGCCGGGAAACGACGCGCGCGATTTTACGCGATTTCGTTCCGGTTTTCCTCACCGGCAATCGGCGGAGTCCGCCCATTTGACGAGCGCAGGTTAGCAAAAGGCCCTCGTGGTCGCATTAGCCTTGTGGCAGACTAGCGGCGCAAAAAGGCCAATGCCCCGGGCCCCCGGGAGGGTTAGCCTGTCCGTGTAGAAAACCCCCTGGAGGAAATTATGACTGTTCGTCGCGTTGCGATTATCGGCGGTAACCGGATTCCCTTTGCGCGCTCCAACGGCGCGTATGTCAACGTGTCCAACCAGGACATGCTGACCGCCGCCCTGAACGGCCTCATCGAACGTTTCAACCTGCAAGGCCAGCGCATCGGCGAAGTGGTCGCCGGCGCGGTGCTCAAGCACAGCCGCGATTTCAACCTGACCCGCGAATGCGTGCTCAGCACCGCGCTGGCCCCGGAAACCACCGCCTTTGACATCCAGCAAGCCTGCGGCACCGGCCTGGAAGCGGCCATCCTCGTCGCCAACAAGATCGCGCTGGGCCAGATCGAATCCGGCATCGCCGGCGGCGTGGACACTACCTCCGACGCGCCGCTGGGCGTGGGCGACAAGCTGCGCAAGATCCTGCTGGAAATCAACCGCGCCAAGACCAACCAGGATCGCATCAAGGCCGCGATGAAGATCCGTCCGAAGCACTTCATTCCCGACCAGCCGCAAAACGGCGAGCCGCGCACCGGCCTGTCGATGGGCGAGCACTGCGCCATCACCACCAAGGAATGGGGTATCACCCGCGAAGAGCAGGACCAGCTGGCCTACAACAGCCACAAGAACATGGCCGCCGCCTACGAGCGCGGTTTCTTCAAGGACCTGATGACGCCGTACCAGGGCCTGAGCAAGGATAATAACCTGCGCGCCGACATCTCGCTGGAAAAGCTGGCCACCCTGAAGCCCTGCTTCGGCAAGGGCGAAGGCGCCACCATGACTCCGGCCAACTCCACCCCGCTGACCGACGGCGCCTCCGTGGTGCTGCTGGCCTCGGAAGAGTGGGCCAAGGAGCGCAACCTGCCGGTGCTGGCTTACCTGACCTTCAGCGAAGTCGCCGCGATCGACTTCGTGCACAAGAAGGAAGGCCTGCTGATGGCCCCGGCTTACGCCGTGCCGCGCATGCTGGACCGCGCCGGCCTCAAGCTGCAGGATTTCGATTTCTATGAAATCCACGAAGCTTTCGCCGGTCAGGTGCTGGCGACCCTGAAGGCCTGGGAAGATCCCAAGTTCTGCAAGGAGCGTCTGGGACTGAAGAAAGCGCTGGGCAAGATCGACCGTAGCAAGCTGAACATCAACGGCTCCTCGCTGGCGGCCGGTCACCCGTTCGCCGCCACCGGCGGCCGCATCGTGGCCACGCTGGCCAAGATGCTGAACGAGAAGGGCAGCGGTCGCGGCCTGATCTCCATCTGTGCGGCCGGTGGTCAGGGCGTGGTGGCGATCCTGGAAAAACCGGCGGCCTGATCGGGGCGTCGGGCGGGGTTGGAAGGGCAGCTTTCCAACCCTCGCGAGAGAGAAAGCCCGTCGGGAAACCGGCGGGTTTTTTTATGTTTGATGGTTCCTGGTCACTGGACATCATTGGATAAAGTCCTGCCTCCCCCTAACAAGGGGGATCGAGGGGGGTTAACCCCGGTTAGCAAGAATGGTCACCTCCAGCCCGATCCATCGTTAACCCCTCCCGGCCTCCCCTTGTCAGGGGAGGTGGAACTGTTTCAGGCGGCTGACGTCGCCTGCTGCGCCAGCAACCAGGTTGTTGTCTTTGCCAGAACCGGTGCCAGCTGAGGCTTATGCACCCCCATCCGACCCGCCAATCGCTCCGTCGCCGATGTATCCAGTGCTTCCTTCCGCAGGAAGTGAATCTGCTCCCGCGAGATCCCCGCCTGTTTCGCCAGCCAGGGCCATTGCACCACCGCTTTCAGCAAGGGCACCGGGGCAACGAGTTTCGGCGGACGACTGCCTGCCGCCTGCGCGCACTGCGTCAGCACGGTTTTCAGGTCCGGCGTTTCAGCATCCGCCAGCAGGTACTCCTGTCCGGCGGTTTCGGGGAAGTCGATCACCCCGGCCATGAAACGGGTCAGGTAATCCGCGCTGACCAGCGGCAGGCGGTAGCCGCAGCCGCCGGGTGCGGCGGGAATCCGTCCGGCCAGCAGTTGCCGGATGCTGCGTGCCATTTCCTGATTCTCGGGCAACTCGCCGGTATCGGCGTGACCGACCAGCGTCGCGGGGTGAATCACGGTCAGGGGGATCTTCAGCGCGGCGGCCTCGCGCCGGACCGCGAAATGCGATTCCAGCTTGGAGGCTTCGTACGCCCCGGTCCGGGCATAAATGGCCGGCCAGTCCGCCGAAGCGCCGTCGTCCTGTATCCTGAGGCGGGCAAGATGATCGGTCATGGTCAGCATGTAGCCGGACACCTGGACGAACCGTTCCAGCAGCAGATGCGTCGCCGCGGCCCGCATCAGTTCCAGTGCGCCGGTGACATTCACCTGTCGGGCTTCCTCGGGGCTCAGGTTCCAGGCAAACAGGGCGCCGCTGTGGTAAATCGCGGTGATGTCCGAGAGTCGTTGCCAGTCTTGCCGAGAGATGCCGGCTCCCGGTTGCTTGAGGTCGCCGCGCACCGCCTGCAGTCCGGTCGCGTCGACGCCGTGTCCGGCCAGCCACTGGCGCAAGGCGGCGAGTTGCGTATCGGGTTGGCGCAGCAGGGCGCTGACGCGGTGGCCGCGCTTGAGCAGTTCGAGGATGAGGAAGCGGCCGATGAAGCCGCTGCCGCCGGTCACGAGGATGCTTTTCATGGCGTGATTCCTGTGTTGTGGAGGGTATGGCGAAAGCCTAAACTGTGGTGTGCACCCCATGGTCAAGCCCCTTGCGCGAGGTTTTTTTCATGTTGATCGGTCAGTTGGCGAAAGCGGCGGAGGTGAGCCGGGATACGGTCCGCTTCTACGAGCAGATCGGATTGCTGGAGGCTCGGCGGGCGGCGAACGGGTACAAGGTGTATCCGGAGTCGGCGCTGGAGATGGTGCGCTTTGTGAAGATGGTGCAGGAGCTGGGATTCTCGCTGGCGGAGATCCGCAGCATTGCGCCGCTGCTGGCGGGGGGCGGGGTGCCGGCGGAGCAGGTGGAAGGGTTTGTGCGGGAGAAGATCGCGCTGATCGACGAGCGGATCCGCGTGTTGCACGGCTTGAGGGAGCGGCTGGCGAACCTGCCGGTGGGTGAGTCCTGTCCCTTGCGGCGGGATTGCGGGATCGACGGAGAGCCCCCCGGACGGACGGCGGCCGCACCCGGCTGAACCGGCTGGCAAACGACGCCCGACTTTCCGGCCGCCCGTTGCCTCTGGCAGGCCAGGCGGCTGCCTATGATACTATTTCCCCCATGCGCCTCTCCGACCTCGATCAACGCCTCGCCGACCTCGGCGCCCGCCCTGTCCACCGCGACCGCATCCTGCGCGCCTGGCTGCAGGGCCTGCCGCTCGATACCTCCACCCGCCGCCGCGAACCGGCGGACTTCCTGCCGCTCAGCGTCCGCAACGGCTTGCCGCAACTGGCCGACGAGCTGGACCGGCTGGCCGTGGTCCGCTCCGAACATCCCGCCGGTGACGGTTCCGCGCGGCTGCTGGTGGACATTCCCGGCGGCCAGATGGTGGAAAGCGTGCTGTTGCCGCGCGACGGGGTGTGCGTGTCCTCCCAGGTGGGGTGCGCGGTCGGCTGCCGCTTCTGCATGACCGGCAAGAGCGGCCTGTTGCGGCAGGTGAGCAGCCTGGAAATCGTGGCGCAGGTGGTGCAAGCGCGGCGACGGCGTCCGGTGAAGAAAGTGGTGTTCATGGGCATGGGCGAGCCCGCGCACAACATGGACAACGTGCTGGAAGCCATCGACCTGCTGGGTACGTACGGCGCGATCGGGCACAAGAATCTGGTGTTTTCCACGGTCGGCGACCTGCGCGTGTTCGAGACGCTGCCGACGCTGCGCGTGCGGCCCGCGCTGGCCCTGTCGCTGCACACCACCAAGGCCGATCTGCGCGAGTCCCTGCTGCCCAAGGCCCCGAAGATCGCGCCGGATGCCCTGATGGACTTGTCCGAAGCCTATGCCCGCGAGGTCAGTTATCCCATCCAGGTGCAATGGACGCTGTTGCGCGGCGTCAACGACGGCGATGACGAGCTGGAAGGCATCGTCCGTCTGTTCAAGGGCAAGTACGCGGTGCTGAACGTGATTCCGTTCAATACGCTGGAAGGCGAGGCGTACCAGCGTCCGGACGGGGAGCGCATCGTGGAGATTGTGCGTTACCTGAACAGCCGGGGCGTGCTGACCAAGGTGCGCAACAGCGCGGGGCAGGAAGTGGACGGCGGCTGCGGGCAATTGCGCGCGCGGGCGGCGGGGCTGCTGGATGCCCGGCGGAAACCGGCTGAGGGCGAGGGTCGCCGGATTCCCGTTGCAAGCCCGGATCGTATCCCGTAAAAGGGTTTCATACCCTCCTGCGAAGTAGGGGGGTGGCCCGCAGGGCC
>JAYRMT010000105.1:0-10812 GCA_041912575.1 Fluviicoccus sp. | reverse complement strand
TTGTCACCATCACGACAGGAAGCCCCATGTCCCGCGAAATCGCCCATCAGCAACTGGCGCAAACGCTCAAGATCGCACCCGCCGACCTGCAAGGCCTGGACACGCTGTCCGCCGAACAGCTGCAAACACTGGACCGCCTGATCCAGGACGCCAAGGTGCGCCAGCGCCAGAGCATGAACGAAGCCATCGACCGGGGACTCGACCATGTCCCGGCGCTGCTGCGCGGAGCGGTCAAGAAAATCGTGCGCGGTTGAGGAGACGACCATGAGCAAACTCGATACCAGCGCCGAGCTGATCAAGATGTCCACCTTGCTGAAAATCGAGGTGGCCGATATCCAGTTCCTGGAGGAATTGCCGGTTCCGACGCTGATCCGCCTGCGCGAGCAGCTGTCCGACCTGCTGTTCAGCGATGGCCGCAAGCTGTTCCAGAACCTGGCGTCCGCCAGCAAGCTGATGCCGACAGGCATTACCGCAATGATCGCGGAAAAGACCTTCGGCCCGATGCTGTGCGCCCGTGTGGCCGGGGAAATGCCGTACCAGCGCGCCATCGACCTGGCGCAGAAAATGAGCCTGCCGTTCCTGGCGCAAGTCTGCAAGGAGCTCGACCCGCGCCGCGTGCGCGACATCATCAACAACATGCCGCTCAACCTGACGCGCGGCGTGGCGCTGGAGCTGATCAAGCGCAAGGACTACCTGGTGATGGGCAGTTTCGTCGGCATGATGCCGATGTCGCACATGGCTTCGATCATCAAGGACATTCCCGAGGAAGCGCTGCTGCATACCGGTTTCTTCATCGAGGGCAAGCACCAGCTCAGCGAAATCATGCGCATGCTGCCGGAAAACCGGCTGCGCACGCTGGTGGCGATCATGCAGGACAAGGAGGAGCTGTGGCCGGAAGCGCTGGCGATGATGGTCCACTTCGAGGACGAACTGAAGCGCAAGATGGGCGACATGGCCGCCGAGCAGAACGAGGCGATGCTGGACACGCTGATCCGCACGGTCGCCCGGCTGGACCTGTGGAAGGACGCGCTGCCGCTCTTCGCCAGCATGTCGCCGGGCGTGCAGTACAAGCTGATCAACATGCCGTCGATGCAGGACAAGGATATCCTGACCGTGTCGCTGGAAAACGCCGACCGTTTCGGGCTCTGGGGCACCATGCTGCCGCTGGTCGAGTACATGTCCGACGCGCAGCGCCGCCTGCTGGCGGAGGTGCTGGGACGGGAAGGGCAGGCCTTCCAGGTCCGCATCATCGATGCCGCCTGGAAGGATCATCTCTGGCAGCCGCTGTTCGACGTGGTGCGCCTGATGTCCCCCGCCGATCTGGAGCACGGACTGCGCCATTTCCGCGAACTGTCCGCAAGGGAGCCGGCGTTGAAAGCGCGTTGGGAGCCGTTGGCCCGCGAGCGCGGACTGGACAGCCTGCTGGCCTGATCGCCGGTCCGGCCGGGGTCAGAGCCGACCGCCGGCCTTGATGTCCAGATAGCGGTTGACCAGGCGGATCGCCAGCTGGTCGGGCGCCGTATCCAGCAATTGCACACCGGACTTCGCCAGACGTCCCAGCTGGCGCTGGCGTTGCGCCAGATAGTCCTCGGCGGCGGCGGCGGTCAGGGCGTCGTCAACCGACATCAGCCGGTTTTCGCCCAGTCGTTCGAACAGCTGCTCACGGAGGGTCGCTACCAGTACCAGATGGCGGCGGCCGAGCAGGGCGCAGGCTTCTTTCAGATCATCCCCGTCCTCCTCGCGCAGGTTGGTCAGAATGACCACCAGCGAACGCTTGCGTTCCCTTTGCGACAGTTCGGCGGCAGCGCGGAGGAAGTCCGGCGTCTCCCAGGCCGGCTCCAGATCAAACACCAGCTCCAGCAGGCGGTTCACACCGACATGGCCCTTGGCGGGCGGCGTCCAGCGTTCCGCGCCCGCGAAGGTCATCAGCCCGACCGCATCGCCCTGACGGGTCACGGTTTGCGCCAGCAACAGGGCGGCATTCAGTACATGATCGAAATGCGGCAGCTCGGCGTCCTGGCTGCGCATGCGGAAGCCGGTGTCCAGCAGCAGGATCACCTGCTGGTCACGTTCATCCTGGTATTCGCGGGAAATCAGCTTGCGCAGGCGGGACGTGGCTTTCCAGTCGATCTGGCGGGGTGCGTCGCCCTGACGGTATTCCCGCAACTGATGGAACTCCAGGCCCTCGCCGCGCCGCGGGCGCTTGCGGATGCCAAGTCGCGACAGGCGGTTGTCCGTGGCCAGCAGGGTATAGCGCGCGACATCGGCATAATGGGGATAGATGCGCACCTCGGAAGCCAGCGGCAGGAGCCGTCGCTGCTCCAGTAATCCCAGCGGCCCGTGAAACAGCGTGTCGACATGGCTGATCCGGCGGACGCCGCGCCCCAGGCCCCGCGCCCGATAACGGATCAACACGCGCCGCGCCGCCGGTAAGGTCAGGGTCACCGGCAATCCCTCGCTGTCCACATCCACTGGCAAGCCTTCCGTCACGGTCAGCGTCAGGGCGGATTTGCGGCGGTTGTGCAGGCTCAGCTCCACGGTCTGCCAGACACCCAGCGGCCAGATGTGCGGCAGCGTGCGCTCCATGACCGGAGCGGCCGCCGTGGCGAGGAGGGCTGAATCCAGCAGGGACAGGAGCGCCAGCGCTGCGACCGCACTCCACCAGACCGTCGCGGCGAGCGGCTGGAAGATCGCGGCCAGGCCGATGGCGATCAGACCGGCCAGCAGCCAGAGAAGTCGGGCGGTAGGACGCATCCGGGTTACATCCTGGGCGCTACGGACTGCTCCAGGATGGCGCGGAGGACATCATCGGCCTCCTGTCCCTCCATTTCCAGCTCCGGAGACAGTACCAGGCGATGGCGCAGCGCGGGCACAGCCAGGCGCTTGATATCGTCCGGCGTCACGAAATCCCGGCCTTCCATCAGCGCGGTGGCCCGGGCGACGCGCAGCAGGGCGATGCCGCCGCGCGGACCGGCGCCGACTTCCACGCCCGGCCAGTCGCGCGTCGCCCGCACCAGCGACAGCGCGTAATCCCTTACCTGGTTGTCGATGTGAATGCCGGCGGCGGCCCGCTGGATGGCCGCCAGTTGTTCCGGCGACGAGATGACGCTGACGGCGTCCACGCTCAGCGCGTCGCCCACCCGGCCGCGTGTCACCTGATCCAGCAGTTGCCGTTCTTCCTGCAAGGAGGGATAACCGATCACCACCTTCAGCAGGAAACGGTCCAGCTGCGCTTCAGGCAGGGGATAGGTGCCTTCCTGCTCGATCGGGTTCTGGGTCGCCATCACCAGGAAGGGACGCGGCAGGGCCATGGATTCGCCATCGATCGTGACCTGCAACTCCTGCATGGCTTCCAGCAGCGCCGCCTGGGTCTTGGCCGGCGCGCGGTTGATTTCATCCGCCAGCACCAGATGGCTGAACACGGGGCCGCGACGGATATGGAAACGTTCGCTTTTCAGGTCGTACAGCGCGTGACCGGTAACATCGGCGGGCATCAGGTCAGGCGTGAACTGGATGCGGTTGAAACTGCCCGCGAACGCTGTCGACAGCGCCTTGACGAGCAGGGTCTTGCCGAGCCCGGGAACCCCTTCGACCAAGACGTGGCCCGAGGCCAGCAGGGCGGCCAGCACCTGATCGACAATGTCCTGCTGCCCGACCAGGGCCTTGCCGATTTCCTGGCGGATTGCGGTCATGATCGCCACGGCTTCATTCAGAGGCATCGGGGAATGGGAATCAGTCATGTCAGTTTCCTTAAGGCTTGAATCACGCGCATATCCGCCAGGAAGCGCGGTAACTGGTGATCGGGAGTGTCGCGCAGGGCGCGCTGCAACTCGGCTTCCGCAAGGCCGGTATGCCGCGCCAGTTCTTGCATCAGGGCGGTTTCATCAAGGTGCCGCCAGGTCGGGTGCCGTCGGAAGAGCCGGACGCGGATGCCCTGGCGCATCGCGGCATAGAGCCTGTCATACCGGCCGCTATGCCAGAGGAAACGCCCTGAGGCCAGCAGGTGCTCGCCAAGACTGCGGCGAGGTTGCTCCGGACCGGGCCGCAGCGGACCGAAACGCGACCCCGCGCGCCAGACCCAGCCGGCAACCAACAGGCCCAGCGCAACAACAGCGTAGGGCGCGAAACGCCACATCAGATTGAAGATGCCCGGATAACCGCCGTCCTGGATCAGATGGACTTCCTGTCCGGGCGGTACATCGACCAGCCGCAACCAGAGCGCGGCATGGTCGCCCTCGCTGATTCGCCCATTGCGCAACCAGGCGGAATCGGCAAGCGCCACCACATGCCCATGGCCAACCTCGTAACGCAGGATGCGGACGCCGGTCGGGTCCGCCATGCTTTCAACAGCGCGGCCATAGCGGTCCTGCAAGCGGATGCCGAAGCCGAACGCCGCTTGCAGGTCGCCCTCGCGGTCGCTGACATGCAACCAGGGCAGGCCGTGATGGGCACTGTCGGTGATGGCCTTCAGCAGGGCGGAGGACTCCGGATTTTCATCCCGCTCGACCTGAACGCCCAGCGGGCCGAGAATGAGGTCCGATGCGGCATTGCGGGAATCCACCCGCGCCATCGCAACCAGCAGCAGGTTTCCCTTTTCCACCCAATTCAGCAGCATGCGTTGCTGATCGCGGGGAAGGCTGTCCGGCGGCTGGTTCAGGAGCAGGGCGCCGTCCCGGGCGGGCGATGTCAGGCAGACATCATGGAAAAAAACGGCATAACCGCGACGTTCCAGCAGGCGTCCGGCGGCGAGATACGGATTGGTGCGCGCCTGATCGCTCCAGGCGGAGGGCGATTCTTCCACCCGGAACTCCACAAGCCATGCGAACAGTGCGGCAAGCAGGACCGCCGCCAGGGCCAACAGAACTGGACGTTTCATGCCGCCGGCCTCCGTGCAAAGACCTGCCGGTATTCCTCCACCAATCCGTGGAGTCCGGCGGGCGAGCGCCCGGCATAAGCAATCGACAACCAGGCGCGCACCAGATTTTCGAAAGCCGACCGGACCGATTCGTTGGCCCATCCGCGCACACGCCGCAGATTGTCCTGTTCGGTCGCGCTGTCCGGCGCCGAGGGCATGCCCCGCGCCTCCAGTGTCACGAGCGCGCCGCGATAGAGCAGGCTCAGGGCCCGGCGGGCATCCCCCGACGCCAGTGCTTGCTCAGCGGCTTCGGCGATGTCATCAGGCAGGGGGGCGGAATCCTCATGAGCAGGGTCCGCATAACGGATGACCGCGCCCGGACGACGGCGGAGCGAATCCGCCGCCTCGCCAAGCAAGGGCAGCCAGCGCTGACGGTATCGCCATATCAGGATCAGTAGGACCGCCAGCAGGATCCACAGAAGCTTGCCGAACAGGAAACCCACCAGTTCGGCGAGTTTTCCCCACCACGGCGACAGGGCGCCATGCGACGGTTTGGCGTCATCACCCGGCCAGCGCCAGTGATAGCGGAAATGAGGCTTCAGGGTGGTCTCGCGATGGTTGAAATCAGGCCCTTCGAGCACACGCGCCAAGTCGTCGCGTGCGGCATCCGCGTAGGGCGCGCGATGATGTCCGTCCGTCGACGCTCCGGCCTCCGTCCCGATAGCCGACAGCGGCGTCCAACCGCAGACCAGGATCACCAGGAGGATGAGACGGTGCATCATGACCCCCTGTCCTGCCGGCGACCGGCCATGCGCCGGAGGCCCAGCTCGATATCCCAGGCTTCCAGTTGCGTCCGCCGGTTCAGATACAGCATGAAACCCGCCGCGACATACATCGGCTCCACCAGACTGACGGCCGTGCCGTACAGCAGCAGCACGGCCGCATGACCTGCCGTTCCCGGGGACGAATCCAGCACCCCGAACAGGTCATGAACGTGGATGAAGGAGGGCGCCAGCAGCAGGATGAGGCCGAACAGGCCGAGTTCCATGGCGACTTCGATCAGCGAAAACACCTGGAAAATCATGCGCGCCTTGCGGGTCTGGTCGCGGCGCAGCAAAACGATGCGATCGTTCAAGGCCTTGCCTTGCAAGCCTTCCAGAAGACGGACCGGCATCAGGTAGGCCCGGCTCCAGCTCAAGCGGCGGATGAGGAGGGCGCCCGGCAATCCCGTACGAAAGAATCCGGGCCAGGCACGGAGGAAATCGCGCCAGCCCGGTGAGTCGCCGAACACCCGGCGACTCAGCACCCACAACATGCCGTAGTCGTACCAGGGTTTGAGCCACCACAGCAGGATCGCACCCCAGCCGCCCTTGTTGAACGTGTCCAGACACAATGCCAGCAATAGCACCGGCAAGAAGGACAAGGCCCAGAATTTCGCAAGATATCGCACGTTATCCGCGATCAGCCGGATGCCCAGATCCGCCGCTTCGTAGGGGTGGCGCGGCCGGATTTCCACCGTCAACGCATCAAGGCGCATGGAACCTCCGGCCGGCCAGCGTGAAATAGCCCGCCACCAGCAGCCAGGCGCAACCGCCCACAACGAATTTCACCAGGGGCGCGATCGCGGTTTGCGAGGACCAGAAGCTTTCGACCAAGGCCGCCAGCAGGAAGAGGGCGGCCGCACCGTACACCAGACGAATGGCCTCGCGCCCCTGCAGGATCAGTGCGTCACGGCGTGTCAGGCGGCCGGGCGAGAGGAAGGCCAGTCCCAGCAGCAGTCCCGCCATACCGGACAGGACAATGGCGGTGAGTTCGAACGCACCGTGCGTCACCACGAAGGACAGGAAGTTTTCATGGAAACCAACCTGGATCAGGTGACCCGCAACCGCGCCGATCTGGATGGCGTTGTACAACAGGAAAAATAGGCTGCCGATGCCGGCAAAGAATCCGCCGGCGAAGGTCTGGAAGCCGATGCCGGTGTTGTGTTGCACATAGTAACCGAACATCATGAAACGGGAATCGTCCCCGCGCGAGCCGATCATGGGGTTATCCGGCGCATACATCGACTCGAAGGATTTGACGCTTTCTACCGGCAATACGCTGTAGACCAGTTCGGGATACCGCCAGGTCAGGAAGGCGCTCAGGAACAACGGCAGGTAAAACACCAGCGCGGATATCCAGAACAGATGACGGTATTTGCGCACGAGCGCCGGAAATCCGCCGGACAGGAAGGCGAAAAGGGCTTCCCGCAAACCGCCTTGATGACGATACAGCCGCTGTTGGCCTTCCAGCGCCATGCGATTGAGTCTTTCCACCAGCGCCAGCGGATAATGCCGGTCGCGCGCCAGCGCAAGATGCGTGCAGATGCGTCGGTATTCACGGGGAAAATCTTCGCTGCGCAAGGCCTGTTTGTCGGTCAGCATGGCCTCGAAGGCGGCCCATGCGGGTTCATGGCGACGGCTGAACTCTTGCGGCGTCATCGCTTGCCCGCCAGATACGCGGCCATGCCAAGCAGGCGTTCCAGACCGGTCTGGCCGGTTGCACCCGTGACAGGCGCCGCCAGATCGGACAACTCGATGGTCCTGTCCGCCGACAAGTCCGGACAGCGCGCAGCGAATTCGATCAGGTTCTGTTGTTCTTCCAGACTCAGCCGCACGGGCGGCGCGCACAACGGCGCTTCCGGCAGATCAGGATTCCGCGCTTCGGGGGCGCGCCAGATCACCACAGTGCCCGCCGCCAGATCGCCCAGCCGCTGGAAACGAGACGAATACATCATCGACAGGAAACCGAAGGCGTAGAAAAACGGCAGGAAATCGGCGAAACGGAGCAGATTGCGCACCAGCGACGCCGACCAGCCCACCGGTAGGCCGTTACTTTCGACCACCCGCAATCTCATGACGCGTTTTCCGGGCGTCGCCCCGTGAAAGTACACTTCGAAAAGGACGGGATAGAACCATTCGATCAGGAACGCCGCGAGCAGGTAAAGGCCGGTGCCGGTATGGCCAAGGCCGCCGAACAGGCGCGTCACGAGGAACAGGATGCCGCCACGGATCAGCAGGTCAATCAGGAAGGCCAGCACACGAGGCACGGGACCGGCCAGCGGCAAGGAAAGCCGGACGCCTTCGGGTGCCTCCACCGTCAACAAGGAATCCAGTCTGCCCGTAATTGTCGACATATCCGCGTTGCCATGTCCCTGAGTGCCGTGACCCCGATTATGGGGAAGTTCGCGCGAAAAGCCTATCGCGGTCGATGATCGCGGTGAGAAACGCATCGTGATACCACGTAACATCATTTTAATGGCATTGCAGAACGGCAGGGGAACAGCCACAAGAACTCCGTTTCGGGCCTGTACACACCATATTTAACATAATATACAGTCTCTAACGATTGCCAATCTATACAAGAGACTTTTAGAACCGTTGCGGCGCAAGGGTTCCGGAAGATAAGGGCCGTGCCATTTCAGGCAGTCAGCACAAGATCGAATGGAAAGGGACAGCCAGAGAAAGGAGGAGGGCGGACAAAACAACGCAGCTTGCCCGCAGGTATTCAGGTGGCAGGCTTTCAATAATCTCCACCATATCCGAATTATTTGACCTTGCCGCGCGCTCTCTCATCACTGAAAAAACAACTACGGCCGGACTGTAACCAATCAGTCTTGCCAGCTTAACAGCAGTCTCATCGCTCATTATTGTCTTTCCATTCATGAGCAAAGACATGGCAGAGGTAGAAATACCAAGCAGCTTTGCCGCCCTGTAGTCGGTGCAATTTTCCTTATTTTTCAGAATGTTGATCAGCTGAACAGAAGTCAGGAAGTCGAAGTCATTCATTGTCAACACCCCGCCAGTAATAACCGCGAATAGTAGACCACCAAAACATAGCGGTCACTGATTGAGTCCACATAGCTAATTGAGTGACGCATGACTATCCTCCCCAAAACCAACCAGGGGAGCACCTAATCATGTCGAACAATCAATCGAATGACCGCCGTCAATACTTCCGCAGCACCTTTTCCGGCGCACTCATTGAACTCAAGTACGGATCGCGAGTTGCCCGCGCCGGATGGAACGGTAAGGGCATGTGGCTGAAGCTGATTCCGGCCGGATCGTGGGAGATCGCGCCGGGAGTTCTGGACTCCAAGAGCGAAAACCCGTGCAACCCGGAGCCGCTGCCCTGGATCGGCATGAAGACTGCTGACGGGCATTTCGTCCCCTGGTTGGCAAGCCAGACGGACATCCTCGCCGACGACTGGCTTATCGTCGAGTAAGCCGCCATGAGAAACAATCAAACCGATCCGCACAAGAAAGCCGCTGACGCTGCCGTCGAGCGGATGATCGCCGAATACCGCAAGCACGCCTACCGCAACCCGCAGGAGCCGGACAATTTCGACTCTCTTCTGCTGGCAATCGCCGTGATAGCCACTGCAGCCGCAGCCGCCATCGGCTTGTGGCAGTACGCGGGAGCCTGATCATGTCGCTACCCGAACACAACCCCGGCCCGTGGTCCGTGATCCACGGCGGCGGCCGTAACGCCTCCCTGTTGACCGTTGTAGACGCCACCGGGTTCCCGGTGGCCAGCATGCGCCGCCAGTACCGCATCGACAAAGGCCGTCCGGTCTACGACGACTACCGCCGCCTTAACAATGCCGACCTGATGGCCGCCGCGCCCCAGCTGGCCGCCGCAATCGTCGATTACCTGTCCGGATCCATGCCAAGCCGTGAAGGCTTGCGCCTGGCGCTGGAGAAGGCCATCGGGATCCATCCGCCCGTCCGTGATTGCGAGTGCCAGCAATGCTTCGAGTACTTCTACGGCGGCGAAACCCCGCGAATCCATCCCTACAACATCGCCCCCGACGCATGGAGTTGATCATGGACATCAAAGCCAGAACACAAGACGACAGCGCCCGCATCGAGCGGGAAGTACAGGCAATGCTGCATGTCGTCCCGCCGCAGGTCCGCAAGGGCGACTACCTGGCCGCCATGAACTGGAAAGACACCGTCAAGGAGGCCGCCAAAGCCCTGGGCATGGCCGCAGGCGCGCGCCGTGACGCCGCCTTGGGAAGGATCCATATCGCCTTGTGCGCGATGGGGGGGGGTAATCCGTGAAGACGCTACCTGAAACCGTTGACCGCCTTGAAAGGGTACTAAGGATCGCGGACAGCTGGATATTTTACCCTGGGCAAATGTCTGACGAGGAAAGAGAGGCATTGCGCGAGGCGTGCGCATTTGTCCACAACTTTCGATGCGAGGAAATGCCCGTGAAGGATTGCTTTTGCCGGGCATGCGAGCGGGAGCGCCGCGTATGAACAAGCCCGACATGTACATGCCGCTGATCCTGGGCGATTTCTTCAAGGACACCACCCGGTTAGACGCCGAGCAGCAGGGCATGTACCTGCTGCTGATGATCGAATTCTGGCTGCGCGGGCCCATCCCGAACGACCCGAAGGTTTTGCAAAAAATTTGCAAAATAAGTGCCCATGTTTTTCAGAAAAAATCGGCGGAAGTTCTCGAAATTTTTTCAGAGGAAAACGGCCGACTTGTCCATCCGAATCTGATGCGCGAACGTGCCAGAAGCATTGCGTTACATAAGGCGCGATCTGATGGCGGGCACAAGGGAAATCAGAAAAGATGGGCGAAAAGCGAGTCACTCAGCGATCGCTCAGCGACCGAAAATCAGAAGGCCGAGGGATCGCACTCATACTCATACTCAGACAGAGATACTAACTCTCTCTCTAGAGCCTGTTAGTGACCATAATCAAAAATCAACCAAGTACATCCGGGAACAAGCGGCGTAGCTCGGCCAGTTGTCCCAGAACTTTCGGGAACATCAGCATCGAAAAAGCCAGCAGATGCAATCCTGCCAACGTTTCCGGAAGCCGTTCATAGTCCCTGGCCAAGCGCCGGAACCGCGCCAACCAGCCGAAACTGCGCTCCACAACCCACCGACGCGGCAGCAGCACG
>JAYRMT010000104.1:0-10851 GCA_041912575.1 Fluviicoccus sp. | reverse complement strand
CCCGAACAGCGAATGGCAGACCATCGCCCGCGGCTGCGAGCAGCGCGTGCGCGCGCTCAACCTGTTCCTGCACGACATCTACCACGAACAGCGCATCCTTAAAGCCGGGCTGGTGCCGCCGGAGTACATCCTCGGCAACGAGCACTTCCAGGCCGTCATGCAGGACCTGACGCTGCCGCACGGCATCTACGCGCATATCGCGGGCGTGGACATCGTGCGGCACAGCGACGGCACCTACTACGTGCTGGAGGACAACCTGCGCACGCCGTCCGGCGTTTCCTACATGCTGGAAAACCGCGCCATGACCGAGCGCCTGTTCCCGGACATGGTGGCGCGACACAAGGTGTTGCCGGTCAGTCAGTATCCCGGATTCCTGCACACGACGCTGATGGAGGCTTCCGGCATGGACGCGCCGCAAGCGGCCATCCTGACGCCGGGCAAGTTCAACAGCGCCTACTTCGAACATGCCTTTCTGGCGCGCGAGATGGGCGTGCCGCTGGTGGGCGGCGGCGATCTGGTGGTGCGGGATGATTGCGTGTTCATGAAGACCACGGAAGGCCTGAAGCGCATCGACGTCCTTTACCGCCGCCTGGATGACGCCTTCCTCGATCCGGAAGTGTTCCGGTCCGACTCCATGCTCGGCGTGCCCGGCCTGATGCGCGCCTACCGCGCCGGCAACATCATCCTCGCCAACGCGGTGGGCACCGGCGTCGCGGACGACAAGTCGGTCTACCCCTTCGTGCCGGACATGATCCGCTACTACCTGGGCGAGGAGCCGGTGCTGGAGAACGTGCCGACCTGGCAATGCCGCAAGCCCGCCGACCTGGAGCATGTGCTGGCCAACCTGCCGCAACTGGTGGTCAAGGAAGCGCAAGGCTCCGGCGGCTACGGCATGCTGATCGGTCCGGCGGCGACGCAGGCCGAACTCGACACCTTCCGCGACCTGCTGAAAACGCGGCCGGAATGCTACATCGCCCAGCCGACGCTGGCGCTCTCCACCTGTCCGACCTTTGTCGCGGCGGGTATCGCGCCGCGCCATATCGACCTGCGGCCCTTCGTGCTCTCGGGCAAGGAAACCCGGCTGGTGCCGGGCGGCCTCACCCGCGTCGCGCTGAAGGCGGGCTCGCTGGTCGTCAACTCCTCGCAAGGAGGCGGCACCAAAGACACCTGGGTACTCGCAGAGGACAACTGACCATGCTGTTACTGTCATCGGCGGCCGACCTGTACTGGCTGGGGCGTTACCTGACCCGCAGCCAGTCGCTCGCCGCCCTGTTGCTGGACTGTCTGGACCGCCCCGGCCTTGACTGGCTGGGGCTCCCGCTGAGCGTCACCGGGACCTGGCAGTCGTATTACCAGCAACACCTCGTCCTCAATCCGGAAGGGATCGCCGAATTCTTCATCGCGGCGGACAATCCCTCCAGCCTGAGCGCCGGCCTGCAGGCCATGCGCGCGGATGCGCAAGGCACGCGCGGCTGCATCAGTCGTGACCTGTGGCTGACCGTGAATTCCCTGTGGCTGGAATGGCAGGCCCGCTCCGGGCAGGGCGGTCTGCTGGAAGACCATCATCTGCTCTACAGCTGGGTCAAGGGCGAGCTGGCGCGCGTCCAGCTCGCCGTGGATGCCTTGAGCCTGAGCGACGCCGCACGCTTCGTCCGGATCGGTCAGGCCATCGAAGCGCTGGATTACCACCTGCGCCAGCTGGCCACGCCGGACATGCCCGCGCCGCCGCCCGAAGACTGCGCGCGGGTGCTGGCCGCGTTGCTCAAGGACGGTGACGCGCTGTTGCCGGACCAGTGGTCGCGCGTGCAGGAAGCGCTCCGTCAGCTGTGCCTCATCGCCGAACCGCTGACGCAGCCGGGCCGCGATCCGGCGGCGACCGGCCGCCTGCAGGCGCAGTTGCAGCAAGTGATGTACCGCCTGACCGACGCCTTCGCGGGCTGAGCGTCGGGTAGCGCGCCCCGCCCGGAGTCCGGCGGGGCGCTTTTCGTCTCGAGATCAGGGATCCATAACAATGACGTACTGTGTCGCCATGCGACTTGCCGAGGGGCTGGTCTGTGTCAGCGACTCCCGCACCAACGCCGGGGTCGACCATATCGCGGTGTTCCGCAAGCTGCACCGCTTCGGTATCGACGGGGAGCGCATGATCGTGCTGCAGAGCGCGGGCAACCTTGCCACCTCGCAGTCGGTGGTGACGCTCCTCCGCCAGCGCATCAACCGCGACGAGGGCTGGCACCTCGACAACGTGCCCACCATGTTCGAGGCGGCGCGGCTGGTGGGCGCGACGCTGAAGGAAGTGCTGGCGCAGGAAGGCGGCGGCATGGATTTTTCCTGTTCCTTCCTGCTCAGCGGGCAGATCGCGGGGGAAGCGCCGCAGCTCTATAACATCTATCCGCAGGGCAATTTCATCGCCGCCACGGAAGACACGCCGTATTTCCAGATCGGCGAGAGCAAGTACGGCAAGCCGATCCTCGACCGGGCGCTGACCTACAAGACGTCGCTGGAGAAAGCGCTGCGCTGCGCGCTGATTTCCTTCGACTCGACCATCCGGAGCAATCTGTCGGTCGGGACGCCGCTGGACCTGCTGGTCTACAAGACGGATGCGCTGAACCTGCCCGCCGGACGGCGCCTCTACGATGATGATCCCTACTGGGCGATGATCCGCACGCAATGGTCGGAAGGTCTGAAGGCGACCATGGCGGGGCTGCCGCATCCGCCGGAGAATTACTGGGATTGAGGGGGCTTGAAGGTCGGGCTGAAACCCGACCTGCAGGGGGATTACGTCGAGGCTTTTTCCAGCAGCGCGTAATAAAACCCGTCTCCGCCCTCCGGATCCGGGAAACACTGCCGTCCGTAAGGCCGCGCCTCCCCCCACGGGCCTGTCAGCACGATTTCCCGCGCATCCGCCGTCCGTTTCAGGAACGCGCCGATCTGCCGTTCGTTTTCTTCTTTCAACACCGAGCAGGTGGCGTACAGCAGCCGTCCGCCCGCCGTCAGGCGCGGCCACAGCGCGTCGAGGATGGCGGCCTGCAGGCGCATGGTCTGCGCGACATCCGCGGGCTTGCGCAGCAGCTTGATGTCGGGGTGCCGGCGGATGACGCCGGTGGCGGTGCAGGGCGCGTCCAGCAGGATCGCGTCGTAGACCGCGTCGCCCGCCCAGGCTTGCGGCTGCGCGGCGTCGCCGGTCAGCACGGTCACGTCGTCCTGGTCCAGTTGCAGGCGGCTCAGGTTCTCGCGGATGCGCATCACCCGCGCGCCGTCCTGGTCGACAGCCGTCAGGTGAAGGTCCGGTACCCTTTCCAGCAGGTGCGCGGTCTTGCCGCCGGGCGCGGCGCAGGCGTCGAGCACGCGGCTGCCCGGCGCGGGGGCCAGCAGGCGCGCGGCCAGCTGGGCGATCTCGTCCTGTACCGAAAACAGGCCTTCTTCATAGCCGGGCAGGGTGGTGATGTCGCGGTATTCGGCGAGCCGTACTCCGTCCGGCGACAGGGTGCAGGGGACGGCGGCGATCTCGGCCGCCTGCAGCATCGTGAGATAAGTATCGCGTGAAACCTGACGCGTGTTGACGCGCAGGGTCAGCGGAGCCGGCCGGTTGTTGGCGTCGAGAATGGCGTCCAGCCGGTCCGGCCAGTCGGTGCGCAGGCGTTTGCACAGCCACTCCGGATGCGCGTGCGCCAGCGGCGCGGCGCGGGCCAGCAGCTCGTCCTGCTCGCGCTGGAAGCGGCGCAACAGGGCGTTGATCAGGCCGGTGGCCTTGGGGACGCCCAGTTCACGCGCCGCCTCCACGGTTTCCGCGATGGCGGCGTGCGCGGGGATGCGGGTGCGCAGCAGCTGGAAGACCCCGAGGCCGAGCAGCGCCAGCACCGCCGGATCTTTGGGGGCGCTTTGCAGCAAGGGCCTGAGCAGGGCGTCAAGGTACAGCCATTCCCGGCAGGTGCCGAGCAGCAGGTTCTGCAGCAGCGCGCGGTCGCGCGGCAGGCAGGCGGCCTGGGCGACGGGGAGGGTGGATGACAGGGAGGCCTTGCCCGCCAGCACCGGGGCGAGGGCGCGCGCCGCCAGGGCGCGGACGGAACGGGGCTTCATGCGCCGAGCACGGCGCCGGGCTGGAACAGTTCGCGGCGGGCGTTCAGCACGTCCAGATAGCCAAGCGCCTTGCCGTTGGGCAGTTGCAGGGTGTCGAGCCGGACCGGGACGCCGTCGCCGGCGGCGACTTTCAGGCCCTTGCGGTCAGCCTGGACGATCATGCCGGGCGGGGCGGTGGTGGTTTCTCCCGCACAGGGTTGCGCCTGCCAGATGCGCAGCGGCTGCTCCTGGAGCAGGGTGTGGGCGACCGGCCAGGCGTTGTACGCGCGCACCGCGCGACAGATCGCCTCGGCGGACTGTGTCCAGTCGATCAGCGCTTCTTCCTTGGTCAGCTTGGCGGCATAGGTCGCCAGTGCGTTGTCCTGCGGGACCGGCGTCAGCGACTCGTCGTTCTCCAGCATCTCCACCACATGCAGCAGGGCGTCGCCGCCCAGCAGGGCCAGCCGGTCGTGCAGGCTGCTGCCGGTGTCGTGGTCGGAGATGGGACAGGTCATGGTGTAGAGCATGTCGCCGGTGTCGAGGCCCGCCGCCATCTGCATGATGGTGATGCCGGTCTCGTGGTCGTCGGCGAGGATGGCGCGCTGGATCGGCGCCGCGCCGCGCCAGCGCGGCAACAGCGAGGCATGTACGTTGATGCAGCCCAGCCGGGGAATGTCGAGCACGGCCTGGGGCAGGATCAGTCCGTAGGCGGCGACCACCATCAGGTCGGGTTTCAGTTCGGCAAGTTCGGCCTGGGCCGCGCCGTCCCGCAGGCTTATCGGTTGACAGACCGGCAGTTTCCGGGCCAGCGCCAGCTCCTTGACCGGTCCGGCTTCCACCTTGCGGCCGCGGCCGACCGGGCGGTCGGGCTGGGTGTAGACGGCGACGACGTCATGCCCGCCTTGCAGCAGGGCGCGCAGCGATTCCGCGGCGAAGACCGGGGTTCCGGCGAAAACGATGCGTAAAGGGGAACTCGACAAAGGGGGTAATCTCCGGGGACGTCCGTTTCAGGCGTGCTGCTTCTGCAGCTTTTGCAGTTTGGTCTTGATGCGCTGGCGCTTGAGCGCCGACAGGTAATCGACGAAAAGCTTGCCTTCCAGGTGGTCGACTTCGTGCTGCAGGCAGACGGCCAGCAAGCCGTCGGTTTCGAGCGTGAAGGGCTTGCCGTCGCGGTCCAGCGCCTCGACGCGGATGCGCGCCGGACGCTCCACGGCGTCATAGACGGTGGGCACCGACAGGCAGCCTTCTTCGTACGGCGCCAGTTCATCGGTCAGCGGGGTGATCACCGGATTGATGAACACCATCGGCTGGTTTTTCTCTTCCGTGATGTCGATGACGAGCATCCGGATGTGACGGTCGACCTGCGTCGCCGCCAGTCCGATGCCGGGCGCGTCGTACATGGTCTCCAGCATATCCTCCGCCAGCCGGCGGATGCTATCATCCACGACAGCGACCGGCTTGGCCTTGATGCGCAGCCGCGGATCGGGGAAATGGAGAATGGGAAGTTTTGCCATAATGCCGACTACCTGCCGTTAGATGACAACAATGCTTGATAAGCTCTTGAGCATGTTGTAAAAGTGCGTCTATTGGGCCGTAAAGCGAAGACGGACGTCAGCTATTATAGCGGCCTTGACACCCAGCGACCATAAGTCCCGCCCAGAAGGGAATTGATAATGAAAAAATCGGTTTTGTTTCTTGCAACGAGTCTGATGGCCGGCAGCCTGTTCGCGGCTGACGCCAAGCCGGTGGACGTGAAGGATAGCGCGCCGGAAAAATACACCGTGGTGAAGGGCGATACCTTGTGGGACATCGCCAACCGCTACCTGAAAGACCCGTGGCGCTGGCCGGAAATCTGGGAAGTCAACCCGCAGGTACGCAATCCCCATCTGATCTATCCGGGCGACCAGCTGTTGTTGTGCCGCATCGAGGATCGCGCCGTGGTCGCCGTGGACCAGGGCGGCGGCTGCGCCGAAGTGGCCGCGCGCCTGACCAACCGCGCGACCGTGAGCGCCGACGGCGGCGCGGGGCGCGGCGACAAGCTGATGCCGCAGATCCGTTCCGAACCCTTGAGCGTCGCCATTCCCGCCGTGCCTTACGGCCAGATCCGCTCGTATCTCACCGAAAACCGCGTGGTGGCCGCCGAGGACCTTGAAAAGGGCCCCTACGTCGTGTCCGGCATCGGTAACCGCATCATCGCCGGTGCGGGAGAGTCCGTGTACGTGCGCGGCAAGAACCTCCAGGTCGGCGACTCCTACGGCGTGTATCGCCCCGGGGCCGCCTACATCGATCCCGATACCGGCGAGATCCTGGGCAAGGAAGCGATCGATATCGCGACCGGCAAGATCGTGGCGGTGACCGGCGAGGTCGGCACCCTTGAAATCAGCCGCTCCACCCAGGAAGTGCGCATCGAGGACCGCCTGATGCTGTCCGAAAGCGCGCCGATGACGCCGATCTTCTATCCCCGCAATCCGGAAAACGTGAAACCGGGTCGTATCCTGCAGATCATGAATTCCCTGGGTTCTGGCGGCATGAACAGCGTCATTGTCATCAACCGGGGCGAACGTGACGGCGTGCAGCAGGGGCACACGTTCGCGCTGTACAAGCATGGCGGCGTCGTGCTCGACCGCGTGAAGCAGGAAATGATCCGTCTGCCGTCCGAGCGCTCCGGCCTGGCGATGGTGTTCCGCACCTTCAACAAGGTCAGCTACGCCATCGTCCTGAAAGCCTCCACCACCATCAAGCAGGGTGACGAGATCCGTCCGCCGGTCAGCGGCGACTGATTCCGGTCTGCGGTGTTTTTCGGGGCCGTCTGGATAGACGGCCCTTTTTTATGGGTTTGACGACAAGGACGGGAACGCATGGCGCAGGGACTCGAGGATTGGCTGACGCTGTGGCGGCTGCTGGAGCAATCGCCGTCGGCGGTATTGAAGTTGCGCGCGGCGCTGGGCGAGCCCCCGGCGATCCTGGCCGCCGGATTCGACGCCTGGCGCGAGGCCGGTCTGGGGCCGCGCTGGCGCAAGGTCTGGGACGCCTGGCATTCCGGCGATGACGCGGCGGTGCGGGGCGATGTCGAGCGCGCCAGCCGGGCGATCGAGGCGCTGGCCATTCGCGTGCTGACACTGGATGACCCGGCGTATCCGCCGCTGCTGCGGGAAATCGCCGACCCGCCGCCGCTGCTGTTCTGCCGGGGTGACAGCACGCTGTTGTCATGGCCGCAAATCGCGGTGGTCGGCAGTCGCCGGCCCAGCCAGAACGGCATCGCGACCGCACGGGACTTTTCGGCGCGCCTGGCCGCGCAAGGTCTTGGCATCACCAGCGGGCTCGCCTTCGGCATTGATGCGGCGGCCCATGAGGCGGCGCTGGCGGCCAATGGCATGACCGTCGCGGTGCTCGGTACCGGCCTCGCGGATCTCTACCCACGGCAGCACGCCCGTCTGGCGGACAATATCCTGGCGCGGGACGGCCTGCTGGTCAGCGAATTCCTGCCGCACACGCCGCCGCTGCAATACCATTTTCCGCGCCGCAACCGCGTCATCAGTGGTCTGAGCCTGGGCGTGCTGGTGGTGGAGGCGGGTCTGCCCAGCGGCTCGCTGATCACCGCCCGGCAGGCGCTGGAGCAGAACCGCGAGGTGTGGGCGATTCCCGGCTCCATTCACAATCCGCAGGCCAAGGGCTGTCACGCGCTGATCCGCGAGGGCGCGCGGCTGGTGGACGAGCCCGGTCATGTTCTGGAGGATATCGGCGGACGGTTGCGCTTTGCGCCGGCGCCGGAGCGCGAGGCCGCCGCCGCCGCGCCGGCCGACCCGATGGATGCGCGCGCCGCGGCGCTGCTGGGCGCGTTGGGCTGGCAGGTCCAGTCCTTTGATGCGCTGGTCGAGCGGACCGGGTATGATGCGCCGACGATCGCCGGTTTGCTGACCGAGCTGGAGCTGGCGGGACGGATCGCCGTGGTGGCCGGAGGCTACGAGCAACTCGTGACCGCAACCGTGTGAACAGTGATGCCCTATCTTTCCCCCATACATCTGCGTCAGTTGGCGCGCGTGCTGCGCGCGGGCGGCGTGATCGCCTATCCGACCGAGGGCGTCTGGGGTCTGGGTTGCGACCCGTTCAATCCGGCGGCGGTGCGCCGCCTGCTCGATGTCAAGCAGCGACCGATGGCCAAGGGCCTCATCCTGATCGCCGCGTCGGTGTCCCAGATCGAACCCTGCCTGCGCGGTCTGACCCCGGCGCAGCGCGAGACCGTGGTGGCCAGCTGGCCCGGGCCGTTTACCTGGGTGGTGCCGGTCGAACCGTCTTTTCCGTACTGGTTGCGTGGCGACCATGACGGCATCGCCGTGCGCGTCAGCGCCCATCCGCCGGTGCGCGCGCTCTGCGAGGCCTTTGGCGGCCCCATCGTCTCCACCAGCGCCAATCTCACCGGACGACCCACCGCGCGCACGCCGCTGGAACTGGTCAGCCGCTTCGGCGATGATCTGGACGCGGTTTTCCACGCGCCGCTGGGCGGGTTGCAGAAACCCAGCCTGATCCGCGACGCCGTCACCGGCGCCGTGCTGCGCCCCTCCTGAATCCGAGAACAACAACATCATGCCCCAACTTTTCGATCTTGACGCCGTGAAGTCGGCCCTGCTGGGCCTGCAGGACCTGATCTGCCGCGAACTGGAAGCCGAGGACGGCGCCGGGCGTTTCCGCGAGGACAGCTGGACGCGCGCCGAGGGCGGCGGCGGACGGTCGCGGGTGCTGGAAGGCGGGGCGGCGATCGAGAAGGGCGGGGTGAATTTCTCGCATGTCTACGGCAGCCGCCTGCCGCCGTCGGCGACGGCGCACCGGCCGGAGCTGGCCGGACGCGGCTTCCAGGCCATGGGCGTGTCGCTGGTCATCCATCCGCGCAACCCGTATGCGCCGACTTCGCACGCCAACATCCGCCTTTTCGTGGCGGAAAAGGAAGGCGAAGTCCCGGTGTGGTGGGTGGGCGGCGGTTTCGACCTGACGCCGTATTACGGCTTCACCGAGGACTGCGTGGACTGGCACCGCATGGCGAAATCGGTTTGCGAACCGTTCGGAGCGGACGTCTATCCGCGTTACAAGCAATGGTGCGACGACTACTTTTTCCTCAAGCACCGCAACGAGCCGCGCGGTATCGGCGGCCTGTTCTTCGATGATCTCAACGAGTGGGGCTTCGAGGCCTGCTTCGCCTTCATCCAGGCGGTGGCGCGCGGCTACATCAACGCCTATCGTCCGATCCTTGCCCGTCGCAAGGAGACGCCTTACGGCGAGCGCGAACGGAATTTCCAGCTGGTCCGGCGCGGGCGTTACGTCGAGTTCAATCTCGTCTACGACCGCGGCACCATCTTCGGCCTGCAGACCGGCGGGCGCACCGAGTCCATCCTGATGTCGCTGCCGAACCTGGTGTCCTGGCAGTACGACTTCAAGGCGGAGCCGGGCTCGGTGGAGGACCGCTTCGTCGAGGATTTCCTGCGTCCCCGCGACTGGGTCTGAGACTCAGGGCGCGGCCTTCGCCTTGGCGGCGTCGCGCTCCTTCAGGTAAGCCGCCAGCGCCGTCTGGTAAGGCTCCACGCGGTCGAGATGGGCGACCGCTTCGTCATCGCATTTCGCCAGCAAGGCCAGCGCCAGCTTGTTCACCGACTCCTGCGCGATGAAGTTGCGCATGTTGTCCCACTTGTCGAATTTTTCCCGGATGTGGTCGAAGGCGTAGTGGATGTCGCCCGCATAGAAGAACACGTTCGAGGCGTAAACCTGGCTGTATTGCGCCCAGTGGTTCTTCATTTCCGGATCGGGATCCCGGTCGCGCTGGTCTTCCGCGATCGACAGGCACTCCATGAAACGGTCCGCGTCCGCGTTGACGGGCGGAGCGTCGGCCCGGGCGGCGGCGCTCAGCAGCGGGGCGGCGAACAGGGTCAGCAGGACGAGGTTTTTCTTCATGGCGGTCATCCGTTGAGGTGGGCATGCCCCGATATTAGGCGGGGCGCCGCGCCGGGCGCTACCCGACCGCCGGGGGGTATCCTTACAGGACCGGCAACGTGGACAACGGAAACAACGGCTTCTCCCGCGAGTCGCGGTATTCCGGCAGCATGACCATGCGTCGCATGCCGACAGCGATGGCGTAGGGCGCGCTGCGCTGTACGAAGTTGGTCGCCCAGACCGGCGCGGAGCCGCCCGGATCCACATAGCCTTCCACCTCCATGCGCACGCGGCCGGATGCCAGCGGCGTGAAGCGGACCTCCATTTCTTCATGAGGCATGCGAACGTAGGGCGGACGGGGCGGAATATAGTCTGCCGCCGCTGTCGTCTTCAGCAGGGCGTAGGGGCGGCTGGCGGTGACCGGTTCGATGGTGGTGTGCAGGATCACGTCCCGGTCGGGCAGGTTCAGCGGCGCGTCATGGACGATGTAGGCGTAATGCTCGGTCGGCGAGACCGCCTTCAGTAGCCGGGCTTCGCGGACCTGCCAGAACCAGTGCGGATAATTGGCGAAATCGAACAGCACGCGCGCCACGGTGTCCAATGTGGCGTCGAGGGTCGCCTCGATCTTGAAGGAGCGGTAACGCTTGCCATCCTCCAGTTTGGCCCAGGTGCGGATATCGCGGCTCTGGTCGGTTTTCACCGGGCGCCATTCGTTGCCGAGCTTGCCGGCGAGTTCATCCAGTTCGGAATCGGCGGCGTGTGCGGGAACGGCCAGCGGCAGCAGGATCAGGAGGGGCAGGGCAAGAAGCCTCGGCAGGGGCATGGCGCATCCTCGAAAGGGTAAGGGAACGGATCACCTGTACGGCGGACAACGGC
>JAYRMT010000103.1:0-11049 GCA_041912575.1 Fluviicoccus sp. | reverse complement strand
AGCTGGTCCAGGTAGCTCATCACCACGAAATTGAGCGCCATGTTGTCGTACACGCCCACCATGCCGCCGATGCCGCGCAGCATGGCCCCGTCCAGGAACAGCGGCAGCGGCGACCCCGGCACATTGGTCACCACGAAATTGAACACCGGCGGAATGCGGTTGCCCAGCCGCAGGCGGGAATAGGCGGTCAGCGCCAGTCCCGGCCCCGCCGGGGGCAAGCGGTCCAGCAAAGAATCCACCGGCACCTCGCGGCTGTAACGCTTGGCTTGCTCGGCATTGGCGTGGATGCGCTCCAGACGCGCCACCGGATCGGCGATATCCGTGGCGAGGCGGATCAGCATTGATGACACCTGATTGCCCCCCGCCGCCTGCTCCGCCCCGTTCCGGCGCGACACCGGCGCCATCGCGATCAGCGAGGCGTCCGGCAATGCGCCTTCGGCCGCCAGGTAGCGACGGACCGCCCCGGCGCACACCGCCAGGACCACATCGTTGACCGTGCAGCCGGGCCGGGTGTTCTTGATCGCCTTGATTTTCGTGAGGGACAACTGTACACCGAAAAACTGTCGTTCCGCCGTCACCGGCCGGTTGAACGGCGTTTCCGGCGCGGCGAAATAGCGCGGCAGGTCGCGGTCGCGCGCCGGACCGACATTGTGTTTCAGCCAGTGCGCGCCGATCACCGCGGCGGAACGGGCCAGCGACACGCCCTGTTTCCCCAGCGCCCGGACGTCGCCCAGGCCGTCCCGCGCGGCGCGCAGACTGTCGGCCAGTTCAGGAAGGGGCTCGGATTGCCAGGTGTCCGGCGACATCGGGCGCGGCTCCGGGGTGAAGTCGAGCAGGCCGGTGATCACCGCTTCGGCGGAGACGCCGTCCAGCGCGCAATGATGGACTTTCAGCAACACCGCGAAGCCGTCTTCCGGCCGCGTGTTGTGCACGAACATCAGCTCCCACAGCGGCTGGTCGCGGCGCAAGGGCTTGCTGAAGAAGGCGGAGCACACGGCTTCCAGCGATTCGCGGGTGATCGGCGTGTTCACCGGACGCCGCCGCAGGTGGTTGTCGAGGCGGAACTCGGGATCTTCGACCCACACCGGACGCAGCAGCGGCCCGGCGGGCATCACCAGCCGCTGGCGCAAGACCCGCGCGGTCTGCATGCGCGTGCCGACATGACGGCGGAAGCGGTCGAAGGTCATCACGCCGTCGCGCGGCGCGGCGAACAGCAGCAGGCCGCCGACATGCATCGGCGTCCCGGTCTTTTCCAGGTGCAGGAACGAAGCGTCAAGATTGCTCAGGGGTTGCATGACTGTCTCCGGCGTGGCGGACGGACCCGGTCCGTCGCGTTCAGGGATGGCGGCGCGCACAAAAATCATTGTGCACACTTGTTCACTAAATTTATACGCCGTTACGCCCCGCTTGTCTTGCCCCCGATCAAGTACTTTCGTGCCATATTGCCGGGAAAGCGGGAATTCCGACGAATGGCAGGAAGGGTTTCACCCCGTAATCCGCCGCCACACCGCCCGCCCCACAAACCGCAGCTGCGTCCGCGTATCGAAGCGCTTCAGGTTGGTCGCCACGATACCCTTGGTGAACCGCGTGCGCTTGGAATAGTCGACGCGCACATCCACCAGCACCGGCTTGCCCTCGCCCGCCAGCCGCATCGCCTCCGCGATGACCGGCGCGACGTCGCTGTTGCCGTCCATGCGGCGGTATTCACAGCCGGTCGCCTGCGCCACGCCGGCGAAATCCACCTCGCCCAGCACCGAGCAAACCTTGCGGTTGTAGGGTATCTCCTGCGCCTGCGAGATCTGCGACAGCTCGCCGTCGTTGAACACGAACAGCACCAGGCCGAGCCGGTGGCTGGAGGCCGTCAGCAGTTCCATGCAGGTCATCAGGAAGGCGCCGTCCCCGGCGATGCCCACCACCTGCCGCTCGGGATGGGCCAGCTTCGCGCCGATGGTCGCGGGCACGCAGTAGCCCATGCAGTTGAAATCGCTGGGCGACAGGAAATGACGGCTGCGGTGGATGGGCAGCAGTTCGGCGGTCAGGAACGTGTGGTTGCCATCGTCCGCCACCACGATAGCGTCGTCGTCGAGCGCCTGACGCAGCGCCTGGAAGAAACTGGCCGGATTCACCCGGCCGCGCGGGTCATGGCCCAGCCATTCCGCATGGTATTCGGCGCGGTCGCGGCGGATCTGCTCGCGCAGGGCCGCACCATCCACCGGACTGCGGAATCCCTCCTTCTGCAAGGCGGCCAGCAGCGCCGCCACGATCACTCCGGCATCGCCGGCCAGCTTGACCTTGGCCGGGTAATTGGCGTCGAAGACCTCGGGGTTGATGTCGATGTGGATCAGGTTGTCCGGCACTTTCAGGCCGTAGCTGCCGGTCGGGATTTCCGCGAAGCGGGTGCCGATGGCGATCAGGCAGTCGCAAGAGCGGAAGGCGTTGTCGGCGGCGGGGACGGCGTGCGGCCCGAAGGAGAACCCGGCGAACAGCGGATGGTTGCCCGGGAAGACGGACAGGCCTTGCAGGGTGGTGGACACCGGGGCGTTGAGCAGCGTCGCCAGTTGCTCCAGCGTCACCTCGCAGGAGCGCGCGCCCCAGCCCGCGAAAATGCCCGGCGATTTCGCCTGTTTCAGCAGCGCGACGGCGGCGGCGATCTGCACGTCCAGACCGGCGGGCGCGACCGGCGGCGGCGCGGGACGCCACACCGGCAGCGCGTCGTCCACCTCTCCGGCGAAGGCGGCGATATTGAGCGGAATCTCCACATAGACCGGCCCCGGCTCCCCATCGTAGGCGATACGCGTCGCCTCGAACAGCATCGGCACCACGTCGCGATGCTGCAACACGCGGAACTGCGCCTTGGTGATCGGTTTCATCAGCGCCGACTGGTCAATGTCGTGCAGCTGGTAGCGGTGGCCGGAATCGGTGCGGATGCCGCCGGAAATCACCAGCATCGGGATGCCGTCGAGGAAGGCCTCGGCAATGCCGCTGGCGGCGTGGGTCAGCCCGGCGGCGGGCACCACCATCAGCGTGCCGGGCGCATCGGTGGTGCGGCTGATCGCATCCGCCATGAACGCGCCGCCGCCCTCGTGCGTGACCAGGACCGGCGTGATGTGTTCGCTGGCGTTGAATTCGTCATACAACTCAGTAGTGTGCACGCCGGGGATGCCGAAGGTGAACTTCACCCCGATCTGTTCGAGGGCGTAACGCGCCAGCCAGGCGCCGGTTTTTCTCATGATGGGGATTCCTGATTGTGGAATACGTTAATGACCCGCCACCGGATCGCCGACCCCGGCAATCGCGCGCGCGGCGATCCGCCCGGTGAGGATGCTCCCCGCCAGGAAAGTACCCTCCAGCGAGCGGATGCCGCTGACCCCGCCGCCGCCAAAACCGCATGCCTCGCCCGCCGCATAGAGGCCGGGAATCGCTTGCCCGCGCGTGTCCAGCACGCGCGAGGACAGATCGGTCTCGATGCCGCCCATGCTCTTGCGCGACAGCAGCATCACACGGATCGCCACCAGCGGCCCGGCGCTGTCATCGAGGATAGACTGGAATTTCAGGGTGCGCGCCTTGTCGCCGCGATAGTTCCGCAAGGCGGCAATGCGACGCAGCTGGTCGTCGTCGTGCCAGCCCGGCCCGCGCGCGATCTGGGCGTCATACGGTTCGACACCGGCACGCAGGTTATCCGCTGTCACCTTGTCGCCGCCCGCCACCGCGTTCATTTCCACCGCCAGCTCGTCCAGCGTCGCGGCGGTCACCACGTCGGGACAGTGGCCGGTCAGCAGGTCGTACTGCTCGCGGTTGCCCAGCAGGATCTCCTTCACCAGCCGCAGCAGGTCGCGGTCGCAGAAGGCGGGATTGATGCGCGAACCGGAAATCGCCATTTCCTTGAGCACGATGCGCCGGTTCATCAGCAGCCAGCCGTACTGGTCCTCCAGATGCCCCATGCGGCAGCACAGGCGGTGCGTGTCGAACCCGCTGATCATCGGGTCGGGACCGACGCGCCGTCCCCGGCTGTCCAGCCACAAGGCGGAGCGCGGCGGAATCAGCGACAGGCCGTGATCGGGAAACTGCGGTTGGGGATGGCGGATGCCGGTGGCGTAGTTCCACATCTGGCCCAGGCGGACCACGCGGCCGTCGCAACGGGTCACCAGATCGTGCAGATGCCCGTCGCCGTCGGGATGGGAGCCGTTGAGCAGCAGCGCGGGCGGCGGTCCGTAACGTTCGCGGTCCCAGACCTCGCGCACCCGGCGCAGGTTGCCGTTGATGCCGCCGCCCGCGACCACGGTCGCCCCGGCGCGCACGGTGAATTCCCCCTGCGGATTCCGGCCGCGAACACCGGCGATCGCGCCGCCTTCGTGCAGGAAATCCTCGACATAATGCCCGCAGCGCAGGTCCAGCCGTTCGCGCTGCGGATGGGTTTCCAGGGCGCGGATCAACGTCCGGATCAGGTGCAGGCTGGTGCCCCAGACCACATGGTAGCGCGGCAGCGAATTCAGCGGCCGGAAGTCGCCGCGCTCCACCCAGTGCACCACCGGGAAATAACGTACGCCATGGCTCAGCACCCAATCGTAGACATCGGGGACGCAGCGCTGGATATAGGTGTCGGCCCACTGTTTCGGCCAGTGGTCATCGTCCGCGAATTCGGCGGCGCGATACCAGTCGGCTCGGAACAGGTCCTCGCTGTCGCGGATGCCGTTGAGGCGTTGCAGGCCGGTGGGCGCGAACAGCATGCCGCCAAAGGCTTCACAGGCCAGGCCGCCCAGCCGTTCGCGCGGCGCGCGGTCGAGCAGCGTCACCCGCAGGCCGCGATCCAGCAGCTCCAGCGCGGTGCTGATGCCGGCAATACCGCCGCCCGCGATGACAACGTCGGTCTGTGCGTTTGGGCTCATGGGCCGTTCCCCGTTCCCGGCCGGTCGCCGGGGCATGGACGCAGTGTGCGCCCGCGCGCGGCGGACGGACTGTCAGGCAGCCGACAATTCCCACAAATTCTTCGCGTCTTTATAGGCCGGGCTTCAGGCCGACCAACAGATGCCTTGAGGATTGACCCGCATCAAGGGCGGCCCGCGCGCAACGCGCTAGCGTCAGGAAGACTCGCCACAACAACAATCACACCGGAGCCCGCGATGAACGAGTCCGCTTTCCGCCTCGGCCCGCACTCGCTGCGCAAGCGCGACGGCCGGGTCGTGCCTTTCGATATCTTCCGCCTGCAACGCGCCCTCAACGCCGCCGGGGACCAGACCGGCGAATTCGGTTCCGCCATGGCCTGGCTGCTGGCGCAGCAGATCGTGGTCTACCTCTCCGACCGCGAGGCGCTGGACGCCGAAAGCGTGCAGGACATGATGGAAGAGCAGCTGATGGAAGCCTTCTACTTCCGCACTGCGCGCGCCTGCATCCTGTACCGCGAGCGACGGCGCGAGGCGGGGCCGCAGGACCATGCCGCCTGAGCCGCGACGCTAGCGGCGCGACGGTCCGCCCGGCAGACCCAGCTCCCGCCAGTAGGCGTCCACCCGCCGCACCACGTCCGGGGAGCGCGTGATCGGCCGTCCCCAGTCGCGGCCGGTTTCCCCCGGCCATTTGTTCGTGGCGTCCAGCCCCATCTTCGAACCCAGCCCGGCGACCGGCGACGCGAAATCCAGAGAGTCGATCGGCGTACCGGTCACCGTCATCGTGTCGCGCACCGGATCCATGCGCGTGGTCATCGCCCAGATCACGTCCTCCCAGCGGCGCACGTCGATATCGTCATCGGTCACGATCAGGAATTTGGTGTAGGTGAACTGGCGCAGGAAGGACCAGATGCCCATCATCACCCGTCGCGCATGGCCCGCGTACTGCTTGCGGATGCTGATCACCGCCAGCCGGTAGGAACAGCCCTCCGGCGGCAGCCAGAAGTCGACAATTTCCGGAAACTGCTGACGCAGCAGCGGCACCAGCAACTCGTTCATCGCCGCGCCCAGCACCGAGGGCTCGTCGGGCGGACGTCCGGTGTAGGTGCTGTGGTAGATCGCGTCGCGGCGCAGCGTCATCCGCTCGACGGTGAAGACCGGGAATTCCGCCACCTCGTTGTAGTAGCCGGTGTGGTCGCCGTAGGGGCCTTCCGGAGCGGTGTCGCCGGGACGGATGAAGCCTTCCAGCACGATCTCGGCGTGGGCGGGGACTTGCAGGTCGTGGCTGAGGCAATCCGTCAGCACGGTCTTGCCGCCGCGCAGCAGACCGGCGAAGGCGAATTCCGACATGGTGTCGGGAATGGGCGTCACCGCCGCCAGCATGGTCGCCGGGTCGGCCCCGATCGCCACCGCCACCGGGAAAGACTTGCCGGGATTCCGCGCCTGCCAGGCCTGATAATCCAGCGCGCCGCCGCGATGCGACAGCCAGCGCAGGATCAGCCGGTTGCGCCCCAGCAACTGCATGCGGTAGATGCCCACGTTCAACCGCGACTTCTCCGGCCCGCGCGTGATCACCAAAGGCCAGGTCACCAGCGGCGCGGCGTCATCCGGCCAGCAGGTCTGGATGGGCAGCAAGCCCAGATCCACCTCCGCCCCGGCCAGCACCCGCTCCTGGCAGGGCGCGCGTCCGGTCTGCTTCGGCGACATGTTCAGCACCTGCTTCACCATCGGCAGATGACTGAACAGGCTGGACGCCTCGTTCACCTGCTGCGGGTCTTTCAGCTTCGCCAGCGTCTCGCCCAGCCCGCGCAGCGCGGCCGGGTTTTCCAGCCCCAGTCCCCATGCAATGCGTTGCGGCGTGCCGAACAGGTTGGCCAGCACCGGCAGCGCGTAGCCCTTGGGGTGCTCGAACAGCAGCGCCGGGCCGTGCGCGCGCAACACACGGTCGGCGATCTCGGTCATTTCCAGTTCCGGGTCGATCTCGCGGCTAATGCGGCGCAGCTCGCCGCGCTGTTCGAGGAAAACGAGGAATTGACGGAGGTCGTGGAATTTCATGGATGACATACCCCTTAATCTCGTCTGGAAACCGGAGCCCCGTCCATGCCCCATCGCCTCACCCTCGCCCTCACCGGCGCGTCCGGCATGCCCTACGCCCTGGGCCTGCTGAAGGCGCTCGTCGCCCGCCGCCAGGCGGTGACGTTGCTCATCTCCGACGCCGCCCGCGAGGTGCTGCGACTGGAACACGACCTGATCATCCCCGCCGATCCGGCTGCCGCCGAAGCCTGTTTCCGCGAGCTGTCCGGCGACCGCGACGGCCTGATCCGCCTGCATGCCAATAGCGACTGGACCTGCGCCGCCGCCTCCGGCTCCGGTGCGCCGCGCCGCATGATCATCTGCCCGTGCAGCATGGGCACACTGGCGGCGGTAGCCACGGGCCTCAGCAACACCCTGATCGAACGCGCCGCCGACGTGGCGATCAAGGAAGGCCACCGGCTGGTGCTGCTGCCGCGCGAGATGCCGTTCTCGGCCATCCACCTGCAACACATGCTGACGCTGGCGCGGCTCGGCGTGACGGTGATGCCGCCCTGCCCGGGCTTCTATCACCGGCCGACGGACCTCGACGGGCTGGTGGGGTTTGTGGTGGACCGGGTGTTGCGGCAGGTGGGGCTGGAGGGTGACGGCAGGCCGTGGGGCATCCCGTAGGGGCGCACTGCGTGCGCCCTCTCAAACGAGCACATCCAACCGACACTCACCACACCACCCAGCGTTCCCCCTGCCTCCCCCGCAACAAGCTCCCCACCATCCCCGCCACCCGCAACGGGGAAAACTCCCTCACCCCCAGCCCGGCCAGATCCACCGAATCCAGCAGGTTGCGCACCAGCAGGCCCAGCGCGGTATCCCCTTCCATCACCAGTCGGCGGCTGAAAAACAGCGTGTCCGAGTCCTCGGTGCGGGCGGCCATCGCCAGGAAATCGGCCTTACTCGCGCGGATCGTCACGTCCGGCCGCGCCGACGGCAGATGCGGCGGAACGAATCCCCGGCGGGTCAACACCAGCGCCAGCTCCATGCCGAGATCATTGACCGCCAGCCGCACCTGCCGCCCGGTCAGCTCCGGCGGGATGGCGGACAGCCCCTCCTCGCCCAGCGCCAGATTGAGCGCGGTCGCCAGCGCCAGCGACGGCGGGAACTGCGGCAGGCGGAACAGCAGCCGGGTCAGCGGCGGCGGCACGGGAATTCCGGCAGCGGTTTTCAGGGCGCGGACCGGCAGGCGATCGGAGCTCATCAGGCGGCGCTCATGCTGCGGTGAAAGACCAGGTCCAGTCCGGGCCTGCCGTGGAAGTAGCCGTTGCAGGGCTCGGCGATGCGCCAGGACGCCGCGCGGCGGAAGGCGTCCGCCGCGGTCATCCGCCCGTCGAGCACGGCGCGGAACAGCCCGACCACCTCGCCGGTATGATGCGCCTGCGGACTGATGCGCAGCACGTCCGCGCCCAGCGCCAGCAACGCGGGAATGTCGGCCAGCAGGTCGCAGCTTTTCACCGATTGCGTCTGGATGCCGTTCAGCACCAGGAAGGGCTCGTCGTCCTGCGTGCGCATTTCCAGCCCGTCCGGGTAGTCGCGGCAGACAAACTGGCAGCCGTCCTTCTGGCGGTTGACATGGCGGGCGGTGAAGCAGCGCGCGGAATAGGCCAGCGGCATGCGGCCGAAGGCGAAGACCTCGGTTTCCGCTTGCCCCGCCGCCGACTGCGCCAGCGCGGCCAGCTGTTCCCGGTCCAGTTCCACCGACGCGACCCAGCGCCGCGCGCCGCGCGCGACCAGCAGGCCGAGCGCGTCCTCGTTGTAGAGGTTCAGCGTCATGCCCGCGACAAAGGCCGGACTGCCCGCCTGCTGCAACAGGTTGACGGCGGTCATGTCGTTGGCTTCCAGCGCCCCGTCGGCCGCCAGCAGCGCGCGCAGACGCCGCACATCGCTTTCCGATTCCAGCAGCACCTGGCTGGAATACACCACTTCTTTTCCGGCCGCGCGCAGGCGGCGGCCGATGCCGATCCAGTCGTCGAGATCAAGTTCGTGACGGCGGGCGCAGACCGTTTCGCCCAGATAGACGATATCGACGGGCATCGCCGCGACTTCGTCGTAGAAATCGAGGATGCGCTGGCGCGGCCAGTAGTACAGCAAGGGTCCCAGCGATAAGCGGGCGGTGGCGGTCATGGTCGGACTCCGGTCATTTCCAGGGACGGTGATAGGCCCCGAGCGTGTGCTGGCTGCCTTCCGAAAGCCGGTCCAGATCCGTGGTCCAGTCGCTGCGCACGACATAGCGCTCGCGGTCGCGCAATGCGAGGTCGATGGCCTGCCGCCAGGTGCGGGCGACGGTGGCGATGTAGGCCGGGCTGCGCTGGCGGCCCTCGATCTTGATTGCCCGCACGCCCAGGGTCAGCAGTTGCGGCAGCAGCGCCAGCGTGTTCAGGCTGGTCGGCTCCTCGATGGCGTAATAGGTGTCGTCGTTGACCTTGAAGCGTCCCTTGCACAGGGTCGGGTACCCGGCTTTCTCGCCCTCGCCGAAACGGTCGATCAGCACGCCGTTGAGGCGCGTTTCCAGTCCGGCGGGGCCGTGGTCCCAGCGCACGGCGGGCGCGGGCGAACAGGCGCCGTGGTTGTTGGGCGAGTCGCCGGTGGCGTAGGACGACAGCAGGCAGCGCCCTTCCGCCATGACGCACAGGCTGCCGAAACCGAAGACCTCGATCTCCACCGGCGTTTGCCGCACCACGGCCGCGACCTGTCCCAGTGACAGCACGCGCGGCAATACGGCGCGCGCGATGCCGAATTCCCGGTGATAAAATTCCAGCGCCCCGGCCGTGGTGGCGGAGCCCTGCACGGACAGGTGCAGCCGCGCTTCCGGATAGCGCCGGCGCGCGTAGGCGAGCAGCCCGGTGTCGGCAATGATCAGCGCATCGACGCCGACCGCCATCGCCCGGTCCACCGCCGAGCGCCAGCGGTCCAGGCCGCCCGCCTGCGGGTAGGTGTTGAGCGCGGTGAACACCTGCTTGCCGCGCACATGGGCGTAGGCCGCGCCCTGCCGCAAGGCCGCCTCGTCAAAATTCAGGCCGGGAAAATTGCGGGCGTTGGTGTCGTCGCGAAAGCCGGTGTAGACGCAGTCCGCGCCCTCGTCGATGGCGGTCTTCAGCGCCGACAGCGACCCCGCCGGGCAGACCAGTTCCAGTCCCGCGCTCATGTGAAATCCTCCGGACGATAGGGCCGTCCCAGCGCCGAGCCCTGCGCCAGCCCGCGCGTCGCCAGCCCGGCGGTGATGGCGTTGATCACCGGCCATTTGTGCTCGCACCAGGCGGGCGCGAGCAGGATGTCGGCCGACGCGGTGCCGGTGATGCGGTGGTAGACCACTTCCGGCGGCGTGCGGCTGATCAGGTCGATGCACTGTTCCACGTAGTCGCTTTCCTGCATGGGTGCGTACTCGCCGCGTTTCCACTGGTAGGCCAGCATCGTCGACTTCACCACGTGCAGCGGATGCAGCTTCAGGCCGTCGGTGCCGACCGCCAGCACTCGCGCCAGCGTCTCGCGGGCGTGACTTTCACCCTCGCCCGGCAGCCCGAGGATCAGGTGCGTGCACACCGGCAAGCCGCGCGCCCGCGCCTGGCGGGTGGTCTCGGCGTACTCGGCGAAACCGTGGCCGCGATTGACCCGCACCAGCGTGTCGTCAAAGGCGCTCTGCAAGCCCAGTTCCAGCCAGATGTCGTGACCGCGCGCGCGGTAGTCCGCCAGCAGGTCCAGCACCTCTTGCGGCACGCAGTCCGGCCGCGTGCCGATCGACAGGCCGACGACGTCGGGATGGGCCAGCGCCTCGTCATAGAGGCGGCGCAGGCGGTCCAGTTCGGCATAGGTGTTAGTGTAGGCCTGAAAATAGGCCAGTAGCTTGCGGGCGCGGTGATGGCGGCGCAGGGCGCGCGCGCCGGCGTCGATCTGCGCGGTGACATCCGCCGCGCGGCGGCCGGGCGTAAACGAGTCGTTGTTGCAGAAGGTGCAGCCGCCCCGCCCCTTGCTACCGTCGCGGTTGGGGCAGGTGAAACCGACGTCGAGCGCGACCTTGTGCACCCGGCGGCCGTGACGGGCCTGGAGGGCGTGACCCAGCGTGTGGATGTACCGTGAGGCGTCCATGGAT
>JAYRMT010000102.1:0-11091 GCA_041912575.1 Fluviicoccus sp. | reverse complement strand
CGGGGATCCGCGACCGGCATGACCGGCGGGCGGACGGGATTCAACCAGCGGTATGGCGTGCGGACGATGTAGGCAAGTCGCGGATAGGCGCGCATCAGGTCGTCGACGCAGGTGTACATGACCGGGACCACGATCAGGGTCAGCGCGGTCGAGGTGAGCAGGCCGCCGATGAGGGCATGGGCCATCGGCGCGCGCTGTTCGGCCCCTTCCCCGAGGCCCAGCGCCAGCGGCAGCATGCCGGCGATCATCGCGGCGGTGGTCATCAGGATCGGGCGCAGGCGGGTCTGCCCCGCTTCGAGGATGGCCTCGTCGCGCGAGCGGCCGCTATGGATCAGCTCCTGGATGAAATCGACCAGCAGGATGGCGTTCTTGGTCACCAGCCCCATCAGCATCAGGATGCCGATGATGGAAAACATGTTCATCGAGCTGCCGCAGACCGCCAGTCCGAGAAAGACCCCGACCAGCGACAGCGGCAACGCGGTCATGATGGTCAGCGGATGCAGGAAGGAGTTGAACTGCGCGCCGAGCAGCATGTAGATGAACAGCGCCCCCAGCACCAACGCGGTGACGGCGTAGCCGACCGATTCCTTCATGTCGTTGTTGGCGCCCTGGGTAACGATGCGGAAACCCGAGGGCAGCGCCATGCCGGCAGCGGCGCGCTCGATGTCGGCGCCGACATCCCCGGCGGGACGTCCGGCGACGTTGGCGCTGAACAACACTTCGCGGAACAGGTTGCGGCGGTTGATCTGCGCCGCGCCGTCGGTTTCTTTCAGCGTGGCGACCTGCCCGACGGTCAGCAGCAGCGGCTGGCCGGTGCGCGGATCAACCCCGGCGGCGGCCACGGGCACTTGCGCGACATCGCGGGCATTCTGCCGGTACTCCTTGGGCAAGCGAACACTGACATCATAGTTCTCGCCGTCGGCGGCCTGCCACGAGGTCACGGCGTCCCCGGCGATCAGCGCGCGCAGCGCGTTGCCGATACGCGACACCGACAGGCCGACATCCGCCGCCCGCTCGCGGTCCACCGTCACGGCCAGGGTGGGGCGTCGGCCTTCCAGCGAGCTTTCCAGGTCGATGACGCCGGGCACGGCGGACATGCGCTGGCGGAAGTCGGCGGCGAGGCGCGTCAATTCGGCCATGTCGTTGCCTTGCAGGGAAATCTGGATCGGCTTGAGGCTGCCGATCGACTCCTTGGCGGCGGCGACCGAAGTGATCGCGATGCCGTTGATGGCTTGCAGCTGGTCACGGAACACGCGCACCAGCTGCTTTTGCGACAGCTCGCGCTGGTCACGCGGCTTGAGCAGCACGCGCAGCGAGGCGCGATGCTTGCCGATGTCCATGCCGGTATTGACGGTGGCATACGTGTTGAGCACGGCCGGATTGGCGCGCAGCAGGGCATCCACCTGACGGATCTTGCTTTCGGTGAAGGCCAGGGTCGAGCCGACCGGCGTGGTGAACTTGACGCCGATTTCGCTGAAGTCGGGCTCGGGCACGAATTCCTTGCCGACAAACTTGGTGAGCAGCAGCGCCAGCGCCAGCGAGGCGACCGCCAGCCCGAGGGTCAGGCGGCGGTTGTTGAGCGCCCAGAGCATCACGCGGCGGTATTCGCGCGACAGGGCGTCCAGCCCCTCCTGGAAACGGCGCAGGAAGCGGGCCAGCGCGGAATTGCCGCGCATGCCGTGCGCGTCCGGGTCGTGCCAGCGGCTGGACAGCATCGGGTCCAGCGTGAAGCTGACCAGCATCGACAGCAACACCGCGCAGGAAACCGCGACACCGAACTGGTAGAAGAACCGGCCGATGATGCCGCCCATGAACGCCACCGGCAGGAAAACCGCGACGATGGTCAGCGTGGTGGCGAGCACGGCCAGCCCGATCTCGCGGGTGCCGTCCACGGCGGCCTGCCCGTGCGATTTGCCCATGGCGGCATGGCGGACAATGTTTTCGCGGACGACGATCGCATCATCGATCAACAGCCCGATCGACAGCGACAGCGCCATCAGCGTCATGATGTTGAGCGTCAGCCCGAACAGGTGCAGGAAGAACAGCGAGCCGAGCAGCGCGATCGGCAATGTCAGGCCGGTGATGATGGTGGAACGCCACGAGCCAAGGAACAGGAAGACAATCAGCACGGCGAGGATCGCGCCTTCGACCAGCGTCGACTCGACATCATCCAGCGAGGCGCGGATGGAGCGCGAGCTGTCCGCCACCACCTGCACGCGCGCCCCGGCGGGCAGCCCGGCCTCGATGTCCGGCACCGCCTTGCGCAGGGCGTCCACCAGTTCGATGGTGTTGGCCCCGGCGGTCTTGACGATATCCAGACTAATCGCGCGATGACCGTTAAGCAGCGCCAGCGATTGCAGCTCCTCCTCACCGTCGATGATGCGGGCGACCTGGTCGAGCGTGACCGGGGCCGCACCGCGACGGGCGACAATCAGGCGGCCGAACGCGGCGGGATCGCTGATCCGTCCGGCGACCTGCACGATCTTTTCGCTGGGCCCGGTATCGACGGTGCCCGCCGGCAATTCGGCATTCTCGGCGCGCAGGGCGGTCATCACGTCATCGACGCCGACCCCCAGGGCTTCCATGCGGCCCGGGTCGAGCTCGACCTGGATCTCGCGCGGCACCGCGCCGACAACATCCACATGCCCCACGCCGGGAATGTTCTGCAGGCGGCGCACCACCTGCTGGGTCACGTACGTGCTCAGTGCGCGCGGGGCGACGCCCTGGCCCTCAAACGACAGCGAGAAGACCGGGGCGTCTTCCGGGCGGTAGCGCTGCACCAGCGGCTCGCGGATGTCGCGGGACCAGACGGTGCGCACCGCCGCCAGCTTGTCGCGGACATCCTGCACGGCGACGTCGATCGGCACGCCCAGCACGAATTCCACCGCGATGCGCGAGCGGCCTTCATACGAGGTGGAAATGATGCGCTTGACGCCGGGCACGGTATTGATCGCTTCCTCGATGCGACGGGTGACTTCGTTCTCGACCACCGCCGGGGAGGCGCCCGGGTAATCGGTGATCACCACGGCATAGGGAAATTCGACGTTGGGATATTCCTCGACGCTGAGCGCGCGCCAGGAATACAGGCCGAGCACCATGAAGGCCAGCATCAGCATGCTGGCGAACACCGGATAGCGGATGCAGAGCCGGGTCAGCCACATGTCAGTGCGCTCCGGTCAGACGGAACGGTTTCCCCTCGTTGCCCGGTTGCGGCGGCTGCACCAGCACGCGGTCGCCCGCGCGCAGGCCGCTCACCAGCGCGACATCGCGGCTCTCGTCGCGCAAGGCGACCGTGACCGGACGCGCCTGCAGATGCCCGTCCTGCAAGGTATGGACGCGCCAGCCGCCCTGCCCGTCCGGTTGCAGCGCGGTGGCGGGCACGCTCAGGCCGCTGTGCGCGCTGTCATCGCGGATTGTCCCCTTGGCGAACAGCCCTGCGCGCAGCAGGCCGTCACGATTGTCGACCTGCACATAGACCGGAATGCGGCGGCTGGCGGCCTGCGCCACCGGATTGATGCGGCTGATGCGACCCGCGAACTGGCGGTCGCCGTAGCCGTCCACGCTGAAGCTGACCACCTGCCCGGTCTTGAGCGCGGCCAGCGCGGTGGCGGGCACCTGGGCTTCCAGCTCCAGCACGCTCAGGTCAACCAGGCGCAGCAACGGACTGCCCGGCGGCACCGATTGCCCCGGCTCGACCAGACGCTCGGATACCCGCGCGGCAAACGGCGCGCGCACGGCCGCGTCGGCCAGTTGCTGGCGGGCCTGCGCGAGCGAGGCCTCGGCGGCGCTGACATCCGCCGCACGGATGTCGACCTGACGCTCGGCATTCGACAACTCGCTGTCGGAGACGTAATGGCTGTCACGCAACGGTTGGGCGCGATCACGCTGTTGCTGCGCCAGCGCCATCTGGGCCCTGGCGGCGGCCAGCGAGGCTTCCGCCTGCTGCACGCGCAGGCGCAGGTCGCGGGTGTCCAGGCTGACGACCAGTTGCCCGGCCTGCACGGCATCCCCGGCGCGCGCGCCGACAGCCAGCACTTCGCCGCCGGTGCGGGCGTTCAGCACCGCCTGACGGACCGGATTCAGGGTGCCCGTGATTTCGATGTCGTCCGCCAGACGCTCCTGTTTCACCATCTGCACATCCTCGGCGGCCAGCAGCAGCGGCTGCACCGGCGGCGTCGGGCGGCTGCGGGATTCGCGCGGCCAGGCCAGCGCCAGCACCACCGCGACGCCGATCAGGCCGAACTGGCCCCAGCGCTGGGGGATGCGGATCTTGCCGTCGATGATCTGGATGCGGTTCATGGTCAGAGTCTCCCGCTGTCGAGCAGTGGTACAAGAGTGGAATCGAGTTCGGGGTGGTGTTCGGGCCGGTAGGCCACCGTATAGAGATGCGCCTTCATCGGCAGCGTGCGCCAGCAGGCCATTTCGGCCTGACGCGGATCGTTGTCCGCCAGGGTCAAGGCCAGAGCGCGCACGCCCTGGCGGCGGGTTTCGTTCCAGGCCGCGTTGAGCAGGGCGGCAAAGGCCTCCACGTCTTCCGGCGCGGTCAGCGGCGAATGCAGGGAACGGTAGGCCAGCGCGCCGCCCGCCGGCGGCAGCTGAATACCGCCCGCCAGTCCGGCCCACAGGTTCCACAGCGGGCGCAAGATATTCAATGGCCAGCGGTAGGCGGTGACGCGCGTCTGCTTGAAGGCGCTCTGGTTCCACAGGCCGACCAGACCGCGCAGGCCGTCCTCGCCGTCCACCAGCAGGAAGTCAGACAAGGTCAGGCCGTAGTAATAAGCGTCATCCGTGCCGAGTTGTGCGAAATCGTAGGTCGGCAGGAACTGGAAACGGGAGGCCAGACGACGGACCAGCGCGTTCATCGCCGGAATATCGGCGGCCGTGGCCGGACGTACCGCCGGCAAGCCGGTCCGGCCGCCGCGACGGCGAGTCATCGTGTAAGTCGTCAGCCCTTCAACGCGACGATAGCCCGGCAACCCCGCGCGCCCGTGCTCGAAGGCGTTGCGGGAGCGGCCGTTGTCATCGAGGATGACCGTGTAGTACCAGTCATGGCGCAGCACCGGCTCCACCGCGCGATTGATGGTGAACAGCGCGCGGCTGCCGTGATAGGCCGGGGCGATGCGCATGTCCGCACCGTAACGCGCCAACCTGGCCTCGCCGTTGACGAAGACCTCTTTATGGCCGTAGTTGAAGGCCGCCGCCAGCCCGTCCGGACTGTCGCGATGCGTGACCACCATCAATTCGGGATGCTGGTACATGACCCGCGCGGACTGGAAATAGTCCGGCCCGCGCTCGAAGGCCAGTTCCATGCCTGACGACGGTTGCGACACGGCGAAAAGCGCCTGCAGCGCGGCGTTGTCGCCGGGTAGGCCGGGACGGACGGTGAAGGAGCCCATTACGCCGCTCCGAACACGCCCGCCGCCGACGGAATGACCTTGGCCACCGCCTGCCAGGGCACGCGGCGAACCGGCTCCGGCTTGATGTTGCCTTCGATCATGCCGCCCGCCACCGCGATCTGCTGGTACAGCTTCCAGCCGTCGGCGGCGACCAGCGCGCGCACCGGCGCCAGCTGGCCGAGGTCGCGCGCCAGTTCGTAGTGGAAATGCGTCGCCAGCTCGCGCTCGACTTCTTCACCCGCCGTCTGCACGAAGCGCGTTCCCGACGCGCCCGCTTCGCTGAACACCGCGACATAGCCCGGACGGCAACCGGTCGGCGCATCGACCGCCAGCAGCGTCACCGGCTCCAGGCCATGCGACTTGCCCGCCGACAGCATGGCCTGGCGTGCTGCGTCCGGTGACAGCTTTTCGCCCACCATATCGACGCCGTAACGGCGACCCAGGAAGCGGAAGCACGGCACGCTGCCCCAGAAACCGGTCACGACCAGACGGTCGTCCAGCCGGTAGCGCAGCAGGCCGTTGCCGCCGGAAATGATCGGGCTGACCTCATCACCTTCGCGCAGCTCCCACGGCGCGTAAATGCGGCCGCTGGCCAGGTCCTCGAACTCGTAGACATGGCTCTGGTAGGCCAGCGGGTAGTGATCGTCAACCGGGATGGTCACCACGCCCTCGGTCGCCCACAGGCCCTTCCCCTCAAAAAGGGCCTGGGGCAAGCGCTGACGCAACTGCTCGGCCCACGGCGCGGCGTCGGCGGTATGCCAGGACGACACCAGCGACAGCGAGGGCCACAACGCCTGACCGATCCAGCGCTTTTCGCCCCGCAAGGCCTCGACGAGCACACCGGCGCGATCGGGTGAACGCGGAGCAGGCAAGCGCTGCAGCGAGGCTTCACGATGTCCCCAGCGGCCCGTGCGCAAGACGGCAACGATCTCGTCGCCCCAGCGCGGCAGCGCATCCAGCATTTGCAGCGCGAAGGTCGGACTCCACACCGACATCATGCGCAGGTCGGGACGCGCCACCAGATAACACAGCGTCGCGAACAGGGCGTCATCCGGCGACGCGGCCAGCGCCACTTCCGGCGACACGGCCTGCGCAATGCCCGCCAGACGGCGCTTGAAACCGCCCATCAGCTCGCTGTCATCGTTCAGGTTGCCGCTCATCAGCTGATGCTGGCTCTGCGGCAGCCAGGACACCGACCAGTAATGCGGCCCGCCGGTCAGACCCGGATAGCGCCGGTACATGCTGTCCAGCCAGGGGCCGATGGCGGAATCCAGCTCACCCAGGAAACGACGGGTGTAGGGAATGAGCTTGAGTTTTTCCGAGGAGCCGCTGGTGGGCTGGTGCCGCACCAGCGGACTGTCCACCAGCCGCCAGCGCCCTTCGCGCTGACCGTCGATGGCCTGCTGCCAGTCGCGATAGCGGGTCAGCGGATAGGTCTCGCGGAAAGACTCCCAAGCCGGCACTTCGCCGGCCCAGGGCTTTTCCAGCCGTGCGGTCGCCACGTCCCCGAGCAGGGACTGCAGGCGGGCGCGCTGGACCCGTTCGAGATGGTCACGCTCGCCGTGGAAACGGCGGGCGGCGCGCTGACAGGCGGCGCGCATCGCCAGATGGGTCATGCGGGAAATCATGTCGGCCTCCGCCGGAATGGCAACGACAGGGGGGAATCAGGCCGTGCGGCGCACTACCGCCAGATGCGGCGTCAGCCCTTCGACACCGTGCGCCGGACGACTGACCGGCTGCGGCTGGCGCGAGGCGTCCACCCGTCCCATGCTCACCGGCTTCAGCGCGAAGTCGATCGCGTAGCTGCGCAGCAACTCCCAGTCCACGATGCCGACGCACGGCAGCTCGGTGCCGCGACGCCATTCCGGATTGCAATCCTCGAAGAAACGGATGCGGGCATTGCTGCGGCGCATGGCTTCGGTGATCTCGGCAACATCGCCCTTCAGGCACTGGTAGTCATCGCCGAAATCCAGGATCTGGCGGTTCCCGTCGTAATATTCCGGGAACATCTCGCGGCAATAGGCATCCACCACGCCGGACAGGTCGGCGCACTTGCCTTCCGGATGGGGGTAGAACTTCTGGAAGTTGTTGGCCAGCAACAGATAGGTCTTGAAACCCTTGGAGATCAGCAACCAGTAGATGGTGCGGCCGGGGTTGCGGACTTTTTCCGTGATCATGAACTTGTAGAAGGCCAGCTGGAGCACGCGCGAACCCCAGTATTCGCGTTCGATGATGGTGTCGCCGCTGAACACGCCGCGCGCCGGACGCCCGTTGATATCCATGTCATTGGTCAGGATCGTCGAGAAGCCGACCACGCGGTTGTCCGCCTTGCGACGGATCAGGAACGCGCCGGTCTTCTTGCTGAGATCGCGCAGGAAGATGTCCCAACTGGTACGTTCATAGTATTGGGAGTAGACCGCATACATCTGGCGGATGTCATGGACATCGATGCGGGAAAGCGGAAAATAACTGGCCCTCAGGGCGTTCTTCTGATTTTTCATGGCCGGGTTCTCGGTTCTTGTTGTGGGTGAGACGTTGTGTGCCAGCGCATTTTCATCGGGAAACCGCTACCGGTCATCACCTCAACCGGTCATATCTTTTGCCGAACAGGACAAACCGGCTGACCGGATGGCCGCTTGAGACACAAGCGGAAATGGCGGCGCTATACTCCGGACAGTTCCATATAACGACAAGAATCCGGACACGACGCCATGCAGGACTTACCTTTCGTACCCGTGGTTTACCTGGTGAAACTGGTGGAAATGATGGAGGAGGAGCACCTCCATGTGGACTACATCTTCCGTGAATGCGGCATCAGTCGCGGCATCCTGGCCAGGCCCGATGTTTACCTGACGGCGGAACAGACCCAGGCCATCATCCAGAAATTCCTCGGACTGACCGCCCTGCCCTTTCCCGGCATCCGCTACGGCTTGCGGCTGGACCTGATCACGCACGGCCTCTTCGGCTTCGTCTATACCTATCGCGGCAATTTCCGCGACCTCTACGATCACATCATCTGTTATCTCCGCGTGCGCTTCCCGCTGGTGAGCATCCAGCTGGACAAAAGTCAGGCCGACTATTTCGCGGTCAAGGTCGAGTGCAAGGCCCGTTATCCCGAGCTGGAAATCTTTTTCACGCAGGCTTTCCTGACCAGCCTCTACAAGCTCGGATCGCTGGTCACGCGCAATGTCAGCATCCACTGGAAATCCGCCATTCTCGCCGATACCCGGGCCACGGCCGCCCTGCTTCCCGTCGAGCAGTTCACGGACGCGCCGGAAACCGAAATCCGCTTTTACCTGGCGGAATCCGCCACTCCGGCCGCCACCGCGCATAACCCCGGCGAGCAGGCCGCGCCCGAGACGGACACCCTGGAAGCCTCGGTGCACGGCCTGGTGGTCAAAATGCGTCAATACATCCTGACGCACGCTTCCGAGCCCTTGTCCGCCGAAGACGTGGCGAGCCATTTCGGCATGAGCGTGCGCACCCTGCGCCGCCACCTGGCCGAGAGCGGCTTCAATTTCCAGCAAATCCGCCTCGACGTACGCATGAACGTGGCAACCCGCTATCTCACCACCTCGCATGTCAGCATCGAACGCATCGCCACGCTGGTGGGTTACAGCGATCAGGCAACCTTCTCGCGCGCCTTCAACAAATGGTGCGGCAGTACGCCGGACGCCGTGCGGCGCCGCACCTTGAACCGCTATCAGGGCAAGAGCGTCGAACCGGCCTGACTTGCCCGGCGCACGCGGTCCGGTTAGGGTGGTCAGACACCTCCGCCGGACCGCCGTCATGAATCCCGAACTCCAGCACCTGACCGACGAGATCCGCCGCCTGCAGGCCGAGCTGCGCGAACGCCTCCGCGAACAGGAAGCGCGGGCTCTCTATACCCTGCACGGCCGGCGCATCGCGTTCGAAGACGGCATCCGCGAAGCGCACCGCCGGGTCCGCATGAGCACCTTGCGCTGGCTGGCCTCCAGCTCGTGGCGGCATCTGCTGTCCGCCCCGTTCATTTACAGCATGATCGTTCCGTTCGCCTTCCTGGACCTGATGCTGTGGATGTACCAGGCGGTCTGTTTCCGGCTCTACGGCATTCCGCGCGTGAAGCGCGGCGACTATCTGGTGGTCGACCGTCATCTGCTCGGCTACCTCAATCCGCTGGAAAAGCTGAATTGCCTGTATTGCAGCTATGCCAACGGCCTGGCGGCCTACGCCCGGGAGATTACCGCGCGCACGGAGCAGTACTGGTGCCCGATCAAGCATGCGCGGCGCGTGGCTGACCCGCATGACTATTACGACCGGTTCATGCCTTATGGCGATGCGGACAACTTGCGCGAGAACTGGGAGAACTTGCGGGAGGGGATTCGTCAGGAGGGAATGCCGCGGAAGGCCGGAGAGGCCCCCCGCGATTGAGCGCGTTCAATCGTCCCGGCAGTGGCGGCCGTGATGCTCGCGGTATTCGCCGCCCCAGCCGCCCCGACCGCCGCGATCTTCCCAGCGATCATGCCGACGCCACTCGCGGAATTCACGCCGGTCGTCGCGATCCCAACCGCGCGGCCCGTCAACGTCCACCCGGACAAAACGGACCGGACGGACATAGGTGACCGGTTCGACATAGACGGGCTCCCGGTAGACCGGTTCGGGATGGGTGACCACACGCACCGGACCGCCCCCGCGATAACCGCGCTCGCGGTCCGCGATGGCGACACCCGCCGCCCCGCCAATGGCCGCCCCCACCACCGCACCGTTATGACCGTTCATGTCGTGACCGATCGCCGCGCCAATCGCGCTGCCGACCGCGCCCCCGAGAATCGCGTCGCCGTTTCCGGCGAATGCCGGAGCCACTGCGAGCGTCCCGCTCAGGACAATCAGGCTCATCAGGGAAGTTTTCATGACGTTCACTCCGTCGTTCACTCAGGGATAACCCGAAGACTAGAAGCAAACCGGTAAGCAGACCACACGGGTTTCACGGCGCTTGTGTGGCGTCCGGGTAACGGACGTACCCGGAGAGAAACATCTTGTTACAGCCTGTGACCCGCTTAATGCATCGTCGCGACGGCCTTGTTCTTCAGCTGGTCGTACAGCTCACCACCCGGTGCGAAGAGGATCTTGCGCCATTCCTCAAGCAGCGCGGTCGTGTCATGGTCATTGGGGTGGAAGCCGGGACGGAAGAAGTCGAAGTACTTCGGCACCAGATCGGCAAACAGGCCCTTGACGCCGAACAGGAAGCGGAAAGCCTTCCAGTTCTGGCGGAACTTGAAGAGCTGGCCGTCGGCGGCGAGCATGCGCGCCTGGAAGGCAGCCATCACCGAGAAGAGGATCACGGTGGCGATGGTCATGACGAACACGCGCAGCGCATAGCTGCCGACTTCCTGCTGGTAGAGGTCCCAGGCAACGGTCTTGTGTTCGTTCTCTTCCAGCGCGTGCCACAACCACATGTGCAGGATGTCGGGGTCCTGCATCATGCCCTGGTGGTCCTTGTCGCGCAGCAACTGCTCGGCCATGATCGCGGTGTAATGCTCCAGGCAGGCCGTGGCGGCCAGCTGCCAGCTTTTGGGCAGGTATTTGCCCGCGACCTTGAGCAGCGTACCGACATCGCGGTCCAGCTTGTCGACGGGGAAACCCATCTCGACCAGCATCCGGTTGTAGGTGTCGTGCTCCTTGCTGTGCATGGCTTCCTGACCGATGAAGCCGGCGA
>JAYRMT010000101.1:0-11119 GCA_041912575.1 Fluviicoccus sp. | reverse complement strand
CGGTCCCGGTTCTTCTCGATGATGCCGGGGCCGATCCCCTTCACCTCGTCCAGCTGCTCGATGCGGCTGAACCGCCCGTGCGCCTCCCGCCACTTCACGATCGCCTCCGCCTTGGCCTTGCCGACGCCTTTCAGGCCGGCGGCCAGCGCATCGGCGTCCGCCGTGTTCAGATGGACCGGCGAGACCGGCGCGGACGCGGAAGGACAGGCCGCCCCGCCCGCCCGCGCGACGGCGGCGACCGTCAGCCAGACAACCAGCAATAAAATCCGCGGAATGCGGACCGGTGCAGCTTCCATGCCGTCAAAACTCCTCTAGAATGGGGCTCCGGAAAGGGACAAAACGCCAAGGCTTGGCGTCGGGTCGGGATTTGATTTATATTCCAAGATCTTAGCACTCTTTCCTCATACAGAAGTACAACAAGAGACCTCGGGATTCAGGCATGGCCGTTCCACCGTCAGCAAATACCGCCGGATTCGGCGGACTCGCCAAGCGACTGGTTCATGAAGGACTGGTCGAAGCCAGCGCGATGCAGAAAGCGCTCGCCGAATCGCAGCGCGAGCAGATCTCGCTGGTGACGTACCTCGTCAACAACAAGCTGGCGAAGGCCGCCCAGATCGCCTGGTTCATCGCCGACGAGTTCGGCGACCCGTTGATCGACCTGGACTTCATCGAGCACGACCTGATCCCCAAGGAAACGCTCGACGAGAAGGTTGTCAAGAAATTCAACGCCTTGCCGATTTTCAAGCGCGGCAAGCGCATCTTTGTCGCCATGAGCGACCCCACCCGCCTCGATGCAATTGACGCCATCCGTTTCAACACCGGCATGACCGTCGAAACCATCGTCGTCGAGGAAGACAAGCTCTCCAAGCTGATCGAGCGCCTGATCGAAGGCAGCAGCAACAAGGCCCTGGAAGGCCTTGACGACGACCTGGAGAACCTCGACATCACCGGCGGTGATGATGTGCGGGACGACAAGGACAGCGGCGGGTCGGCCGAGGACGATGCGCCGATCGTCAAATACATCAACAAGCTCCTGCTCGACGCCATCAAGGGCGGGGCCTCCGACTTGCACTTCGAACCCTACGAAAAAAGCTACCGGGTCCGCTACCGCGTGGACGGCGTGCTCCGCGAGGTCGCACGGCCGCCGGTGCAACTGGCCAACAAGATTTCCTCCCGTCTCAAGGTCATGTCTCAAATGGACATCTCCGAACGGCGGGTGCCGCAGGACGGACGCATCAAGCTGAAGCTTTCGAAGACCCGCGCCATCGACTTCCGCGTCAACTCGATGCCCACCCTCTTCGGCGAGAAGCTCTGTCTGCGTATTCTCGACCCGTCCAGCGCCTCGCTGGGCATCGACATGCTCGGTTACGAGCCGGACCAGAAGGCCCTGTTCATGGGCGCGCTGGAAAAGCCGCAGGGCATGTTGCTGATCACCGGCCCCACCGGCTCCGGCAAAACCGTGTCGCTGTATACCGGCCTCAACATCCTCAACACGGTGGAAAACAACATCTCCACCGCCGAGGACCCGGTCGAAATCAACCTCGAAGGCATCAACCAGGTCAACGTCAACCCGAAGGTGGGCCTGACCTTCGCCTCCGCGCTCAAGGCCTTCCTCCGCCAGGATCCGGAAATCATCATGATCGGGGAAATCCGGGATCTGGAAACCGCCGAGATCGCGGTCAAGGCGGCGCAGACCGGTCACATGGTGATGTCCACGCTGCACACGAACTCGGCGCCGGAAACCCTGACCCGTCTGCGCAACATGGGCGTACCCTCGTTCAATATCGCCACCTCGGTCAACCTGGTGATCGCGCAGCGCCTTGCGCGCCGGCTGTGCGGCAGCTGCAAGCGGCCCACGGATATCCCGGCGCGCAGCCTGCTGGAAATGGGCTTTACCGAAGAAGATCTGGCCACCGGGTTCAAGGTGTTCGAACCGGTGGGCTGCGACCAGTGCCGCGACGGCTACAAGGGACGGGTCGGCATCTACGAGGTGATGAAGGTGACGCCCAAGATTGCGCGTATTATCATGGAGGAAGGCAACTCCATCCAGATCGCGGACGCGGCGAAAGCCGAGGGCTTCCCCGACTTGCGTCGTTCGGGACTCAAGAAGGTCATGCAGGGCGTGACCAGCCTGGTCGAAGTCAACCGCGTGACCGGCGCCGACTAACAGAGTGTGACGGAATATGGCTACCAAAAAAGCGGAAACCCTGTTGAACTTTGCCTACGAAGGCACTGACCGGAAAGGCAAGAAGATCAAGGGCGAGATGCCGGGCAAGAACGTCGCCCTGGTGAAGGCCCAGCTGCGCAAGCAGGGGATCAACGTCCAGAAAATCCACAAGAAGGGCGGGAATTTCCTGGCGGGCTTGGCCAAGGGCAAGGTCACGCCCATGGACATCGCCATTTTCTCGCGTCAGCTCGCCACCATGATGAAGGCCGGCGTGCCGCTGGTGCAGTCCTTTGAAATCGTGGCGGAAGGGTTGGATAACATCGCCATGAAGGAAGTGGTCAACGGCATCAAGGGGGAAGTCGAAGGCGGCAACACCTTTGCCGGCGCCCTGAAGAAATACCCCCTGCTCTTTGACGACCTGTTCTGCAGCCTGGTGGAATCCGGCGAACAGTCCGGCGCCCTCGAAACCATGCTCGACCGCGTGGCGACCTACAAGGAAAAGAGCGAACTGCTCAAGCAGAAGATCAAGAAGGCGCTGAAGTATCCGATCACCGTCATCATCGTGGCGATCATCGTGACCGTCATCCTGCTGCTGAAAGTGGTGCCGGTTTTCCAGAGCATGTTCTCCAGCTTCGGCGCTGAGCTGCCCGCCTTCACCCAGATGGTCATCCACATGTCGGAGTTCGTCCAGGCCTACTGGTTCATCATGATTGTCGCCGTCGTCGGCGGTATCGGCGGGTTTGTTGAAGCCAAGAAGCGCATCCCCGCCTTCAATGAAACACTGGACCGTGTCGCCCTGAAAATGCCCATTTTCGGGGATCTGGTCTATAAATCGGTGGTTGCCCGCTTCTCACGCACACTGGCCACCACGTTCGCGGCGGGGGTGCCCCTGATCGACGCCCTGGTTTCGACGGCGGGCGCGGCTGGCAACGTCGTGTACCGCGAGGCCATCCTGAAAATCCGTGACGATGTCGCCACCGGCCAGCAACTGGGCTTCTCCATGCGACAGGCCGGCATCTTTCCCGCCATGGCCCTGCAGATGGTCGCCATCGGCGAGGAGTCCGGCGCCCTGGACGCGATGCTCGACAAGGTGGCCACCTTTTACGAGAACGAAGTGGATAACGCCGTCGACGGCCTGACCAGCATGATGGAGCCCTTGATCATGGCCATTCTCGGCGTACTGGTCGGTGGTCTGGTGGTCGCCATGTACCTGCCCATCTTCCAACTGGGATCCGTGGTCTAAGCGCACCCATGATGGATCTCTTCATGCAAAGCCCCCTGTACGCAGGGGGCTTGGTTTTTTTGTTGGGCCTGTGCATCGGCAGTTTCCTCAATGTCGTCATCTACCGGCTTCCCGTGATGATGAACAACAGCTGGAAGGTGGAAGCCTCCGCGATTCTGGAACTGCCCGCGCCAGTGACCCCGCGCTTCAACCTGATGACGCCGGCCTCGCGCTGCCCCGCCTGCGGACACGCCATCCGCCCGTGGGAAAACATCCCGGTGATCAGCTGGCTTGCCCTGCGCGGTCGTTGCAGCGCCTGCCAAGTCCGTATCTCGCCCCGCTATCCGCTCGTCGAGCTCGCCACCGCGCTGCTTTCGGCCCTGGTCTTCCTGCAATTCGGACCGTCCTGGAAAATGGCGACGGCCCTGGGCCTGACCTGGGCGCTGGTCGCCCTGACCATGATCGATTTCGATACCCAGTTGCTGCCCGACGCCATCACCCTCCCCCTGCTCTGGGCCGGGTTGCTGATCAATCGCGACGCCACCTGGGTCTCGCTGGACCTGGCCGTTCTGGGAGCCGTCTTCGGCTACCTGTCGCTCTGGTCGGTATACTGGTTGTTCAAGCTGGCGACCGGCAAGGAGGGCATGGGACACGGCGATTTCAAGCTGCTGGCCGCGCTCGGCGCCTGGCTCGGTCCCTGGCAGCTGCCGCTGGTGATCCTGCTCTCTTCCGTGGTCGGCGCCGTGGTGGGCGTCGGTTACCTGATCGTGCGCCGCGAAAACGCGCCCTTCGCCTTCGGTCCTTACCTCGCGATCGCGGGCTTTATCGCCATGCTGTCCGGTCCGGGCATCGTCTCGGCCTATCTGGGCCTGTGGACGCATTGATATGCTGGTGATCGGCCTGACCGGCGGCATCGGCAGCGGCAAGACGCTGGCCAGCGATTATCTGGAGAGTCTGGGCATCTCGGTGACGGACGCCGACCGCATCGCGCGGGAAGTGGTGGCCGTCGGCGAGCCCGCATTGGCGGCGATCGCGGCGCATTTCGGTGCGGACGTGCTGATGCCGGACGGTCAACTCAACCGCGCCGCCCTGCGGGAGCGCGTCTTCGCCGATCCGTCGGAGCGCAAGGCCCTGGAAGCCATTACCCACCCTGCCATCCGCGCGCGCATCGCGCAGCGGCTGTCGGAAAGCCGTTCCCCCTATTCCGTGCTGGTCTCCCCATTGTTGTTCGAGTCGGGGCAATCCGCTTTTTGCCAGCGCACCCTGCTCATCGATGCCGATGAGTCGCATCAAATCGCACGGGCCGCGCAACGCGACGGCGTGCCGGAAGCGCAGATTTCCAGCATCGTGGCCGTGCAGATGAGCCGGGCCGAACGCCGCGCGCGCGCGGACGACATCGTCCTCAACGACGGCGCACCCGAAGACCTCTACCGGGCGCTCGACCGATTGCACGCGACCTATCTGTCGCTGGCAGGCCAGACATCATGACGACGCCCGACACCCCGTCAGACAACACCAGCCTCAGCTTCCCCTGCCCGCGTTGCGGGCAGCCCAGCCGCTGGACGGACAATCCCTCCCGCCCCTTCTGCAGCCCTCGCTGCAAGCTGATCGATCTGGGCGCGTGGGCGTCGGAAGACTACCGCATCCCGGTCGGTCAAGGCCGGGACTTCGATCCCGACCCCGACGAAAAGGACTGAAGGATTTACTTCACGACCGCCGGTGCGGTGGTCGGACTCTCCACGGACAACTTGCCGTCCACCAGCACCAGCGCCTTGATTTCGTTCGGCGTGAAGAACAGCCCCTGCGGACGGACGCTTTCCACCTGGGCGCGCAGCGTGGCGCCGTAGCCCAGATCCTGGCGGTAATCCTGGAAATCCTTGAGTTGCGACTCCAGATCCTTGTCGAAACGGAAGCGGGCCTTCTGCTGGATGGTATCGCGCAGGGTGCCGTGCAGCATCCAGTTCGCCGACTTGGCCAGGAAGCTGCTGGTCGACAAGTCGAATTCGACGTCTTCCAGGCGGAATTCGTTCGCGGCGACATCAAAGACCGGCTTGCCCAGCAAGTAGACTTCCGCATTGATCGGCTGTTGCAGCTTGATGCCGATCACGGCCTTGTCACCGTTGCCGTAGAGCCGCAGGCTGTCGATGAGCACGGTCTTGCCGCCCGCGTCGAAGGGCTTGCCCGCCAGCGTCTCATTGAGCAGGCCGTTGGCGGTGTCCAGGCCGATATCGCCCCACAGCGCCAGATGGAAACCTTCCGCCTGCGAGGACAATCGTTGCGGTTGCGGTACCGGCGGCACGACCACCTTGGGCTTGTCGCCGCTGACCAGTTGCGGGCGCGCCTGCACGCTGACCGCCGTCTGCACGCTGCGACCGTTGCCCTTGATATCCGCCAGACCGATCGACTGCGGGTTCATCAGCAGCCAGACCCCTTTCTCCACGGCGACGGGCTCGTTCAGCTTCGGCCAGGTCCGCGAGATCATGGCCTTCAGGCCGACCTGCTTCAAACCGTCGGCGATAGAGTCGGTGATCAGCCCCTGCACCTTGTCGCGCACAAAGGGCAGGTTCAGCAGCTTGTCCGCCTGGATCTTGAAGGCGGAAATGTTGCAGGGCTTGATCCAGCGCAGCTGCCACGGGTCCGGCTGGATGGCGAGGTCGCCGGTGGTTGTCCAGTACAGCGAGCCCGGCAGGGTGAATTCGATGCGCGGCTTCTCCTCGTTACCGACGCCGCAACTCAGGTTACCCAGATTGAGCAGGCCGGAATTCAGGCGCGTGTCCAGGGAAAAATCGAGCTGCGCCTTGGCGGTGAACTGCTGTCCGGCCAGCACCAGACTCATGTCGGTCAGGTTGACCTCGTGACTGACGGCGGCGGTAGCGATGCCGAGCGACTGGTTGACCGTGCCCTTGGAGAGGGGCTTGGGCGCGCTCTTGAGCGTCTCCCGGCGCAGGGTTTCCAGATCCAGATTGATCGGGATGTTGATCACCGAGGTTTCCACCTGCGGCAGGACCACCGGGTTGGGGTTGTTGGGCGGAGCGACGAGTTGCGGCGCGGCGCAACCGGCCAGGACAAACGGAATGGCGAACAGGCTTCCGGAAAGGCGCATGACGAACCTCGGGCGCGGCGGTGGGAAAGGCGCGATTTTGCCACAGCGCGCGGGGAAACGGACAGCGCGCCGCTGTATCCGGAAACCGCCGGCCGGTCAGGGGCGGATAAAGGCCGGCCGGATGACGCGGAGTATCTGCCGGGCCAGCTGGTCGGCCTGTTGCTCGGGGATATTCTGCTGGCTGAAGGTATGGGCGAAGTTGCCTTCGAGCCACAGATGGGCGAAACCGTGCACCACGCTCCAGGCCAGCATGCCGTGAATGAAGACGGTTTCGTGATCGGCCTCCGGCAGCAAGGCCTTCACCACATCCATCAGGACATCGAAACATTCGTCGCCGGCGGCCTTGAGGTCGGGATGTGTCGCGTTCAGGGCTTCGCAACGGAAAACGAGGCGGAACGCGCCCGGGCGTCGCAGGGCGAAATCGATGTACGAGAGTCCCACGGCCTGCAGCCAGGCGTGCGGGTTGTCGCCCGCCTCGCGGATGCGGGCGCGCATCAGGGCGGTCATCTCGCGGAAGACCGAGGCCGCGTAGGCGGAGAGCAGCCCGGCGCGGTCTCCGAAATGATGCGCGGGGGCGGCGTGGGACACCCCGGCGCGGCGGGCGCAGGCGCGCAAGGTAAAGGCTTCCAGCCCCTCTTCCTCGATCAATTGGCCGGCCGCTTCCAGCAGCGCACGGGCAAGGTCGCCGTGATGGTAGGGCGGGCGCGGCTCCGGCGCATAGGGGATCTGCTGGTTCATCGGAACACCGGGATTGTCTTTACAGTGTAAAGTTTAGCCGCTACCGCCGGAAATTGCATCCGTCGCGCGCGCGGCGCGGATTGTATTCACCGCGCGGGCGGCGCATTATCGGACGCATGCGCGGCCATTCGCCATCGCGGCCGTCACGCAAAAGAACAACAGCGCGGCATGCCGGTCGGCCGTCCCGTCCGGCGTTCAGGGAGACTTTCATGCCGAAGCATCACTGGCATGTGCAGCACATCGAAACGCCCGCCGGCAAGCTCTTTGTCCGGCATCGCGAAGGGGCCGGCCTGCCGCTGGTCATGTGGCCCTCCGTCTTCTACGACCACTCCCTGTACCAGGGCATGCTGGAATGGCTGGACAACCCGGCCGTCCTGATCGATCCCCCCGGCCACGGCAACAGCCGCGAATGCCCGCCGAGCCTCGATGTCGATGCCTGCGCCCGGTCTGTCGAGGATATCCTCCGCGTCCTCGGCCTGCACGAAGCGGTGCTCGTGGGCACCTCGTGGGGCGGTCTGGTGGGCGTGCGGCTGGCGCGACTGGAGCGACAGGGCCGCGTGAAGGGGCTGGTGCTGGCCAACACCCCCTTCCATCGCGGCGGCCGTCCGGCGATCGCCACCCGCCTCATCGTGCTGATGACCCGCTTCATGCCGGAAAACCCGATATTCCGGCGCGGCGTCGCCCGCAGTTTTTTCGGACCGGAAACCGCCCAACGACACCCGGAGGTCATCCGCAACTTTCTGGACCAGCCCGGCACGTTCGCTCACGAAGACCTGCTGACAGCCATCCGCTCGGTGTTCCTGACGCGCCCGTCCGTCCGCGACGACCTTGCCCGGATCGCGATTCCGTCCCTGGTGCTTGCCGGGGAAGCGGACCGGCTGTATCCGCCGGAGCGGATGCGCGAAGACGCCGCGCGCCTGCCGAACCATCGCTTCGAGGTGATCCCGATGGCCGGTCATATCGCTCCGGCCGAACGCCCGCGCGAGACCGCCCTGCGCATCCGCGACTGGCTGGACGCTACTTTCCCTGCCGAGCAGGCGGCCTGAGCCCGCCATGCGCATCTTCGTCACCGGCGGCAGCGGATTCCTCGGGCAGCGCCTGATCCGGCGGCTGGTCGCGGAAGGACATGAGGTGACCGGGCTCGCCCGCTCGGAGGAAGCCGCCGGGCGCGTGACTTCGGCGGGCGCCCGGGCAGTGCAAGGCTCGCTGAACGATATCCTGCAATGGTCGCCCGCGCTGGACGGCCAGGACATCCTGGTCCACGCGGCCTCACCGATCGACGTGTGGGGACGCTGGTCCGTCTTCCGCCGCGACGTGGTGGACGCCACGCTGCAACTCTACGAAGTCGCCGCCGAACGCCGCGTCAAGCGATTCATCTACATCAGCTCGGAATCGGTGTTGCAGGACCGTTCGCCCCTGCTGGATATCGATGAGACCTCGCCCTACCCGGCCGAGCCGAACTCCCTCTACGGCAAGGCCAAGAAGCTGGCGGAGGAAGGCTTGGTCGCCCACGCCCGCGACACCACCCTGATCATCCTGCGTCCGGCCTTCATCTGGGGGCCGGGGGACAGCCAGCTCACGCAGTTGCTGGAACGCATCCGCGACGGGCGCTTCGTCTGGGTGGACCAGGGACGCGCGATCATGGACATGTCGCATGTCGACAACGTGGTGGAAGCCATCCGGCTGGCGATGAACCACGGCATGCACAAACGCATCTATTACGTGACCGACGACCACCCGATGCCGGTGCGCGCGTTTCTCGGCGGCCTCATCGAGGCGCTGGGCTACGATGTGCCGACCCGCAGCGTGCCGCTGGCGCTGGTCAAACCGCTGGCTCCGCTGGTCGAAGGCGCGTGGCGCTTGCTGGAGCGTCGGGACGCGCCGCCGCTGTCGCGTTTCCAGCTTGACTTCGTCGCCCTGCCCCGACGCTATCGTCTCGACCGTATCAAGCGCGACCTCGGTTACCGGCCGGTGATCGGCTTCGCGCAGGGCTTGCGCGACCTGGCGGCGTGCACGCCGCCGGAGATGTCGCCTTAAGGCCGCGTTCATCAGTCGCTCCGCCGGCTGTGGTAGGATGCGCCGCAACCCGTCCCCGGATGTGAATCCCCGATGACCTCGCCCTCCCTGACCCGCTTCGCGTGGCTGTCCATCGCCGCCGCTGTTTCAACCCTGCTGCTCAAGCTGCTGGCCTGGCGGCTGACCGGCTCGGTCGGCATGCTGTCCGACGCGCTGGAATCGCTGGTCAACCTGGCCGCCGCCGTGATGGCGCTGGCCATGCTGCACGTGGCCGCGCAGCCGCCCGATGAAGAACACGCCTACGGTCACAGCAAGGCGGAATATTTTTCCAGCGCGCTGGAAGGCCTGATGATCCTGGTGGCCGCCGCCAGCATCATCTGGGCGGCCTGGCCCCGCCTTTTCGCGCCGCAACCGCTGGAGCAGGTCGGCCTGGGCCTGGGAATTTCGCTCGTGGCGTCGGGCATCAACCTGGCGGTCGGATTGATCCTGCTGAAGGCCGGCAAGCGCCACCACTCGATTGTCCTGGAGGCCGACGGCCACCACCTGATGACGGATGTCTGGACCTCGGCCGGCGTAGTGGCGGGCATCGCGCTGGTGAGCGTGACCGGATGGAACATCCTCGATCCGCTGATCGCGATCGGCGTCGCGATCAACATCGTGGTGACCGGCCTGCACCTGTTCTACCGTTCGGTGAGCGGACTGATGGACGCGGCGCTGCCGCCGGAAGACCAGACGATCATTCGCGGGGTGCTCGACGAGTTCGCGGCGCGCGGGGCGGAGTGGAACGAGCTGCGCACCCGGCAGTCCGGCGCGTGGAAATTCGTCTCGGTGCACGTGCAGGTGCCCGGCGACTGGAGCGTGCAGCGCGGTCACGACCTGCTGGACGAACTGGAAGCGCGGATCGCGGAACGGTTGCCCAACGCCCACGTGCTGACGCATCTGGAGCCGTTGACGCCCGCGCCGGTCATCGAGGAAGACCATCACGCCGGGTAAGTCCCGGCGTTGGCGGGAAGGGCTTCAGGCGGACACGGCCTGCGGCGGGGACAGCGCCCGCGCGGACGCCGGCAGGTAACCGTTGGCCGCGAACCAGGCGACCGCATCGCGCAGGCTGTCATCGATCGGCCGCACCGTCAGCCCCAGCTCCTTGCGCGCTTTGGCGGCGTCGCACTTCAGGCCCTTGCGGGTAATCTCGATTTCCACCGGCGTGAAAAACGGCGGCTTGTGCGTCACATGGTCCGAGAGCCAGGTGGCGATCCGCGTGAACGGTTTCAGTGTGGATAAGGACACCGTGCGGATGCGCCCGTGCAAGCCCGCGATACGGCAAAGGCGCTGCATGATTTCGTAATGGTCGTAATTCTCGCCGCCCAGGATATAGCTCTCGCCGCGCCCGCCCTTCTCCAGCGCCAGCACATGGCCCATCGCGCAGTCGCGTACGTCGATGTAGCAACCCGGCCCGGTGTCCATTGCCAGCAGGAACGGACTCTTGAAGGCTTCGGTGATGATGCGTCCCGTCGGTGTCGGCCCGATGTCGCCCGGTCCGATCGGCATCGCCGGGCAGACCATCACCACGTCCAGCCCTTGCCGCGCGAATTCCTTCGCGACGATATGCGACTCGTACTTGCTGCGTGAGTAATCGCTGGCCCAGAACTGGAAGGCGGACTGCTCGGTCGCGGCGACACCCTCGCCCTGCCCGGCGAAGACCGCGATCGAACTGGTATGCACCACCCGCTTCACCCCGGCGTCCTTGCAGGCCTGCAGCACCCGGCGCGTCCCGTCGACATTCACCCGGTCCATCACCGACATGTCCGGCAACCACAGGGCGTAGACCGCCGCCAGATGGAACACCACATCGCAGCCCGCCACCGCCGCAACG
>JAYRMT010000100.1:0-11205 GCA_041912575.1 Fluviicoccus sp. | reverse complement strand
TGTTTTGTTCGGTGAGCAGGGGGACGGGGAAGGTGTTCCAGCCGAGGGTATTGGAGTAACGATAGCGAGTTTCTAGCTTGCCGCACACTGTGGCGATCCAGACCAGATGCAGGCGGGAGGCGATTAGCGCCATGTTCCAGAGAGGGGCGTCGTAGAGGGCAAAGGCAAGGTCACTGACGATAGTTTCTGAGGAAATAAAATCAACTGGAAGATACGGTCGCGACTCGGAAGAAACTTTGGGGACAATAATCGCATTCTCGATCGCGTATCCGGCAATTTGTACAAATCGATGCGGACGCTGAGCAAACTGGCGAGTGGACTCTGCCGGGGAATGATTCCGGTTTTCCGTCACCAATTTGAGACGCTGTCTGATGAAGTTGCTCTTTTCCGCTAAGAACACTTCACCATCTTCAATCCAGATGCAGTATCTCAGTTTGCCTTTGATAATTTCTTCCGACCCACAGAACCGTTTTATAAAAGGCCGGGCCGCCTCATCGTCAGCGACGACTTTAGCCGCAATATCGGCATCCATCAAAAGGTGGCCACCATCGCGCGGCATGTTGCCAAACAACATGGTTGATTGCTCGCCTATCGGCGCGTTGGCCTTTTGCACATACGCCAAGCTATCCGGCACTAGATAGGGACCGATGGCCGCGCACTGCTTGACCATTTCATCCTGATACAGCTTTTTTGGGCTTGGCACCTTCTTGCCCAAACCTACCACCACCACGGTCACACCAGCGTTGTTACTCGCGAGGTTTGCCCACTTGAATGAAGTGTGCGCGAAGCGGATTTCATAACCGCGACTAAAAGCAATTGGCCACATCTCGCTGGCTTGCTGGCCCTGACAAATGCTGTTGGTAGCCACGAAAGCCGCAGCTGCATTAGGCACCTGAACGGCATAGTCAAAGAAGCGCGCAAACCACCCGGTAACGAAGTCTGTCGTCTTCGCTAATTTAGGATGCTTCACCCAGGCATTTGTAAGATCGGCCTTCTGATCGTCGTTCTGCCACTTGCTGCCTTTGTAGGGCGGATTCCCACAAATGTATGTCTCTCCCCCCTCATTCTCAAAGCCAACCTGCTGCCGTGGCTGATGAAACAAATCATAAGAAAACGCCTTAGCACTGGTCCCCGTCGGCGGACAAACACTCAACCAATCCAACCGCAACGCATTCCCGCAAACAATCCAGTTCTGCGCCTCCAACGGCAAAAACTCCGCCACCGCATCCTGCTGCCCCCGATACAACACATCACACTGAAACTCCGCAATAATCAACGCCAAACGCGCAATCTCCGCCGGAAAATCCCGCAGCTCAATCCCACGGAAATTCGTCAACGGAATCTCACTGCCCAGATGCGCCTCCCCCCGCCGCCGATTGACCTCCGCCTCAATCTCCCGCATCTGCTTATACGCAATCACCAGAAAATTCCCCGACCCGCAGGCCGGATCAAACACCCGGATACGCGCCATGCGCTTGCGCAAATTCAACAGCTTGCGCTCGTTATCCCCCGCCTCCGCCAACTGCGCCCGCAAATCATCCAGAAACAGCGGGTTCAACACCTTCAGAATGTTCGGCACGCTGGTGTAGTGCATCCCCAACGCCCCGCGCTCTTCATCATCCGCCACCGCCTGGATCATGCTGCCGAAAATATCCGGATTGATCTGCTGCCAGTTCAGGTTGCCCGCATGCGACAGATAACTGCGCGCCATGCGCGTAAACCGGGGAACCTCCGTACTGCCTGAAAACAACCCGCCGTTCACATAGGGAAAGCTATCGGCCCACTTCGGTAACCGGGGCTGACTGTTCGCGCGATCCTGATACTTGATGTTCATCGCGCGAAAGATGCTCTCCAGTACCTCATGGGTATTGGAGCCGTCGCGTTCACTCATCCGCTCCACCGTCTTGGTGAACAGGCCGGAGTCGCTGAAAATCCCGGTGTCTTCCGCAAAGAAACAGAAAATCAGCCGTGCCATGAAATGATTCATGTCATGGCGGCGCTCATCCATCGCCCAATCCGGATTCTCGCGCAGCAGTTCGACATACAGCTTGTTCAACCGCCCGGTGGCGCGCACATCCACCGGGTTGTCCTTGATCTCCTTGATGGTGGAAATGCCCGCCAAGGGCAGGAAGAAGCCAAAGTGATTCGGGAAATCGGCATAGGCACAAGGAATGTTTTCCCCGGTAGCCAACTCCTCAGCTTCCAACCATTGTCCGTCGGTAGCCAGGATAAACTTGGCTTTGGCTTTTGCAGTGGCCGGGCTGGCGCGCAAGGCGTTGAGCGTCTCGCTGACCATTCCCTCCGCACAGACCGCGATGTGGATGTTATTGCGCTGAAGCACGCCGCCGGGGACATCCGAGGCGTTGTTGTTGCCGGACCGCAGCCGCTTGAGGGTCGTGTCCTTGTTGCCGAAAGCTGCCAGGAAGGCGTAGGGGAATTCCGCCGCGTCAAAGGGCTGTTCGGCCAGATCGGATATGGCGGCTTCGATTTCGACTGCGTTCATGGGGCTTCTTGCCTGAAAGACGGGAGCGGCTGACGCCGGACGGCGCCGCTCATGCGGATTACGTTGTTTTAGGGGCTTCGCCGGTCACCATGTTGCCAATGCCGCCCACCGTTTTGCAAGACTTATCCACAGTCGAAAACCGGCAATAAAAAAGCCCCAGACCTTTGGGGCCTGAGGCTTTTCGCGAACTGGAGCGGGCGATGGGAATCGAACCCACGCCAAGAGCTTGGGAAGCTCTAGTTCTACCATTAAACTACGCCCGCGCGGGACGCCGATTGTAGACACCCCGCCCCCGCTTGGCAACCGCGCTCAGTGCGCGACGCCCCGGCCGCGCAGGTCGCCCATCAGCCGGTCCACCTCCTGCCGCAACGCCTCGCCCGCCACCCGGTAGTGGCTGGTCAGCCAGCCCTGCAATTCCAGGTCGCTGAACCCGCGCCGCAAACGGTCGGCCAGCCGCGCGGCGCGCAGGCGCTCCAGCAGTTCCGGCACGTCCTCCGGCGACAGCACCGTCGCCTCGATGCCTTCGGCCTGCCGCACCGCCAGCTCGCGTTGATGCAAACGCCATTGTTGCGCCAGCGTCATCGACGGCGGCGTCTGCACTTGCTGGTAGGGCCGCGGCCACAACGAGGCCAGCCGCCCGCGCACCCCGACATGCGTCAGCGTTTCCCCGTTGGCGAACAGGCTGACGAATTCCGGACCGCGCGTACCGGACAAGGCGTAGAACGTGCCCACGGTCCTGCCGTCCGCCGACAGCAGGATATCCAGCACGGCGGGACGGCCGATCTTGGCGCTCAGGCCCTCGGCCTCGAACCAGCCGACCGGCCGGAAGCCCAGCGCCGCGAACTCGGCGCGCGCCTGCTCGTAGTGCCCGGCATCCGCGCCGGTCAGGTCATAGAGGCGCAACCGGTCCAGCGGCTGCAGGCGGTAGGGCGTGTCGTCCAGCGACTTCAGGATGCCGCGGGCGATGCCCGGCACCTTGCCCAGGATCTCGTCCACGTAGGCCTCATCCTCCGCCGGATCGGCGGCGATGGCGTCCATGTAGTTCTCCAGCGAGTCGCCCAGTTCGCGCAGGTCCATCGGCTCCGTCGCCGGGAAGGTGCCCGGCGGCAGGTCGGTATGCGACTCCAGGCCGGACAGGCGGCTGCCCAGCGCGGTCAGGCGTCCCATCAATTCTTCCATGCCGCGCTGCTGCGCGGCGATCAGCCCGGCCGGCCCCCGGTCGCAGGCCTCCGCCTCGCCATGCAGGGCGGCCATCTTCTCGCGCAGGCTGTTGCGCTCTTCCTCGTCGGCCAGCTCCCGCAGATCCTGTTCCAGTCGCGCGGCGGCGGCCCGGTACGCGCGCGCGGCGGCTTCATAATCGGCCAGGTGCGCGCGCACGGCGGCATGACGTTCATGCAGGTCGGCGTCCCAGGCCGCGTCGGGCAGGGCCTCGCAATAGGCCAGCGCGGCGCCGGCGCTGCCTGGATGGAAGGGATTGCCCAGCACATCCACCGAATAACCGACGGGAATGTGCTCGCCCACGCCGTCGACATCGGTCGCCAGCCCCAGCCACACGGCCGCGCGCAGGCGCAACAGCGCGGCCGACGCCGGCCAGCGCGCCAGACCGTGCTGGATCACTTCCAGCGCGTGCCAGGGCTCCCAGGTTTCCCGCAACAGCGTCGTGGCGGCCTCGCAGGTCGTCGCCTCATCCAGCACGCCCGCATCCACCAGCGCCAGCAGGCGCTCGAAGCCCCGGTCGCGCACCGGCGCTTCCGGGGACGCCCCTTCCCAGTCGTCTTCCGCATCCGCCTCGCCCAGCAGGGCCTCCAGATCGATTCCGCCCTCGCCGTCCTCCTCATCACCCTGCGTCATCCCGGCCGGGTCCGATGCCTCATCGTCCTCCGGCTCACCGTCCGCCGCGAATTCCTCATCCTCCTCCTCATCATCATCCAGCAGGCGGTGAGGACGGGATATTTCCATCAGCGCCAGGCGCAGGGCGGTGGCATGGTCCGTCGGGTCCAGCGCGACGATGCGCGCCCAGTCGTCGGCGGCGTCGCGGGTGCGGTACACCCGCTCCCAGAGGGCGGCGCGCACGCGCAGCAGGTCGGCGTTATCGGGATGGGCGTCAATCAGGGCGTTCAGCTGTTCCAGGGCCTCATCCAGGGTGTCGGCGTCAAACTGGCGGTCCAGCCAGGCGAGATCGGGCAGGGTCATGGCATATCCTTGTTCGGGGTTTCGGTCGTTCCGCGGCAGAGGGTCTCCGCGACCGTCCGCGCCGTCAAGTCCGGCGGACCGGTGGCGTCGCACAGACGACAACCGGGTTGCCGCGACGGACCGGGCGCTTTATTGTGTCGAAACCTGATCTTTCGCCGCAACCCGCACGACTCCGGGAGAATCTCGTCATGTCCGGTCCCGACACCTTCATCCGGCAAGCCCTGCGCGTCATGGTCGAACACGAGGCCTCCGACCTCTTCCTGACGCCCGACAATCCGCCCAGCCTGAAAATTAACGGCATGACCCGCCCGCTCGGCGAGGGCCTGCTCGACCCGGACACCACCCGCGACGCCGTCTACTCCCTGATGACCGAGACGCAGATCCGCGATTTCGAGGCGACCTGGGAACTGAATTTCGCCATCGAACCGGAGGGCATCGGTCGCTTCCGCGTCAACGTCTTCCGCCAGCGCGGCGCGGTCGCCGCCGTGATCCGCTACCTGCGCGCCAAGGTCCCGGACCTGCAGGCGCTGAACATGCCGGACAGCCTGTACGCCCAGATCAAGAAGCTGCGCGGGCTGGTGCTGGTGGTCGGCGCGGCGGGTTCCGGCAAGTCCACTACCATCGCGGCGATGCTGGAGCACCGCAACCGCCATGACCACGGCCATATCCTGACGCTGGAAGACCCCATCGAATACCGGCTGCGCCACGCCAACTGCGTCATCAACCAGCGCGAGATCGGCACCGACGCCAAATCCTTCGAGCAGGCGCTCGGCAACGCGCTGCGCGAAGCCCCGGACGTGCTGTTCATCGGCGAAATCCGCAGCTATGAAACCATGAAGCTGGCGCTGCGCTACGCCGATACCGGCGTGCTGGTCGTCTCCACGCTGCACGCCAACAACGCCGACCAGGCGGTCGAGCGCATCATCAATTTCTTCCCGGAAACCGCGCGCACGCAGGTGCTGGCCGACCTGGCGATGGTGCTGCAGTCCATCATCTCGCAGCGGCTGGTGCGCGGCCTCAACGGCAAGCGCTACCCGGCGGTGGAGGTGATGCTGAACACCGGCTACATCGCCGACCTGATCAAGCAGGGCAAGCTGCACGAACTGAAAGGCGCGATGAAGAACAGCGCCGAGACCGGCATGCGCGCCTTCGACCAGTCGCTGTACGAACTGCACCGCGACGGCCTGATCAGTACCGAGGAAGCTCTGCGCCAGGCGGATTCGCGCACCGACCTCGGCCTGCGCATCAAGATGGGGCTGGAGAGCGGGCCCGAAATGCTCAATGACCTGGCGGATCTGGGCGGACGGCCGCTCGGCTGAGCCGCTGTCACAAAACCTTCACCGGATTGTGGTTTAATGGGGAAAGAACCCTGCCCGGAACCCTCCATGACCGACCGCGTCTACAACGTGCTGATCCTCTGCACCTGCAACACCGCCCGCAGCCTGATGATGGAAGCCCTGTTCAACGTCATCGGCAAGGGCCGGTTCCGCGCCTTCAGCGCCGGTCGGACCCCGAACCATGCCGTGCACCCGCTGGCCGCCGCGCTCGCCGCCAAGATCGGCTATGCCCCGGAGAAGCTGCGCAGCAAGGGCTGGGACGAATTCGCCGGGCCGGACGCGCCGGTGATGGACTTCATCATCACCGTCAGCGACGACCTGGCGGGCGAGCCGACGCCGGCGTGGCCCGGCCATCCGGTCAGCGCGCACTGGCACTTCGCCGATCCCGCGCAGGTGCGGGGCAGCGACGCCGAACGGCTCGACGCCTTCGAAAAGACCCTGCACGAAATGATGACCCGGGTGAACCTGTTCACCCACCTGCCGCTGGCCATGCTGGACCGCCAGGCGCTGCACCACGAACTGGCGCGGATCGGCACCGCCGCCTGACCGGGTACGAAAGTCCACTGGAGGACGCCGCGCGCGCTGGCTATGATGCGCGCAACTGCCGCCGACCGGTCCGCCGCATGAGCCACACTCCCTTCCGCCGCCGCCTCGACGCCTTGCGCCGCTGGCGGCCCGAAGTCTCCGCCACAACGCTGACGCTGGCCACCAGCCTGTTTTCGTCCCTGGCCTGCAATACCAGCCTCTGGCGCAAGCTGGCCGACCTCCCGGCCGTGTCCCCGCTGTTCTTCGCGGGCATGTTCGTGCTGGTCACCGCGCTGCAGTTCATCATCCTGTCGCTGTTCGTCAACCGCTGGACCGCGAAGCCGGTGCTGGCGCTGCTCAGCCTGCTGACCGGCGCGTCCGTCTACTTCATGGACCGTTTCGGCGTCTACATGGACGCGGCGATGATCCGTAATGTCTTCGAGACCGATGTCCGCGAGGTGCGCGACCTGCTGGCGTGGGACATGCTGCCCTACCTTGGTTTCTACGTGCTGCTGCCCTGGGGGCTGCTGGCGCGCGTCCGCATCCGCCGCCCGCCGCTGCGCCGCAGCTGGTGGCAACCGCTGCTGGCGGTCCTGCTCGCCGCGCTGGTCACCGGCGGCGCGTTCTTCACCGTGTCGAAAACGCTGGTGCCGCTGATGCGCGAGCAGAAGACGCTGCGTTACCTGATCACCCCGAGCAACTACCTCTACTCGCTGATCCGCGTGTACATCCTCGGCGAGTCTTCGGCGAGCAAACCGCGCGAACCGGTGGGCCTGGACGCGAAACCCCTCCCCCGCCCGGCCGGGGCCAAGCCCCGGCTGCTGCTGGTCGTCCTGGGCGAAACGCAGCGCGCCGCCAACTGGGGCCTGAACGGCTACAGCCGCCAGACCACGCCGGAACTGGCCGCGCGCAACGTCATCAATTACGCGCAGACCACCAGTTGCGGCACCAACACCGCCACCTCGGTGCCCTGCATGTTCTCGGTCTACGGCCGCCGCCATTACGACGAGGACCGCATCCGCGGCAGCGAATCGGTGCTGAACGTGCTGCAGCACGCCGGCCAGCGCGTGCTGTGGCGGGACAACCAGTCCGGCTGCAAGGGCGTCTGCAAGGGCGTGGAGGAGCTGGTCATGACGGATCGCAAGGACCCGGCCTTCTGCCACGGCGACGAGTGCTTCGACGGCATCCTGCTGTCCGGGCTGGACCAGGAGGTGCGTAAGACACCGGGGGATCTGGTGGTGGTCATGCACCTGATGGGCCTGCACGGCCCGGCGTACTTCCAGCGCTATCCCGCGGAATTCCGCCGCTTCACGCCGACCTGCGACACCACGCAGCTGGAAACCTGCACGCACCAGCAGATCGTCAACACCTATGACAACGGCATGCTCTATTCGGACCACGTCATCGCGTCAATGATCGACTTCCTCAAGACGCAGGCGGGCAGCCGCGACACCGCGCTGCTGTTCGTGTCCGACCACGGGGAGTCGCTGGGGGAAAACAACCTCTACCTGCACAGCATTCCCTGGTCGATCGCGCCGGACACGCAGACGCACGTGCCGATGGTGCTGTGGCTGTCGCCGGAATTCCGGCAGGCGGCGGGGCTGCGCGAGGACTGCCTGCGGCAGCGCGCCGCGCAACCGGCCGGCCACGACAACCTGTTCCATACCGTGCTGGGGTTGATGGGCGTGGGGACGTCCGTTTACGAAAGCGGCATGGACCTGACGGCCGGCTGCCGTTAATCGCGGCGTTCGACGCGGACCACCAGCCGTCCGCGCCCGGTCAGCGCATTGCCCAGCGACTGCATCAGGGCGACCATGAACCAGGCGCCCAAGGCGGACCAGAAGCCGTCCAGATGGAAGCCCGGCAAGACCCAGGCAACCACGCCGAGCGTCGCCGCGTTCACCACCAGCAGGAACAGGCCCAGCGTCAGCAGGGTCACCGGCAACGTCAGCAGCACCAGCAGCGGACGGACCACGACGTTGGCCACGCCGAGCAACAGCGCCGCCCAGAACAGCGTGACCGGATGGTCGAAGCGCACGCCGTCGAAGAGGTAGGCCGCCAGGCCCAATCCGCACACGCTGAGGAACAGGCGGACCAACATGTGGTAAAGCATGGACGGGCTCCGGAGCGGGAAACACCGATTGTATCAGGAAGCGCGGGCGACCAGCGTCGCGGCGGCCCGTTCCGCCGCGCCTTCGGCGGCGGTATCGACCGGCACGCTGAACGGTAATTCGGTGACGGGATCCAGCGGCTCGCGGGCGGCCAGTTGGGCGTCCACCACCGCCGGGGTGGCGTCCGAAGGGTCTTTGCCTTCCGTCCGGCGCGCCGTCAGCCGCCGGACGATCAGGTCGCGCGGCGCCTCGCAGGCCAGGATCGCGAACGGCACGCCCAGGTCGCGCGCCAGCGCCGCCGCGCGTTCCCGGTATTGCCGCTTGAGAAAGGTCGCATCCAGCACCGCCGGATAGCCCGACGCCAGCACGCGCCGCGCCAGTTCGCCCAAGCGCGCGTAGACAACCTCGGTGACATCCGGCGCATACAATCCCGCCCCGATCCCGGAGGCCGCGCCAGGCGCCGAAAGGCCGCGCTTGCGCTCCACATCCGAACGCAGGCGCACCGCCCGCAGACGCTCCACCGCGCGCAGGCCCGCCCGGCTCTTGCCGGACCCGGAGACGCCGCAGGTGATGACCAGCAGGCGGCCCGCCGGAGGACGGCACCGGTCCGCCAGCGCCGCATAACGCCGGTACTCCGCCAGCACGGCGGTCCGGACGGACGGATCCTCCGTCTGGGTCAGCCGCAGCAGGTTGACCTTGGCGCGCACCAGCGCCCGGTACGCCTTGTAGAAGTCGATGACGCCCAGGGCGTCGTAATCGCCGGTCTCCTCCAGCCAGCCGTTGAGCACGCGCGCCGCCAACCCGGGCAGTTCCCGGCTTTCCAGATCCATGATCAGGAAGGCGATGTCGGAAGCGACGTCAATCACCCGGAAGGCGTCGTTGAATTCGATGCAGTCGAACGGCACCGCCTCCCCGTCCAGCAGCGCGATATTGCCGAGGTGCAGGTCGCCATGGCACTCGCGGATACGGCCGTCGGCGATGCGCGCGGCCAGCCGGGACTCCAGACGGGCGAATTCGTCGTGTGCGCGCCGTTCCAGCGCGTCCAGACGCGTCCGGTCTTCGGCATCGACCAGCAGGGGACGGATCAGGCGGAAATTCTCGGTGACGGGATGGAACAGCGCAGCGGTGCGGCATTGCGGATGGTCCGGCGGCGCTTCCGGCGTCGTCATGTGGAAGCGGGCGATCCGGCGCGCCAGCGTGTCCATCACCTCCGCCGCCAGCGCGCCGCGCGCCTGCACCGCGTCCAGCAGCGCCTCCTGAGGAAACTCGCGCATGCGCACGGCGTATTCGACCGCCGGACCCTCGCCGTCCAGCACCGGGGCTTCCGGCGTTCCGGTAATGGCGACTACCGCTTCGTAAAGGTCGCCCGACAGGCGGCGGTTCAACGCCAGCTCCGCCTCGCAGTAGCGGCGGCGGTCTTCCAGCCGGGTAAAGTCGAGGAAGCTGAAGCGCACCGGCTTCTTGATCTTGTAGGCATGCCCGCCGGTCAGCACCACCTGCGAGATATGGGTTTCCAGCACCCGGAAGCCCTGCACGGGGTGCGGATACAGCGCGGGGTTGCACAGGGCCTGCAACAAGGGATCGGACATCACGCCTCCTGACGATTTCGCGGGCGGTTGACGTCGCCCGCCCCGGGATTTTCCGCCGCCCGGATATACAGTCCCGCAGCCTTCGGCTAGATTGCTCCGGGGATCAAGGGACATTCACGCCCTGCGGCTATCATCCGGCAAGGCGTCCGTCGGCGAAATAGGCTGCCCGGCAAAATCACAGGGATCGCGTCCATTTCCGGATGCGCCGGCCAGGTCGGGAGACCTTGCCGGCGCTATCCGCTCCTGACCGGAACGGAACCGACCATGAATACTCGAAAAACCGGAATCGCTGTCCGCCGTTGCGTCGTTGCGACGCTTACCCTCGCCGCCGGACTCGCCCGCGCGGCCAATCTCTGGGATCTGTCGCTCGAAGAGCTGGGCCGGATTCCGGTCACCACCATCGCCTCCGGCACGGAAACCCCGCTCGACAAGGCGCCCGCCATCGCCACCGTCATCACCGCCGACGATATCGCCGCCATGGGGGCCACCGACATCGACCAGGTGCTGGAAACCGTGCCCGGCCTGCATGTCGGCCGCACCGACCAGGCCTTTACCCCCAAGTACCTGATTCGCGGGATCGCCACCGCCCTCAATCCCCAAACGCTGGTGCTGATCAACGGCATTCCCATCACGACGCTCTTTGCCGGAAACCGCGGCAACGCGTGGGCGGGCATGCCGGTCAAGGCGATCGCCCGCATCGAGGTCATTCGCGGACCGGGCTCGGCCGTGTACGGCGCGGACGCCTTTTCGGGGGTGATCAACATCGTGACCAGGAACGCCGCCGACATGCCGGGGCTGGAAACCGGGATTCGCGGCGGCAGCTTCAACACCCGCGGGGCCTGGGTGAATTACGGCGGCCGGCGGGGCGACACGGATATCGGCTTCAGCCTGGAAGGCGAAAGCACCGACGGGTGGGCAGCCACCGTCAGCCGGGATTTCCAGACCAC
>JAYRMT010000099.1:0-11399 GCA_041912575.1 Fluviicoccus sp. | reverse complement strand
ACCACGCCATCGTCACCCTGCGCGACGCGACCGGGCAGATCAACAAGTATCTGGAGCGGGAGCTGAACGAGCGGCTGGCGCGGGCGGGCGTGGACGTGGTGGAGGCGCGGATCAGCCATCTGGCCTATGCGCCGGAAATCGCGCACGCCATGTTGCAGCGCCAGCAGGCGGCGGCGATCGTGGCGGCGCGACGGCAGATCGTCGACGGCGCCGTGGGCATGGTGGAAATGGCCCTGCAGCGCCTGCACGACAAGGGCACGGTGGAGCTGAACAGCGACCAGAAGGCGCAGCTGGTCAGCAACCTGCTGGTGGTGCTGTGCGGGGAGAAGAGCGTGAGTCCGATGGTGAACACGGGCGCGGCGACCGGCTAGGCCGCGCCCCCGGCCCGGGGCTCAAGCGGCCAAGGCCGCCCGGTTGCGCACGATGCCGGTCAGGCTGCCGGACGCGCCGAACAGTTTTTCCTTCCATTCGCGCTCCAGCGCTCGGGTGTCGTGTTTGGCGGGATGGAAATTCCGCCCGAAAAACACGCCCATCTTCGGCAGGATGCGCGTCACGAAGCCGCCCTTCCCCAGCAACAGTTTCAGTCCGTGCGCGTGCTCGCGGAAATGCAGCGCCCGCGGGTCGCGCGCCACCAGGATCGACCAGCTGCCCAGGATCATCGGTAGCAGGGCTGCGGCCACCAGCGGCAGGGTCTTGCGCCGTTCCTCGACCGAGTTGCCGACCAGCTCGTAAACGTCATAGGCAACCGCCTTGTGCTCCAGTTCTTCCAGCGCGTGCCACTGCCAGAGCCCCAGCAGTTCCGGATCGGCTTTGGCGCGGAAGTTCTCATCGGTCAGCAGCTGTTCGGCCAGCAAGGCGGTGAAATGCTCCATCAGGGTCGTGCAGGCCAGCTTCTGGCTGGGGGACACTTGTTCCAGCAGCCACAAGCCGAAGCGGATCGCCCGGTCCGGCACGCGCATGTCGAAGCCGCGCTCGCTCAGGAAGGCATTCAGGCGCTCATGCTCGCGGCTGTGGATGGCCTCCTGCCCGATGAAGCCGGACACCTGCGCCTTCAGGATGTCATCGGTGATGCGGTCGCGGAAATGGCGCACCGACTCCACGAAGTACATTTCCCCGGCGGGGAAGATGCCGGACAGCACGGCGAAGAAGGCGGTGGCGAGCGCGTTGTCGTCGTAGAAATAGCGCGGCGACTCGGCGCGGAACGGGAATTCGACCTGGCGCGGCGGAATGCCGACGCGGGCGCCGGCGAGCGGACGGGACTTGAGGGGAAGCGCTTGCGCGGTGGACATGTCGGAATCTCCAGTGAACTGTGCGGCTCCGTGGCAACGTCAAACACCGGTTGACTGTTACATCGGATGATGACAGATTAATCCGATCTTTTGTTCGGATTCAATTCGGAAGCCCGACATGCCCCGAAAGCCTGTGCAGCAACGCTCCCGCATCACGGTCGACGCGATTATCGAGGCCGGGTTCAGATGCGTGGCCGAGCGCGGTGCGGCCGCGACCACAACGCGCCATATCGCCGAGACGGCCGGCATCAGCGTGGGATCGCTCTACGAATACTTCGCCAACAAGGAGGCCGTCTACGCGGCCATGGACAAGCGGCTGGTGGAGGAAGTGGTGGCGATGATCCAGCCGCTGATCCCGCAACTGATGCGCATGGAGATCACCGACGCGGTGCGCCGCCTGCTCGGCGAATTCCAGGTTTTCCTGAGCAAGAACGACGAGCGTTACCTGAAGTGCGCGCGCCAGGCCATGCAGGTTGGCATCAAGGGCTATCTGGACCCGATCACCCGGATCCTCGCCGAACTGGTGATGCAGCACATGATGCATCACCCGGAAAACCTGCGGCTGCGGCACATTCCGGTCATGAGTTACATCTTCATCAACGGCGGCATCTTCACGGTCATCCGCCACCTCTCCGACCCCAACCCGCCAATCAGTTTTGAAGAGCTGTCGGAGGGGCTGGCCCGCACCGTCGGCCACTATGTCGCGCATGAGCTCGCGCTGGCGGCGTCCTCCTCGCCCGGTTGAACCCGGCAAGCGCCATGACGCGCCCCGGCGAACGCGCAGAAGGAACAGCATCGGAATCTGGATACGGAATTATCGGGAGGAAACAGGAGGCGCGGGGACCGGAGTCCCCGCGTGCGCTGAGTTATGCCTTTTATTGTTGTTGTTCGCGTACGTTGTTGTTGTTTTGACCTGTCGATGAATCCGGACGCCGTCGTTGTTGTTATCGGTCGCCGTTCATATGCAGGGATGGCCTCGTCGTTGTTATATGCCATCGGTTCAATTGTCAGGGACGGTGAATTATTGTTTTTCCGTCATGGGCGTCGCGGCAATCCATCCGCTCGGCCTGTTTTTCTTGTTGTTGTCTTTAGTTGTTATTGTGATGCGCCGTGATTGTTGTTGTTTGCGCACCAACAATAATGCACGTGCCGTGCCAACTTTTTAAATTCACCTTAAAGTCCTTATAATTCAAAAAACTTCCATCATGATCGAAGTATGAGCGGTCGAAAAACACGACCGAGCGGTAACATCCTGACAGTGTCAAGGTAACACTTCCCGCGTTACCGGTAACACTTGGCGACGCGCGGTAACACTCCGGTTACACCTTTTTCCGCCCGAATCCGGCCGGAAACGCTTTAAGTTTGATCGCATCTCCCCCATATTCCTTGCGAAACCCGGCATCCGGCCGGCGACACCTCGGGAGATCGTTTCATGTCCGCATCCTGGCGTCCCCTCGCCCTGTTCCTCTTCACCCTCAGTCTCTCCGGCTGCGGTTACAACGCCATCCAGGCCGAGGACGAGCAGATCAAGGCCAGCTGGTCGGAAGTCGTCAACCAGTACCAGCGCCGCGCCGACCTGATCCCCAACCTGGTCAATACCGTGAAAGGCTACGCGACGCAGGAAAAGGACGTGCTGATCCGCGTCACCGAAGCCCGCGCCAAAGTCGGCTCGATCCAGATGACACCTGATCTGGCCAACGATCCGCAGGCGCTGGCGAAATTCCAGGCCGCCCAAGGCGAACTGTCGGGCGCGTTGTCCCGTCTGATGGTGGTGTCGGAGAACTATCCGCAACTGAAATCCGACGCCAATTTCCGCGACCTGCAAGCACAGCTGGAGGGGACGGAGAACCGCATCACGGTGGCGCGCAACCGTTACATCAAATCCGTCGAGGAATACAATGTGACCGTACGCTCCTTCCCGTCCAACCTGACCGCCAAGGCCTTCGGCTATGGGGTGAAACCCAACTTCACCGTGGAGAATGAAGCGGCGGTGAGCAAGGCGCCGACGGTGGACTTCAACACCCCGTCGCCCGCACCGGCCGGCGCCCCGAAATGACCCTGTCCCCCGCCCTGCCGCGCTGGCGGGTCTGGCTGTTCCTGTGGCTGGCCTGCTGGTCCTGGGCGGCCTTGGCCGACGTGCCCGTGCCCGCGCTGACCGCGCGTGTCACCGACCTGACCGGCACGCTGGACGCCGGGCAACGGCAGGCGCTGGAGTCCCGTCTGCAGGCTTTCGAGCAGCAGAAGGGCAGCCAGCTGGCGGTGCTGATCGTGCCGACCACCCAACCGGAAAGCATCGAACAGTACGGCATCCGGGTGGTCGAACAGTGGAAGCTCGGGCGCAAGAATGTCGATGACGGCGCGCTGCTGCTGGTCGCCCGGGACGACCGCACGGTGCGCATCGAGGTGGGCTACGGGCTGGAAGGCGCGCTGAACGACGCCACCTGCAACCGCATCATCCAGGAAACCATCGTCCCGGCGTTCCGCCAGGGCGACTTCGCCGGCGGGATCGGTCAGGGGCTGGAGCGCATGATGCAGGTGGTGAATGGCGAACCCCTGCCCGCCGCACCCGCCCGCCCGGCCCGGTCCGGCCGCGGCGATCAGACGATGTTTACCCTGATCGCGGCGGCGCTGATCGGCGGCGGTATCCTGCGGGCGTTGTTCGGGGCACTGCCCGGCGCACTCCTCGCCGGCGGTCTGGTCGGCGTGATCGCCTGGAGCCTCACCGGGACGGTGGCCATGGCCCTCTTTGCCGCCGTGGCGGCTTTCTTCCTGACCCTGATCGGCGTCAGCGGACTGGCCGGCGGCTATTACGGAGGAGGCTACGGCGGCCGGGGTGGCGGCGGTTTTGGCGGCGGCGGCGGCGGATTCGGCGGCGGCGGCGCCTCGGGGAGATGGTGACATGGATCTGAAACGCGCGTGGCGGCATGCCGTGACCGATGTGCGCTCGGCGCGCCGGGCCTTTTCTCCGGACATCCTGCAACGTCTTGAAACCCTGGTCAGGGAAGGCGAACAACGGCACGGCGGCGAACTCCGCTTCGTCGTGGAGTCCGCCCTGTCCGGCCGGGACCTCCGCGCCGATCGCACTCCGCGCGACCGCGCGCTCGATGTGTTCTCGCTGTTGCGCGTCTGGGATACCGATGACCGCAACGGCGTCCTGGTCTACGTGCTGATGGCGGACCGGGCGGTCGAGATCATCGCCGACCGCGGCATCCACGCCCGCGTGGGTGAGACGGGCTGGCGGACCCTCTGCGCCGCCATGGAAGCCGCCTTCCGCGAAGGCCGTTTCCGGGACGGCGCGCTGGACGGCGTCCGCGCCATCAACGACCTGCTGGCAAGCCATTTCCCCGCACAGGGCGCGCGACGCAACGAACTGCCTGACGCGCCCGTCATCCTCGGCTGACCTTCACCGCCCGTCGCCATAAAAAAGCCCCGGTCGAACCGGGGCAAGGTGGCACACGCGAGACCCGGCGCGGACCTCGGGCGGTCCGCGCCGGGCAGGTCTTACAAGGTCAGCGCATACTGCACCAGGTTCATCACGTCGCCGCTGCCTGCCGCGCACCAGGGGTGCGGCGCAGCCGGCATGCCGATCGGCGCGGCGGTGCCCATTTCTCCCGGACCGTACTCCTTGCGCATCTTCTGGTAATCCCAGTAGTAGTTGCCGCTGTCCCACGGCACGGTCACGAAATACTTGTGACGCGTGATGAAACGGTTACGGCGGGTCGAGGGATCATCCGCGCTGTATTCCAGATTCTTGTAGACGCGGAACACATCGCCCTTGCGGTTCAGGTCCGGCCAGGCGGCGGGCTGGTCCGGCGAGCCGAGCGCCGGACGCACCGGGGCATGCAGCGTGTAGTACTGGTTGTACAGCGCCGAGCCTTCGGTGCAGCGATCCGGATTCACCAGGTCTTCCAGGTTGCGCACGTGACCGTCGGACAGCAGCCCGCGCGATTCCACCCAGTACAGGTCGCGCAGGTAGGTCGCCCGGATCGACTGCATGTCGCGCTGATAGACCGTCGGCGCAAAGAAGCGGCCCACTTCGCTCAGGCTGAACATGCGCTCGTTGGTATTGGCCCCGACCTTGTCGTTGTGGCAACTGCCGCAGTCGCGGTTGAAGGCGGCCTTGCCGGTGTTCACCGCGCTCACCACCCCCGGATAGGCCTGCCAGCCCGCCTGCACGAACTGGCCTTCGGTCAGCGCGCCGTTGCCGGTCTGCGCGGCCAGCTTGTTGTTGGCCTTCAGCCAGCGGTACAGGCCCGCGTTGATCAGGTCCTTGTCGTTGGAGTCCAGCGTGGTCATGTACGCGGTCAGCGCCTTCAGGCTGCTGGCGTCCATCGAACCCATCGCCCCGTCCGGCTCCTCCGAATGGATGTAGGAGCCTTCAAAGCCGACGTAGGACTCGGTGTGCGACAGCGAGCGCCGGATCGGCATGTGGTTGGTCACGTTCGGGATGGCGATCGGCGAGAACGAGTAATCGTTGTCGGTCAGGCTGCCTTCGCCCTTGTCGCGGATCAGCGTGTGCTCGCCCGCGCCCGCCGGCATGTAATAGATCAGCGTGGTCTTGTCGAAGTTGGCGGTGCCCGGCGCCCAGGACGGGCCCGGTTCGCTGGTGTCGATGGTATCCATGGTGGCGGTGGTCGCGCCGGTCTTGTCGCCCAGCACCGACCACTTCATCGACCACAAGGGGTTCGGCAGGCCCGGGATCACCTTGGTCACCGTATTGCCCGGCGTCTTTTCATAGCTGATGCGGTAGCCGTGGCAGGAGGCGCAGTTGAAGCCCGCCCACGCGCCGCTGCCGGTGTAGGGGTGGCTGGACTCCGCCTTGCGGTAGCCCACCCAGCCGGTGCCGGTGGTGTTGCCGCTGGTCTTCTGCGGGGTCACCAGCAGGAAGCCCGGCGTCGGGTTCTTCATCGGGTACGGGTCGAAATAGACCGGATCGATGGCTTCATCCGGGACTTCGCCGCGCACGGTCTTGTACGCCCCGAAGAGTTTGAGCGGATCGGCCTTCTCGCGGGTGATCGGATCGGTGGCGCCATAGCTGAGGATCTTGTCCCAGTCGAGCCCGCGGATCTTGTGCGACAGGCCGAGGTTGTAGTCGTAGGACCAGAAGATCTTGCGGCCCTGCGTGACCAGGTTGCTGAAGTTGCTGTTGGTCACGTTGACGGCGATCGGCGTGATCGCCTTGGTGTCCGCGCTGATCTTCGAGACCACATCGCATTTGTGTTTGAGCAGCACGGTGTCGGTCACGCGCGTGACCTGGGCGTCCATGACATTGTGCGGCTGCCCCGCCCGCAGGAAGGACGGCAGGTAGCCGTTGCGCTTCTGCACCTGCAGCACCAGCGGTCCCTTGCTGACCGTCACCGGCACCTTGAACACCACCTGGTTGTCCGCCCAGGACACGATATCCTTGTCCCAGGTGCTCTGGGTGAAGATCGTCTCGTAATTGACCTGGGCGATCAGGTCGAGCATCTGGCTGTACATTTTCAGGTCGGTTTCCAGCACGCGGCTGTTGCCGATCATGATCTTGCTGAAGTCCGTGTCCGGACCGGCGCCGAAGCCGCTGCCCTTGAGCGTGATGATATCGCCCGGCTTGATGGACGGCGTGCCGCCGGTGGCCGCTTTCCACTGGCTGACGCCGTTGACCAGCAGTTCGGTCGCCACGGGTTGCGGAAAGTTGGCGGCCGACGCGGTGCGCGCGGCTTCGCGGTTGCTGTCAAAGCTGCAGATCTTTTCCTGATCCGGGAAATTGGGCGCGGCGGCGGCGATCCCGCTCGCCGCCAGCGCCAGCAGGCCTGGCCAGCGCCTGTTGATGGTCTTCATGGTGGTTGTTCTCCTGTGGTTTACCGCACACCTGTCCATAAAACAGGCCGTGGGCGCGATCGTAGTCAAAAAATGTACGCAATCCCCCATCCCTAGGGAGGGGCCGTCCGGCTCACCCGCCCCGTCCCCCACCGGTCTTACTTCACCGTAAAGGCGCGGCTGGCCCCGCTGAAACTGACGTAGCTCGGCGCGAACAGTCCCCACTTCCTGGCCACGCCGTTATGCACAATGCGGTAGGTACCCGGCGCGGCCTGGTCCAGATCCCACTGCACGGTCACCTGCGATTGCGGCGACAGGCTGCCGCCGATGCGCTTCCAGTAAAACCGGGTGAACGGATCACCGTCGGCGGCGTAACGCTCCCAGGCGGAGCCGTTCCAGCGCTGGACTTCGAGATAGGTGAATCCGGCGGGGACCGCGCCCTCGCGCTGACGGATCTGGGCGGTGCGGGGGTGCGCGCTCCAGAAGGTCACGCTGACCTGGTTGTTGCCCATGGCGTAGCTGGCGGCGGCATCGGTCACCACCCGGCCGAAAGCAGCGCCGGCCGGCGTATCGTCATTGATCACGCCGAAGGTCTCGATCGGCGTGTGCACCACCTGCTGCGCCAGCAGGTCGGGCGGGGTCGGCCCGGCACTGAGCGTCGCGCCGGTCACCAGCGCGCGGGCCACGATATCGGCATGCTCGATGAACGCGGCCGAAGTCCACGGCCCGAAATAGGTGAAGCCGCCCTCGTAGTTCTGCGTGGCGTATTCCTCGCGGGTGGTCAGGTAGTGCTGGTAGGCGTTGGCGATGGTCGGGATGACGATCTCGTTGACGCCCATGACCGCCAGCGTCGGCTTCAGCGCATTGCGCAGGCGGCGCCCGGCCATGGTAGTCTGTTCGAAGGACGAGGCGACCAGCCCGACATTACCCAGCGCGACCACCTGGAAGGGCACGATGGTGTCCACCCAGGGAATGGTGTTGACCCAGAAGCCGGAGACGTCGCCCACCGGCAGCAGCACCTGCTTTTCCGCCTGGCACTTCTGCAGGGCGGTCGGGATCAGCGGGTTGATCGGGATGCCCTGGTAGGTCAGTGTGCCTTCTTTCAGGCTGGCGATCAGCTTGGTGCCGCCCTCCTCGGTCCCGGAGACGAAGGCTGCGCCGACCGCCGCCGTGCAGGTGGTCGCGCCGGTCGCCCCACCCGCGTAGGCCGGGGTCACCGGGATGTTCTGGAATTCCACGTACTGGTGCTTGTAAAAGAGTCCGCCGGTCACCGGCGCCCCGCCGCTGTTGTAGAGGCTGAGCGCAACGTTGTACTGGCGGTCGCCCTGGATGCGCGAGTCATCGTAGGGGGTGAGCGCACTGTCGAGATTGTGCGGGCGCAGGAAGTCGCCGCCCGGGTTGGCCGGGTCCGGCGAATTGGGGCTCACATCGCCCAGCGGCGCGTTGGAAAAGGCCGCGACGAACGCGCCGCCGGACGCGGCGCTCATCGTCCGTTCCATGTGCAGCGCGGCCAGACCCTTGTTGTCGCCATCCACCAGATGCACGTCCTTGTCCAGCGAGGTGCCGTGCACCGCGAACCAGTTGATCAGGCCGATCGGCACGCCGTCGGCGCCGGTGACCTTGAGCTGGCTCATGGTCGGATCGACCGTGGTGCTGTAATCACCGGCGTCCGGATTGGCCCGGTAGGCGGGCAGCGAGCGGTTCCAGGCGGCATTGCTGACCGTGCCCTTGGCGAAGCTCAGCGTCGCCGCGCGGCGGGCATTGTGGGCGCGCACGATCGCGTCGACGATACCGTCAACGATGATGTTGTAGTTGAGGGCGTCAAAACCGACCACGCCGTTCGCCAGGTTGAACAGCGTGCGGAACGAGGTGTTGCTGGGCGCGGAATGATCATGGGTGCCGACGATCATCACGTTGGCGTCGGTGTAGACGCCCGGCAGTCTGACCGCCAGCTTCTTCATCACGCCGGTCTTGAGGCTCTGGTAGGTATGCAGCAGCTCGGCGTTCACATACGCCATGCGCTGGCCGCTACACGGGCTTTCGAAGACGAAGCCGCGCGCATAGAGCCGCGTTTGCAGGCCTTCCATCGTAGCCCCCGGTTCGGTATAGCCGGTGCTGCTGTCCACCATCGGGCCGGTAATGTCCGATTTCGCCGCGCCCGCCAGCCACTGGCTGCTGCCGCGACAGGCGGTGACCGCCGCAGCGGCGGCCATCGGCGGCGCGGGCGGGATCGGGATGGTGGATGCGGCCCCGGCCAGACCGGAGGCCACGGCGAGCAGCACGCCCAAGGCATTCCATCGACGGGACAGGGGTTTTCTTGTTGTTCTCATCGCGTTATCCTCCGAAAAAGCGATCATTGATCACCTTTAACCCTACATGAGGAAAACCCCGGATTCCCCATGCTTAGGGAGGGCGGGCAACGGGTGGACAGCCCACCTCGCGAAGTCGGGCCCCAAAACGACCGCCCCCCCCTTGGGAGGGGGACACCCTCCTCGAAGAAGGCTATGCTTGATTCCGTGACTGCGGATTCCGCTTCCGCGCGAGACGCGGTCCGCACGACAACAACAAGAAAGGACGCCCATGAACGCCCACGCCGCCCCCGCCCCGGCGCGCCTGCCGCGCCATGACCTGCTGCGTCTGCTGGACCGCAGCGGCGAGTATGCGCTGACCCTGATCCTGGCCCCGGCCGGATCGGGCAAATCCACCCTGCTCTCGCAATGGGCCGGGCAAGGCGGGCGGCGACAGTTCCGGCTCAGCCTGAACCGGCGCGACGCCGATCCGCTGGTGTTCCTGCAACGGCTCAATAACGGCCTGCGCGAGGCGCTGCCGGGCTATGTCATGTTTTCCTTCAACGCCCTCAATACCGACCTGGACCAGGCCGACGCCCTTGCCGCCGCGCTGGCCGACTCGCTGGCCGCCGCTCCGGAGGATGTGTGGCTGCTGATCGACGATTTCCATTACGCCATTGCGCCGCTGGTGCAGCGGCTGTTCGCCCGGCTGCTGGAAGACCTGCCCGCGCGGATCCATCTGGTGCTCTCCAGCCGCAACCACCCCGGCTTTCCGCTGAGTCGCCTGAAACTGGAAGACCGGCTGCTGATGATCGACGGTCACGACCTGCGCCTGCCCGCCGAACTGCTGCCGGGCCTGTGCGCCAGTCTGCAGGTGCCGCCGCTGGACGAGCGCGAGAGCGCGGAGCTGATGGCGCTCACCGAAGGCTGGCTGGCCGGCATCCGTCTGGCGCTGATGGCCCGGGCGCGCACCGGCCGCTTCATGCCGCAGGATTTCCACGGCGGACAACCGGAACTGGTGGACTACTTCACGAACGTGGTGCTGGCGGAACTCCCGGCGGATGAGCGTGACTTCCTGCTCGCCACCGCGATTTTCGACCGCTTCGACGCCGCGCTGTGCGCCGCGCTGCCGGGCGTCACCCAGGCGTCGGCGCGACTGGAAGGCTTGCTGCACAAAGGCCTTTTCCTGCAGCCGGTCGAAGACCTGCCGGGATGGTTCCGCTATCACCCCTTGCTGCAACGCGTCCTGCAGGACCGGCTGGCGCAGGAGACCCCCGACCGGCTGGCCAGACTGCACCTGGCCGCCGCCCGTCATTTCATGCGGCTGGGCGATGAAGAGTCCGCCCTGTTCCATGCGCGCCGCTCCGGCGACGGGACCGAACATCTGGACCTGCTGCGCAGCGCCTGCGAGCGCTGGCTGAAACAGGGCAAGCTGATGGCCATCCTGAAGCAACTGGATGGAATCCCGGCGGAACAGGTCCGCGATGACCCGGGCCTTTTCATCCCGCAACTTGCCGCCCTGATCTTCTCCCGCCGTTTCGAAAAGGCCCGCCTGCTGCTGGATGAAATCCGCAATTGTCCGACCTGCCAGCGCTGCCCTGAACGTATTCCCGATACCCTGCAGTACATGGAACGTGTGCTGACCCTGTTCCAGAACGACGACCTCTGGCGCGACAACAGTGCGTTCCCGACCGTCCATCTTCCGTACCACGACCTGCGCGACATGTCGGAAGCGCTGACGGCCCGCCACTACCTGCTCAACGGCTGCTGCGAAGACGCCATTCGCCATGCATCGCATGCGAGACTCTTGCTCGACCAGATCGGGCATGTCTATCTCGCCAGCTTCGCCGAGGTCGTGCAGATCCTCGCTGAACGCGAACTGGGACATATTCTCGCCGCTCGCCAGATGACCCAGGACTTCTGGAACCGCCACGCCGACCAACCGAAAACCCCGAGCTGGGTGAGCGCGGGCGCCTGCATGGTGGTCAGCCTGTACGAGCAGAACCGTGTGCCGGAGGCCCGCGAA
>JAYRMT010000098.1:0-11633 GCA_041912575.1 Fluviicoccus sp. | reverse complement strand
CCAACAAGCGTCCGCTGAAGTCCCTGGCTGACATGATCAAGGGTAAGCAAGGCCGTTTCCGTCAGAACCTGCTCGGCAAGCGCGTCGACTACTCCGGTCGTTCCGTGATCGTGGTGGGTCCGACCCTCCGCCTGCACCAGTGCGGTCTGCCGAAGAAGATGGCGCTCGAGCTGTTCAAGCCCTTCATCTTCGCCAAGCTGGAAAGCAAGGGCCTGGCGACTACCATCAAGGCCGCCAAGAAGATGGTGGAGCGTGAAACCGCGGAGGTCTGGGACATCCTGGCCGAAGTGATCCGCGAACATCCGGTGCTGCTTAACCGCGCCCCGACCCTGCACCGTCTGGGGCTGCAAGCGTTCGAGCCGGTGCTGATCGAAGGCAAGGCCATCCAGCTCCATCCGCTGGTCTGTACCGCCTTCAACGCCGACTTCGACGGAGACCAGATGGCCGTGCACGTGCCGCTGACGCTGGAAGCCCAGCTGGAAGCGCGCGCGCTGATGATGTCGACCAACAACATCCTGTCGCCGGCCAACGGCGATCCGATCATCGTCCCGTCGCAGGACGTGGTGCTCGGGCTGTACTACATCAGCCGTGACCGTGTGAACGCGAAGGGTGAGGGCATGATGTTCGCCGACTTCGCCGAAGTGACCCGCGCCTTGGGTAACAAGGCCGTCGCGCTGCACGCCCGCGTCAAGGTGCGTATCCGTGAAGTCACCATCGACGATGAAGGCCAGCGTCAGGAGCGCGTGTTCCTGGCCGACACCACGCCGGGTCGTTGCATGCTGTGGGACATCGTGCCGGAAGGCCTGCCTTTCAGCATCATCAACCAGCCGATGACCAAGAAGAACATTTCCAAGCTGATCAATACCTGCTACCGGGTGCTGGGTCTCAAGGAAACCGTGATCTTCGCCGACCAGCTGATGTACCTCGGCTTCCGTCAGGCGACCTATTCCGGCGTGTCCGTCGGCATGGAAGACATGGTGATCCCGCCGTCGAAGGAGCAGCTGATCTCGGCGGCCGAAGACGAAGTGCGCGAAATTGAAGCGCAATTCGCTTCCGGTCTGGTGACCGCCGGCGAACGCTACAACAAGGTGGTCGACATCTGGTCCCGCGCCAACGAACTCGTGGCGAAGGCGATGATGGACAACCTGTCGACCGAGAAAGTGATCAACAAGAAGGGCGAGGAAGAAAGCCAGAAGTCCTTCAACTCGATCTACATCATGGCGGATTCCGGCGCCCGGGGTAGCGCGGCGCAGATCCGCCAGCTGGCCGGGATGCGGGGCCTGATGGCCAAGCCGGACGGCTCCATCATCGAAACGCCGATCAAGGCGAACTTCCGTGAAGGCCTGACCGTTCTCCAGTACTTCATCTCGACCCACGGCGCCCGCAAGGGTCTGGCCGACACCGCGTTGAAGACGGCGAACTCCGGTTACCTGACCCGCCGTCTGGTCGACGTGGCGCAGGATCTGGTGATTACCGAGCACGATTGCGGTACCAATAACGGTTTGCTGATGACGCCGTTGATTCAGGGTGGCGACGTGGTCGAGCCGTTGCGCGAGCGTGTGCTGGGTCGCGTGACCGCCGTGGACGTCTACGCGCTGGGTTCGGACGAGGTGATTGCCCCGGCCGGCACCCTGCTCGATGAAAAGTGGGTCGAAAAACTTGAACTGGCCGGCGTGGACGAAGTCATCGCCCGCTCCGTGATCACCTGCGGCACCCGTTACGGCGTGTGCTCCAAGTGCTACGGTCGTGACCTGGCCCGCGGTCATCTGGTCAACATCGGCGAATCCATCGGTGTGATGGCGGCCCAGTCGATCGGTGAACCGGGCACGCAGCTCACCATGCGGACCTTCCACATCGGGGGCGCGGCGAGCCGGGCTTCCGCGGTGTCGAGCGTGCAGGTGCGCAACGAGGGCACGATCCGCTTCCACAACATCAAGACCGTCCAGCATGCCAACGGCAATCTGGTGGCGGTGTCCCGTTCCGGCGAAATCGGCGTGGCGGACAACCGCGGTCGCGAGCGTGAGCGTTATAAGCTGCCCTACGGCGCCGTGATCACCGTGAAGGACGGTCAGGAAGTCAAGGGCGGCCAGATCGTCGCCAACTGGGATCCGCACACCCACCCGATCGTCACCGAAGTGGCGGGTCGCGTGAAGTTCGTCCACATGGACGAAGGCATCACCGTGCGTCACCAGACCGACGAACTGACCGGCCTGACCAACATCGAAATCATCGATCCGAAGGATCGTCCGGCGGCGGGCAAGGACCTGCGTCCGGCGATCGCCCTGGTGGACGCCAACGGCGTGCAACTGCGCATCGAGGGCACTGACCAGCCGGTGCTGTACTTCCTGCCCGCGCTGGCCATTACCAGCCAGCAGGACGGTGCTGAAGTCGGTATCGGTGACGTGATCGGTCGTATTCCGCAGGAATCGTCGAAGACCCGCGACATCACCGGCGGTCTGCCGCGCGTGGCGGACCTCTTCGAAGCGCGGAAGCCGAAGGAACACGCCATCCTCGCCGAGAAGAGCGGCGTGGTCAGCTTCGGCAAGGAAACCAAGGGCAAGCACCGCCTGATCATTACCCCGGACGACGGTTCGGACATCTACGAAGAGCTGATTCCGAAGTGGCGTCAGATCAACGTGTTCGAAGGGGAAAAGGTGGCGCGCGGCGAAGTGATCTCCGACGGTCCGCAGAACCCGCACGACATCCTGCGCCTGAAGGGTGAGACGGCTCTGGCGTCGTACATCGTGAACGAAGTGCAGGACGTGTACCGTCTGCAAGGCGTGCGCATCAACGACAAGCACATCGAAGTGATCATTCGCCAGATGCTGCGCAAGGCCGACATCCTGGAAGGCGGCGATACCTCCTTCATCAAGGGCGAGCAGGTCGAGTACTCGCGGATGCTTGAAGAGAACGAAGCGGCGATTACCGACGGCAAGTTCCCGGCCCGTTACGAGCGCGTGCTGATGGGGATCACCAAGGCCTCTCTGGCCACCGACTCCTTCATCTCGGCGGCGTCCTTCCAGGAAACCACCCGCGTCCTCACGGAAGCGGCGGTCACCGGCAAGGAAGACGATCTGCGCGGTCTGAAGGAAAACGTGGTGGTGGGTCGTCTGATCCCGGCCGGTACCGGCTTTGCCTACCATGCCGAGCGTCGTCGTCAGCGTTACGCCGAAGCTCAGGAACAGGCGCCGGCCCTGCCGACCGCCAGCGAGCTGGAGCAGGCGTTGTCGGACGCGCTCAACCAGGACGAATAATCCGGTTGAGGGTTGCCTGAATGACAAAGCCCCGGTTGATCCGGGGCTTTGTTTTTGGGGGAGGGACAAACCGGCAGCGGTATTTCCGGCCATAAAAAAGCCCGCATAAAGCGGGCTTTTTTATGGTTTTCAGGCATCAGCTCTTGGCGCGCTTGCTGAATTCCCCGGTACGGGTATCAATTTCGATGCGCTCGCCGATTTCAATGAACGAAGCGACTTGCAGTTCGTAGCCGTTCGGCAGACGGGCCAGCTTCATCACCTTGCCGGAGGTGTCGCCCTTGGCGGCCGGTTCGGTGTATTCCACGGTGCGGATGATCGTCACCGGCAATTCGACGGAGATGGCCTTGCCGTTGTAGAAGACGGCTTCGCAGGTTTCTTCCATGCCGTCTTCGATGAAGTGGATGGCTTCGCCCAGATTGTCCTTCTCGACTTCGTACTGTTCGTAGTTTTCGTCGACAAAGACGTACATCGGATCGGCGAAGTAGGAGAAGGTCACCTTCTTCTTTTCGAGGACCACCGGATCCAGTTTGTCATCGGCCTTGTACACGGTTTCGGTCATGGAGCCGTTGAGCAGGTTGCGCAGCTTCATCTTGACGACGGCGGCGTTGCGGCCCGACTTGTTGTATTCGGTCTTGATCACGACCAGCGGGTCGTTGCCGGACATGAACACGTTACCGGCGCGGAATTCCATTGCAGTCTTCATGGTACTTACATCGTCATGAGGGAAAAGAAAGCGCGCATTTTACCTGAGCGGGACAAAAACGCATCACCCTTTGGCGGAAAAATCTGTCAGCCGGGAGGCGAGGTCGGGCTGTGCGGCCAGTTGGGCGATGAATTCGGCAAAGCCCGGGGCGGCTTGCCAGGCGAGGGTGAGGATTTCCGGCCAGAGCGGACTGGCGGCGTCGCCCCGGTTCCAGGCGGTCTGCACGTCGCACCACGCGGGGGGGACGCGCGACCGGAATCTGTCCAGCCAGGCCTCCAGCTTGACCAGATGGGTGTCGTCGCCCTGAGGGTAGAGGTGCCAGAGCAGCGGCCGGTTGGCCCAGTGGGCGCGCACCAGCGAGTCCTCGCCGCGCACGAGGTTGATATCGCAAGCCTGCAGCAGCCGGTCGTAGTCCGCGTGTGCAAGAAAAGGCAGGACATGACACGTCAGGCGGCCGCGTCGCACCCGGTCGCCGGGCTGCAGCGGGCGTCCGGCCCACGTACTGACATTGCCTAACGCCTTGCAATCGGTCACGGCGAGAAACACCGTGGGGGAGCCGTCCGCGAGCGCATCGAGCAGCCTCGACATCGCCGGATTCTCATAGGCGAAGAGGGAGAGCCGGTAGGCATGGTCCGGGGCATCCGCGCAGCCGAGACCGCTCCAGAAACGCGCCAGCGCCCCGGGGGATGACTGGAAGGCGTCCCGCTGTGCGATCAGGTCGCGCTCCCGGAGCAGGCCGCCGCTACGCGGATCGAAACCGGGAAAATAGAAATACTGGCGCAACGGCAGTTGCGGGTGGGGCGAGGGCAGGCCGTGGCAATCCAGAGTCCAGGGTTCGGCGGAGAGGTATTCCAGATTCAGCCAGAGCGGTGACGGCGAACGTCGCGTCATGGCCTGGAGAAACGGTACCGGAGTGCGGCAGCCGAAGCCTTCGATCACGCGGTCACCCGGCTCGACGCCGGATGCGCTGTCAGCGGTCCAGTGCCGGACTTCGATCCCGTCGAGATGCTGGACCGGCAATTGCGGGTCCAGTCCGGGGGCCAAATGCCGGAATGCAGGAAGGTCGTCCACCCAGAGGCGGACCTGCTCGCCATATTCCCGATGCAACTGGCGGGCAAGACGCCAGCAGACGCCGATATCCCCGTGATTGTCGATGACAGCGCAGAAGATATCGGTGGCGGGCATGGCGTCCGGAACAGGTCAGGCGGGGATGGCCGATGATACCACCGGGGCGTGGATCTTCCGCCAGCCGCTGCGCGCGGCCTCGATTTCGTAGGCCAGTTCCAGCAGCGTACGTTCGTCACCGATGGCCGCCGAGAAATGCACGCCGACCGGCAGCCCTTGCGGTGTCCGGCCCATCGGGAGCGTCAGGCCCGGTCCGCCTGCGGCATTGTTCAGCGGCGTGAAGCTGACGTAACGGAGCAGGCGGGGGAACAGTTCCTCGAAAGGCAGCTCCGGCGACAGGTAACCCAGCGGCGGCGTGACATGGGACAGGACGGGGGACAGGAACACATCCACATCGTGGAATTGCGCGTCGTAGACCGCCGGGAAACGGCGCAGTCGCCACAGCACGCCGGGGGTCTTTGCCAGGTTCTTGCGATAATGGCCGGCCAGCCCGACCGTCAGGTTGTCGAGCTGGCGCTTGTCAAAATCCGCCCCCATGAGTGACTTGCCCAGATGGGTGAGCAGGAACGAGAGCATCCCCCAGTAAATGGCGAAATCCTCAGCGAAAGTGTCGGGCAGGGTCAGGGGGACTTCGCGGACGTCATGTCCCAGGCTTTCCAGCAGGCGGGCGGTATCCGCCACGGCAGCGCGGGTGATGTCGTCTGTGCGTTCATTGTTGAGGGAATCATAGACGATGCCGATGCGCAGGCGGCGCGCACCGGGGCCTTCCACACGGCCGATCGGCGCGAGCGCGGGGTTGCGGAAGTACTGTTCGGCGCCCATGAAAAAACGGGCGGTATCGCGCACGCTGCGCGTGACCACGCCTTCGCCGACGATGTTGACCGGCAGCTTGCTGACGGCTTCCGCGTCAATGAAACGCCCCCGGCTGGGCTTGAGGCCGATGAGCCCGCAACAGGCGGCGGGAATGCGGATGGAACCGCCGCCGTCGTTGGCGTGGGCGATCGGCGTCACCCCGGCGGCGACCAGCGCGGCCGAGCCGCCGGAAGACGCGCCGGTCGAGAAATCCAGATGCCAAGGATTGCGTGAGGGGGAAAGCCCCTGGAACTCGGTGGAGGCGTTGAGGCCGAATTCCGGCATGCGGCTCTTGCCGATGGGAATGAAGCCCTGCGCGAGGAACTGGCGCGCGAAGGCGCCGTCGCGCGCGGCCGGTCGGGGCGGCACGGCCCGGGAACCTTGCAGGGTGGGGTGTCCGGCAAGGTCGGTGTTGTCCTTGATGAAGGTCGGCACCCCGGCGAAGGGACCGGAGCCGACCCGGTGCGCGGCCTGTAGCGCCTCCTCATAAAGCGGCAGCTCCACGGCGTTGAGGTGCGGGTCCAGCGCGCGGGCGCGACGGATCGCGGCCTCCACGGCTTCGCGGGCGCTGATCTCGCCGCGACGGATCAGGTCGGCGAGGGCGGTGGCGTCATGGTCGGCAAGGACATCATCGGTAAAGGCGTGGACGGTGCGGTTGGCGCTCATGGTCATCTGGCACGATGGTTCAGGATTGGCCGTCACTGTGCGTGAGCGCGACCGGGCTGTCCAGAACAATTCCGGCCAGCGGTCGGGGACAGCGACGGCCAGCGGGCCGACGGACGGCGTCATCCGGGCAATGGCCGCCGCCGCGCCGGGACAGTATGCTCGGGCTTTCCGGCCTTCAGGCCGTTCAGACAAGCCCAAGGAGTCGACATGAGCCAATCGCCGTTGCCCGGTCAGGGACAGCCGCCCGTTCTGGTAACCGGGGCCTCCGGTTATATCGCGGGCTGGATCATCCGGTACCTGCTGGAGGAGGGATACACCGTCCACGGCACGGTGCGCGATCCGGACAAGAAATCCAGCGTCGGCCATTTGCTGGCGATGGCGGAAAAAGGGCCGGGCACCCTCAAGCTGTTCAAGGCCGATTTGCTGACACCGGGCGTGTTCGACGCCCCGATGGCCGGTTGCGGCGTGGTGATGCACACGGCGTCGCCCTTCGTGCTGGAAGGCTTTACCGACGCCAATGAAGCGCTGGTGCGCCCGGCGCTGGAGGGCACCCGCAATGTGCTCGACGCGGTGAACCGCTGCCCGAGCGTGCATCGCGTGGTGCTGACCAGCAGCGTGGCCGCGATCTACGGCGATAACTGCGATATCCAGTCCGCTCCCGGGAAGACCTTCACCGAGGAGAACTGGAACACCACCAGCACGGTGGACCACAACCCCTACCAGTTTTCCAAGACCGTGGCCGAGCGCGAGGCCTGGAAGTTGCAGGAAGCGCAGTCGCGCTGGGATCTGGTGACGATCAATCCCGCCATGGTCTACGGTCCGTCGCTGACCAAGGGCAGCCAGTCCGCCAGCATCGACACGCTGGTGAAGATGGGCGACGGGCGCTTGCGTACCGGCGTGCCGCGACTGAATTACGGTGTCGTGGACGTGCGTGAAGTCGCGCGCGCGCACCTGCTGGCCGCGTTCAAGCCGGACGCGAAGGGGCGGCATATCCTCAACGCGACGGAGCTGTCGATGCTCGATATCGCCCGCATCCTGCGCAAGCGCTACGGCAGCGCCTATCCCTTCCCGCGCATGGAAGTGCCGACGCCGATGGTCTGGGCGTTCGGGCCATTGTTTGACCGCAGCGTTACCCGCGATTTCATCCGCAAGAACGTCGGCTACCGCATCCGCTTCGACAACCGGCGCAGCCGGGAGCTGGGCGTGGCGTATCGCCCCGCCGAAGAGACCTTTACCGAACATTTCCAGCAGGTCCTCGATGACGGCCTGCTGCGCAAGAAACGCTGATTTCCGGAGAATTTCATGACCGTCAAACCGCATCCCGCCTTTTCCGACCGTGTCGCGCTGATTACCGGCGCGGGTTCGGGCATCGGTCGCGCCACCGCGCTGCGCTTCGCCGATCTCGGCGCGCGCCTGGTGATTGTCGACCGCAATCCCGATTCGCTGAAGGAAACCACGGAGCTTTTGCGCGCCAAGGGTGCGGACGTGATCGGCGACACCGCCGACGTGTCCGACTGGGCCGCGATGCAGGCGCTGGCCGAGCGCGTCCATGCCCGGGTCGGCACCCTGGATATCCTTGTCAACAACGCCGGGGTGGCGACCTCCGGCGACTTCCTGAGCACGCCGGTCGAGGACTGGAACTGGGTGTTCGGCATCAACGTGATGGGCGTGGTGCACGGCTGCAAGCTGTTCGGCGCGCCGATGGCGCAGGCCGGGAAAGGGCATATCGTCAACATCGCCTCGGCCGCCGGCTATTACGCCGCGCCGGAGATGTCCGCCTATTCCGCCAGCAAGCACGCGGTGATGGGCCTGTCCGAGTCGCTGCGCCTGGAAATGGCGGAGCACGGCGTGGGCGTGAGCGCGATCTGTCCGGGGGTGATCAACACCAACATCGTCTCCGCCATGCGCACCAACGGCGCGATGGTGGGCTCGCAGCAGAAGGTGGTGGATATCTACCGCAAGCGCAATTACGGGCCGGAAAAGGTGGCGGAAGCGATTGCGGAGGCGGTGATCCATAACCGCGCCGTGGTGCCGGTCAGCCCGGAGGCTTGGGTGCTGTACGCCGGCAAACGCTTGATGCCCGGGGTGATGGACGTCGTTCAGCGCACGCCCTTGTTCCGAAAGCTCAAGCCCTGAGACCGACCCATGGCGTTTGTTGATGACGTGCAGGCGGCGTTTGACGGGCTGATGGGTGCGCACGGCTTCCGCTTTGAAGGCGCGTTGCCGTCCGGAGCGGGGGAGGCCGCGGCGTATCGCAAGCCGCCCCTGACGCTGACCCTGAGCTGGTGGAAGGGCGAGGTCCGCGCCGATCTGGCGCTGGACCTTGATTTCGTGCAGGACCATCCGGTGTTCCGGCCCTACCGTTCCCGCACCTTCGGACTGGATGAAATCCTGCGGCTGGTCGATCCGATGACCTTCCGCACGCCGTCCTCGTCCGGCATGCCGGTGTTCATCCAGACGGAAGCGCAATGCGCCTTCGAGCTGGCGCGGCTGGCCGGTCGTCTGGCGCGCATCGCGACGCCGGTGCTGGAGGGCCATTACCGGGTGCTGGAAACACTGACCCAACGGCGTTATCCCGACGCGCGTTGACCTGATTCCCAAAAGGAACTTACTATCGGCGGACTGTCCCCTGATCCTGCCGGAGTTCCTCATGACCGATTTCCCTGCCGATACCGATGCCTTCAACCGGGTCGCCGTCGAGCGCCTGCCGGGCCATCTGGGCATCCGTATCCTGTCCGTCGGCGGCGGCAAGGTGGAGGCGGAGCTGGACATCCGTCCCCATCATCTGGCGCCGAACGGTTACCTGCATGCCGGCACCGTGGTGACACTGGCCGACACGGCGGCCGGCTTCGGTTGCATGGAGCACCTGCCGCCGGGCGCGAACAGCTTCACGACCATCGAGCTGAAGTCGAATTTCCTGGGCACGGCGCGGGAAGGGATCATCCGCTGCACGGCAAGCGGCACGCATCTGGGCCGCACGACGCAGGTGTGGGACGCGGTGGTGACGGACAGCGCCGGGAAGACCATGGCCTTGTTCCGCTGCACGCAGATGGTGCTGTATCCGCGTGTCGGCGGGATAGGGTAAAGTTCGCCGGACCTTGATCATTCAGGATGAAAACACCATGGCGGAATGCATTGGCGCGGCGCGAATCCGGGGCGGGGCGGCGGTCCTGATGAGCTTGGCCCTGGCGGGCTGCGACCGTTATCCCGACGGCTGGCCCAAGACCGACACAGGTTGGTCGGGCTGTCCCGCGATCGCCGGAACCTACCGGGTCGATGTACCCGCCGGAGGCAACGGCGCGCCGCTGGAGGCCAGCCTGTTCGGCGACCATCTGCCGCTGGGCAAGTCCGGGCCGCCCTGGGATACCCTCACCCTGGCCGGTAAACCGGAACAGCAACTGGACGTTACCCTGTCCCGCACGCCGGAGACGGTTGCAGAATGGATTTCCCTGCATGCGCCGCACCAGATGGCGAAGGGGCAGGATATTCCGCAGTTGTATGATCCCGCCGTCCGCTGGTCACGCGATAATCGGAGCGCTTCCGATGCGGACTACGCACAACGACTCAACGGGGTCTATCCGGCGCTGTCGGCGCATGCGGTCCTGCTCGCGGGCACGCATTACCTCTGCGACGGCGGATGGCTGTCTGGGCGGCGCATGGTGCCGGATGACACCGGCGCCCGCGTGCTGGACGGCCAGATCCGCTTCGTCAAGGATGTCTCGGGCGGTCTGGTCGCGCACTCCACGCACAACAGCATTCTCAAGGGCGGCAAGGTCTGCAAGTTCGGCATCTGCATCCCCGTGCCCTTCGGCCGCGACACCAACGACGAATGGGAACGTTGGGCGCCCGCGAAGCCCGATCTGACGCCGCTGCCGTGGCTGGCGTCCTTCCAGCGCGATCCCAAGCCGTCCTACTGGCATGATGTGCAGGACAGCGCGCAACGGCTCGACGAGGTCAAGGGCGCGCTGGGCAATTTCGAGGTCAAGGGACTGATGGTGGACGATGTGAAGGCCGACAGTCCGGGTTCGGTCCGGGCCACCCTGTCCGCCAAGGAAACGCTGGCGTTCAACCTGCTTTTCCAGTCGCTCGATCATTCCGACCGTTTCCGCGAGGTCGAGGTCACCGGCTTCTCCGGCGACGCCGCGCAGGGCTATCGCATGGAGGTGGCGATGGGCCTGATGCCGCGCGCGTCGGATACCTCCCGCACGCTGATCAGCCAGCGCATCGAGTCCTTGTTGCCGGACAACGCATCCGTGAGCAGCATCGAACCGTTCCTGGACGGCTTCCGCGTGACCATCCACACCACCGACGAGCGGGTGATGGGGCTGGCCGAACGCAACATCAAGGAGTCCGACCAGTTCGAGCGCGTGCAGGTGGAAACCCATTACTACGATGGCGACAGCCGCGATCTGGTGCTCAAGGTGTGGGAGAAGGCGCGGACGCCTTACTGGCCCGGATCGGCCGCCCCCGCACGGTAAAGACCACGGCGTCCTGCTCGATGCCCTGGGTATCAAGCAGGCTCAGCCGGAATGAGCCCGGTTGCGGCGTCCAGCGGTAATCCTTCGCCGGGCCGAGCAGCTTTCCGTTGAGCCGCCAGCGCAGCCGGTCGCCGTCAGGCCCGGCCTGGAAACGCACCGCCTGATGACCTTCCGGAATGTCCGGGTCGATGGCGTAGATCGTTTCGTTGGCGGGCGAGACAATGTGCGCCCGCCGTTCCCCCGCGTAGCGGATCTCCGGCGTGACGGTGCCCGCGAGGAACCATTCCGCGCGGTCCGGCTCGGGTACGCCGTCGAAATGCACATCCTGTTTTTGCAAGCCTGACGGCGGTTCCGGCCGCCGCGCATCCGCCTGCCATTTACCGCCTTCCAGCCGCTGCATCAGTTCCGCCCAGACCGGCGCCGCGCCGGTGATACCCGAGACATCGCGCATCGGCGCGCCGTTCAGGTTGCCCACCCACACCGCCACCGTGTAGCGCGGCGAGAAGCCGATGCACCAGTTGTCGCGCATGTCCTTGCTGGTGCCGGTCTTGACGG
>JAYRMT010000097.1:0-11976 GCA_041912575.1 Fluviicoccus sp. | reverse complement strand
GGAAGGAAACCGGTTCCTGCGGCCACGCCAAGGACCAGAAGCTCTGGGAGGTATTCCGGGGTCATTGCGACGCCTTGTTTGCCCGGCGCGATGCCGAGAAGACCGCCCGGGTCGACGCCGAGAAAACGCAACTGGACGCGGCCCGCGCCGTCCTGGATGAACTGGCGGAGGCCGTCGACGCTCCGGCCGCGGATGCCGCGCGGGTCGCCGATCTGACCAGCCGCTTCCGGAGCTTGCCGCTGCCCCGTGACGCCAAGGATCTGGAAGCCCGTCTCGCCGAGTTGTCCGGGCGCTGGCAACAGCGTCAACAGGCTGAAGCAGGACAGCAATTCCGCCGGGATCTGGACCGGCTGCTGCACGCGCTGAAAGCCTTCCAGGGCATGGAGGAGGCGATTCTGGACGGGGCGGATGCCGCAAGCGCCGCCAACCCGCTGGATACCGTGGAGCGCCCGGAAAGCTTTGCCGCGATCCTCGATCGCCGTTGGGAGGAGCGCCTGAACGTACACCGCCTGGAACCTGATCAGCAGCTCATGCTGTTCAACCAGCAGTGCCTGCTCATGGAGATCCTGCTGGAAGTCCCCAGCCCGGCTGAAGAGCAAGCCGCCCGCCTGTCGCGCCAGATGGCGATGTTCAAGTTGCAGCGCTATCCGAAAACTCCGGCCGACAAGAAAAAACTGGTGCTCGGCACGCTCAACGCCGCCATCGAATGTCAGGCGCTGTCGCCGTCTCGACGCGACTCGGCGTTCAAGCGACTGTCGGACATCCTGCACAGCGACGCCTTCCTGGCATTGTAAAATGACGGTCTGACGGCAACCGATACGGGCCGGCTTTCATGCCGGCCCGTTTTGCTTTTCATCCCGAGCACTTCCGGAGTCCTGACCATGGCCATTCGCTGGCAAGCCTTGAAGGAACATCGCGACGAGGCCCCTTGGCTGGTGCTGGACCTCGCAGTACTGGCGATGATCACCGTCAACCTGCTGTTCCTGCTCTGCGACCGCCTGCTGCTCGATACCGGCACCGGCGTGCTGGCCGCCCGCTTCCTGCCCGAGCTCGTGCACGAATGGCGAAAGGACTGGCACGAAGACGTGCTCGTCGGCGACACGCTGTTCACCGGTTTCCTGATCGGCGAACTGCTGTTCCGCTGGTTCTGGGCAGTGATGCGCAAGACTTACCATCGCTGGTTCTTCTACCCCTTTGCGCACTGGTACGACGTCATCGGCTGTTTCCCGGGCCTGCAAGCCTTCCGGTTGCTGCGGCTCGCCTCGATCTTTTACCGGCTCAACCGCATTGGCGTGCTGGTGCTGGGAAGTTCGATCATCGCGACCGCGCAAAAGTATTATCACGTGGTGCTGGAGGAGATTTCCGACCGCATCGTCATCAACGTGCTCGATGGCGTGCAGCAGGAAATCCGCAACGGGAATCCGGTGTCCGGCCGGGTGCGCGACCGGGTGCTGAATCCGCATCGGGAAACCATTGTCCGATGGCTGGCCGAAGGCCTGGGCTCCATTGCGGACCACGCCTATACCCGTCACGAAACCGAGCTGGACTCCTACCTGCGGCAATCGGCCGCAGCGGCCCTGCACGACAATCCCGAATGGAGTGCGCTGCGGCGACGCCTCTCCTTCGTCGGTGTCCGGCTGGAAACCGAAATGCAGGCGGTCCTCGGCAGCCTGCTCTCCGACATGGCCGGACGTATCCTCCGTGATCTGGGAGAACCGGGAAATCCGGCCATGACGACGGTCGCCGCCTCGGCGTATGAACAGCTGACCCGCCCCGATCCGGTGCTCAACCGCGCCGTCGAACAGATCGTTCTGGAGGCGATCGACCTCATCAAGGAGCAGGTCGCGGTCCAACAATGGAAGCTCGCCGAGAACCAGTCGGAAAATTCGTAAAAGCCTGTGGCGGGCAGCTTGCCAGTCGCCCTGACAAACAGTATCTTGCGCCTTTCAAGAACCGTCCGGCGACCACGCCGGAGCGCACACAGAAGAAAGCACCTATGGATGAACAACGCGCCCTGCGGCTGATGGGCCGGATCCTGACTTTGTCCAGGCTCCGGGTGCAGTCGACGGACACCCAGGCCATTATCGAGGATCTCACCCAGCTCACCATCGACAACCCCAACCTGAAACAGGGGTTGCCGGTCATCATCGAATCGCATGACAACCTTGATCTCGCCTGGCTGGTCCGCATCCTGAAAAAGACCGGCCTTCAAGTGCTCGGCGTCGCCGATGGCGTCCTCAGCGAGCAGGCGCGCCAGATCGACCTGCCGATCCTGCCGCCGGACCACACCCAGCCGCGTCCCATCCGCAATGACGCCCCGAAGGCGGCGCCGGGCAAGCCCAACGTGCCTCCGCCGCCCGGCCTGCCCGCCCGCATCCTCACCGATCCGGTGCGTTCGGGGCAGCAGATCTACGCCGAGAAAAGCGATCTCATCCTGATGGCGCCTGTCAGCGCCGGCGCGGAAGTGATCGCCGACGGCAGCATCCACGTGTACAGCTCCCTGCGCGGCCGCGCCATTGCGGGCGCCGCCGGAAACCCCGCCGCGCGCATCTTCTGCCGCAAGATGGAAGCCGAACTCATCGCCATCGCCGGGGTGTACATGGTATCGGAACAAATTCCGACACAATTCCTTGGCAAGGCAACCCAGTCGTGGCTGTCTGATGACAGTCGTTTAGAGATACAATTGCTCGATTTTTGATACAACTCCGTTTGAGTGAGGGAAGAGAAACCGTGGCCAAAGTTATAGTTGTGACCTCCGGGAAAGGCGGCGTCGGCAAAACCACCACCAGCGCATCGTTCGCCACCGGCCTGGCCATGCGCGGCTTCAAGACTGTCGTCATCGACTTCGATGTCGGCCTGCGCAACCTGGACCTGATCATGGGATGCGAACGCCGCGTGGTCTTCGACTTCGTGAACGTGATCCATGGGGAAGCCAAGCTGCATCAAGCGCTGATCAAGGACAAGAACCTTGAAAACCTCTTTGTCCTGGCCGCCTCCCAAACCCGCGACAAGGATGCCCTGGTCCAGGAGGGCGTCGAACGCGTGCTGAACGAACTCAAGCAGGAATTCGACTATATCGTTTGCGACTCTCCCGCCGGCATTGAAAAAGGCGCCCACCTCGCGATGTATTTCGCCGATGAGGCCTTGGTCGTGACTAACCCGGAAGTCTCGTCCGTGCGCGACTCCGACCGCGTGCTCGGCCTCCTGGCCAGCAAGACCCACAAGGTCGAATCCGGTCAGGGCCGCCTGAAGGAACACCTGGTGCTGACCCGCTACAACCCCAGCCGCGTCGTGAAGCAGGAAATGATGTCCGTGGAGGACATCCAGGAAATCCTCGCGATTCCCCTGCTGGGCGTCGTACCCGAATCTCCCGGGGTGCTGACTTCCTCGAACGAGGGCGTCCCCGTGATCAACGACCAGAACACCGACGCCGGCAAGGCCTACGATGATCTGGTCGCCCGTTTCCTTGGCGAAGACCGTCCGATGCGTTTCCTGAATCCCGAGAAGAAAGGTCTGCTCGCCTGGCTGCTGGGGAGCTAATCATGGCCTGGTTCGATAAACTGTTCGGCAACGACAAGAAAAACACCGCCTCCAACGCCAAGCAACGCCTCATGGTCGTTGTCGCGCACCAACGCGAAGGTCGTGACGGCGGCGCCCCCTACCTGAACACCCTCCGCGAGGAGATTCTGGCGGTCGTACGCAAGTACGTGCAGGTCGCGGACAGCGCCGTGGAGGTCAATCTCCAGCGCAAGGACGGCATCGACGTGCTGGAAATGGACATTACCCTGCCTGAAGACGTCAACCCTTCGCCTCCGAAAGCCTGACCCGATGCCCCCGGTCACCGTTCAATGACCGGGGGCCGCGTTCCCTCGCAGTGTTTCCATCCGCCTGATCATCACGAGTATTCCATGGCCCTCTCCCAACCCGCCAAGTTTGGCGAAGAATGGAGCGATGACCGCATTCGCGGCTACCTCAACCGCCTGCCTCCCGCCGGTGCTGACGCCGATTTCCATGTCCTGCATACGGCCTACAAGCACATGCGCGCCTACGACTTCGAGCGCTTCATCGCCTTTTTCCTGGAGGCCGGGCGGCGGATCGACGCCACGGACGAACACGGCAAGACCTTGCTCGATCTGCTCCGGACCCACACGCCGGCCGGTGAGTTTGTCGCCATTCTGGAAAACGCTCAGGGCAAAAGCGCCTGAGACGCTGGCGTGTCCGGACAAGCGCGCGCCGGACACGCGTCTATACTTCCGGCATGTCCCATGCACCGGATTGCTCCCATGTTCAATTTCCTCGACGCCACGCAGCCGTTGGTCCAGAACGGCAATCCCCGTTTCGGGCACTTCGCCGACGCCCTGTCGCGCCTCGACCGCAACGGCTTCGATTATCGCAACCCGTTCGGTGACAAACAGAACCCGCTGTCCCGCTGGATCGGCTGCAAGGATTTCCAGTATCTGGGCGGCATGAGCGACCGGCTGATTTTCGGCTGCGCGCTCGCCCACCTGCGGTACATGGGCATTGCCTTTGTCTATGTCTACGATGTCACGACACGGAACTTGTGGTCCCGCTCCTGGAAAAGCCCGCTTGGCGTCGGTCTCACACTGGCCGACAACCCGCTGGCCGGCGATTCACGCTTCCACCTCCCCGGGCTGGTGGATATCGCCATGAGCTACAACACCAACCCGCGCGACAAGACGCTGACCATCCGCTGCAAGGGACTGCATCTGGAAGCGCGCATGCCCGAAGAGCATTTCCGGCCGATGTCGATCTGCACCCGCACCGGCTACAGCGGCTGGACCTACGCCTGCAAGTCCGCCGGTCAACCGCTGTTCGGCTTCCTCGACTGGCAAGGGGAACATTTCGACCTGGGCGACCTGAAAGCCCACGGCCACCATGATTTCTCCTGCGGTTACATGCGTCGTGAAACCTGGTGGAACTGGGCCTGCCTGTCCGGCGAGATCCGCGAAGGCAAGTACGCCGGTCGACGCGTCGGCCTGAACATTTCCGCCGGGGTCAACGAGACCGGCTTCAGCGAGAACTGTTATTGGCTCGACGGCCAATTGTTCCCGCTGCACTTCACCCGCTTCGATTTTGACAGCCGCCAACCGCTCCAACCCTGGGACATCGAGGCGGACCACGGCGCGCTGCGCCTGTCCTTCACACCGCTGGGCATGCACCACGAACGCATCCGCACCGGCCTGGTGAACAGCAACTTCCGGCAGGTGTTCGGCGAGTTCCGGGGCGCCTTGCGGCACGAAGGCGAAACCTTGTCCCTGGACGGTCTGAAAGGATTCGTGGAAGACCAGTACATCAAATGGTGAGGCGGACCTGACACCCCTGTTTTTTGCAGGGAAAAGCGGCGGCAGGCCTCGCCTCCGCCGGGCTTTGCCGCTATGCTCTGGACATTGCCGGTTCTACCCGATTTTCCACGCCGATGAAGACTTTCCGCGCCTTGCTCAAAGCCATCGGCGCTTACCTCGAAACCCTGCTGTTCGACTTCACTTTCCAGCGCTACATCAGCCTGCAGATCATTCCGCTCGTCTACCTGCTCATCGTGTTCGCGACGGCGGCGATGCTGGCCTACGGGGTGGCGCTGGCGTTCATGTACGACCTCCGGTTCGGTGTCGCGGCGATCATCCTGGCTCCGCCGACCTTCCTGGTCTGGGTCTCTGTCTGCCGGGTCGTTCTGGAGCTTCTGATGGTCGTGTTCCGCATGGCCGGGCAACTGGATGAAGTCGGCGCCATGCGCGAATCCGTGGACAAGCTGTCCGGTCTGGGCGATGTCGCCCGTCCGCTGGCCCGCCTGTTCCGTCCGGCTTCGATCCGCGAACGCAACAACACGGTCCCTCCTGTCAACAACCAGCGCCGCTAGCCGGAGTTCCCGCCGCATGAAACTGCTTTCGCTCAACCGCTGCTCCGTTCCCGCCGACCTCGACTCCGTCACCACCCGTGATGCCGCGACCGAAGTCGATCCCGAACGCGTCGGCATGAGCCAACGCCAGATCGATGCCATCTGGCGCGAGGTCGAAAACGTCTATCGCACCGGCGCATCCCCCGCCATTACGGTTTGCCTGCGCCGTCACGGGGAAATCATCCTCAACCGCGCGATCGGCCATGCGCGCGGCAACGGGCCCGAAGACACGCCGGACACCCCGAAAGTCCTCGCCACGCCGGACACCCGCGTCTGCCTGTTCTCGGCCTCGAAAGTCGTGACTGCAATGATGGTCCACTTGCTCGACGAACGCGGCGAAATCGACCTGCTGGACCCGATCAGCCACTACATTCCGGAATACGGCGTCAACGGCAAGCAGGATGCGACCATCTACCACCTGCTGGCCCATCGCGGCGGCGTGCCAACCTTGCCGCCCGGCACCGATCCGGAACTGCTGTTTGACCCTTATGCCGCCGCCGACTTGCTGTACAAGGCCAAGCCGATTGCCCCCAGCGGCCATCGCGCGGCCTATCACGCGCTCACCGGCGGATACATCCTGGGCGAGATCATTGAACGCGTCACCGGCAAGGACCCGCGCGAGTTCCTGCGGGAAAACATCGGCAACCCCATGGACATGCCCCATTTCAACTTCGGACTGGCCCCGGAAATGCGCGATACCGCGGCACTCAACTACAGCACCGGCATCAAGCCGACGCTCGCGCCCGCCTGGTACCTGAAGAAAATCCTCGGCGCATCCATGGAAGACGTCGAGCGCCTGACCAATGACAGCCGCTTCATGGATACCATCTGCCCGGCGGGCAACATCTTCGCCACCGCCGAGGAAAGCTCGCGCTTCTTCCAGATGTTGCTGGACGGCGGCCGCTACGGCGACCGGCAGATTTTCGATCCCATGACCATCCGGCGAGCCACCATTGAAGTGACTCGCCCGGAGATCGACCGCATCCTGCTGCTGCCCATGCGCTACGCCATGGGACCGATGCTGGGCGACAAACCCGTCGGCCTGTTCGGTCTCAACAGTCCGAACGCGTTCGGTCATCTCGGCTACATCTCGATCTTTTGCTGGGCGGACCCCGATCGCGCCCTCTCGGCCAGCATCCTGACCACCGGCAAGAGCCTGATCGGCCCGGGCATGCCGGCAATGATCAAGCTCGTCATCGCCATCAGTCATCAGGTCAAGCGGCTACAATCATCGGAATTGCGTCGCACGGCCTGAATCATTCACGTTATAATTGCTATACAACTGTCCCGGAGCACTCCATGAGCCAACACGCCGAAGAAAAACCTCCAATAAACTGGCTGGCCGCCTCCATCCTGATCCCCACGCCGATCATTGCCCTGATCGCAGTGCCTTGGTACGCCATGCACCATGATTTCAGTCTGGCGGCGTGGATCCTGATGGTGGTTTACCTGTACGCCAACGGCCTCGCGATCACCATGGGCTATCACCGCCTGTGGGCGCACCGCGCCTTCGAGGCGCATTGGAGCGTGCAGGTCATCCTGATGCTTTGCGGCGCGGCGGCCATCCAGAACAGCATCCTGGTCTGGGCTTCGGGCCACCGCCGTCATCACCGCTATGTCGACGATGTGGATCTGGACCCGTATTCCGCCAAGCGCGGCTTCTGGTTCTCGCACATGGGCTGGATGCTGCGGAATTACGAATCCGGCAAGGATGACTTCAGCAATTCCCCGGACTTGCTGAACAACAAGATCGTGATGTTCCAGCACAACCATTACGTGCCGCTGGTGCTGCTGATGAACATCGGTGTGCCGGTGCTGGCGGGATGGTTGGCCGGCGACCTGTGGGGCGTGGTCCTGCTGATGGGCTTGGTGCGTCTCGTGCTGAGCCACCACTTCACCTTCTTCATCAACTCGCTGGCCCACATCTGGGGCAACCAGCCCTATACCGATGAAAACACCGCCCGCGACAACTTCGTGCTGGCGCTGCTGACCTACGGCGAGGGCTATCACAACTTCCACCACATCTTCCAGTATGACTACCGGAACGGCGTGAAATGGTGGCAGTTCGACCCCACCAAGTGGCTGATCCTGGCCTGTTCTTGGGTCGGCCTGACCCGCAACCTCAAGCGTGTGCCAGACTTCACCATCCGCAAGGCCCAGTTGCAGATGCAGTTCAAGCGGGCCCGCAACCAGCTGGAAACGACCGCCAGCCGTTTCCCCAAGCTGGATGTCGAAGCCGTCAAGCAGCATATGACTCAGGAATACGACACCTTCATGGCCACCCTGAACGAATGGGCAAAACTCAAGGAAGAGTGGTATGCCGAGAAGAAACAGGCGCTCACCGACAAGGGCCATGAACTGGCGCAGAAATGGGAAGAGGCCAGCTTCAAGACCCGCTTCCAGGAAATCGAGTACCGCATGAAGATGCAGAGCCGCCGTCTGGAACTGCTGATGCGCCAGATGCTGCCGGTCAACGCCTGATCTTCGCTGCACATCCGAAAGGCCGCTCCATGCGGCCTTTTTCTTTTCAGCCGGTTTGTCGGCAGGGCTTATTCCAGCGATAATCCGAGTACGACACTCGGATATAATCCCATGCCTGACGCGCTCCTGTTGTCCCTGGAAAACCGCTACGCGAACACCTGGCCTGAACTGGTCTCCCGCGTCACACCGAGCCCGCTGAAGGAGCCCCGCCTCGTTCATGCCAACCTGCAGGTCGCCGCGCTCCTGGGACTGGATAGCCCCGATCCCGATGCCCTGACCCGCCATTTCAGCGGTCACGAACCGCTTCCCGGCAGCGATCCGGTGGCGATGACCTACAGCGGACACCAGTTCGGTGTTTACAACCCGCAACTCGGCGACGGCCGGGGCATGTTGCTCGGTGAGGTTCGCGACGCGGATGGCTGTTACTGGGACCTCCACCTCAAGGGTGCGGGCAAAACACCCTATTCCCGTTTTGGCGACGGTCGCGCCGTCCTGCGTTCAACCATCCGGGAATACCTGTGCGGCGAAGCCATGCACGGCCTGGGCATTCCGACCACCCGCGCGCTCTGCATCATCGGTTCGCGCGAGCCGGTACAACGGGAAACGCTGGAGCACGGCGCCACCCTGTTGCGCGTCGCCGACAGCCATATCCGCTTCGGGCATTTCGAGTGGCTCTTCCACAATCGCCCCGACCTGCTGCCCCGATTCGCCGACTATGTCATCGACCGTCATTTCCCGGAATGCCGGGACACCCCCGCACCCGTGCATGCGTTCCTGCGTGAGGTCGTACACCGCACCGCCCGGCTGATGGCGGACTGGCAGCGCGTCGGCTTCGCCCATGGCGTCATGAACACCGACAACTTCTCGATCACCGGCGCCACCTTCGACTACGGTCCGTACGGCTTCCTGGAAGCCTATGAGCCCGGTTATATCTGCAATCACTCCGATCACAGCGGCCGGTATGCCTGGAACCAGCAGCCCAGTATCGGCCTGTGGAACCTCAATGCGCTCGCCTACGCCCTGTCGCCGCTGATCGAACGCGATGCCATCATCGCGGCGTTGCAGGAGTACGAGCCCGCCCTGCTGGCCCATTATGATGCAGGCATGCGGCGCAAACTCGGCCTGGTGGAGACGTATCCTGACGACAGCGCACTGCTGATGGATTTCCTGTCACTGCTGATGCGGCAAGGGGCCGACTACACGCGCAGCTTCCGCGCGCTATGCACGGTCAACCAAAACGATACCCGGCATCCGTTGCGCGACGACTTTCTCGACCGTGAAGCCTTCGACGCCTGGCTGGCGCGCTACACGGCGCGGCTGAAGCAGGAAGGACGTCCGGATGAGGAACGGCAAGCCGTCATGCGGCAGGCGAATCCGAAGTTCATCCTGCGCAATTACCTGGCGCATATCGCAATACAAAAGGCGGAAAAAGGCGACACCAGCGAAATTGACCGGCTGATGGCGCTATTGCAGGAGCCGTTTGACGAATGGCCGCAATACGCGTCCTATGCGGGACTGCCCCCGGACTGGGGACGGAAGATGGAGATCAGCTGCTCGTCATAGGACGGAAGAAACCCAAGCAATACCCACGTCATGACACGACTTGCGGGGTTACGGCGGGATTGACGAAACGCTCGCCGCGCTTGAGCTTCTCGTACATCCCGGGGTCGGGCCATTCCGCACGGACCTGTTCGGAAAATTCAATGTCTTCCAGCCGGATCAGTCCCATGCGCGGATTCTCGACATCATGGCGGAAGCACTGCGCATAACCGGTCGCCGTCTCATGCACAATGACCGAATGGAGGCGCACATCCTGTTCGCCGTTCACCATGTCGGTCTGGCGCAGCACGGCATCGGCCAGTACAAACATCAGGCGTGAGAACTGCTCCGCCGAAGGCGACACCGGCAGGGAAATCCAGCGCGCGCTGAACGTCCTGCACGCGGCGATATACTCCGGATTGTCCTTGTCCCAGAACGCCACGGCGTGGTCGAAGCTGTCCACCAGCGTGCGGACGGCTCCTTTCAGCAAACCGAAGTCATATATCATCTGTCCGTTATCCAGCGCATCGGCTTCCAGCAGGAATTCCACCTGATAGCTATGGCCGTGGATCGAACGGCTGCACCGGTCGCTGCTGCAATTGCGCACGATATGGGCGTTCTCGAATCGGAAAAGCTTGCGGATCAGCATGAATAGTCGGGACGCGGCAACCGGATTGAGCCGCCATTCTAGCAAATTTCCGCACGCGCGCGCGCGCAGGGCTCAGCCGACAATTGAGGGGAAGGCCCCGCTTAGGTACAATGCTGCGGTCTTTTTGCGCCGCCGGGTCATCCCGGCGGCGCCTCGTTCCGGGTCGGCGATCCCGCCCCTTACACCCCCAGGAGTTCCAGAATGAAACAACCCGTTCGCGTTACCGTCACCGGTGCTGCCGGCCAGATCAGCTACTCCCTGCTGTTCCGCATCGCCTCCGGCGACATGCTGGGCAAGGACCAGCCCGTCATTCTGCAACTGCTGGAAATCACCCCGGCGCTCAAGGCCCTCGAAGGCGTGGCGATGGAACTGGACGACTGCGCCTTCCCGCTGCTGGCCGGCATCGTGATGACCGATGACCCGATGATCGCCTTCAAGGACACCGATTACGCCCTGCTGGTCGGTGCGCGTCCCCGCGGCCCGGGCATGGAGCGCAAGGACCTGCTGGAAGCCAACGCCGCCATCTTCTCCGTGCAGGGCAAGGCCATCAACGCCGTTGCCAGCCGCAACATCAAGGTTCTGGTGGTTGGCAACCCGGCCAACACCAACTCCCTGATCGCCCAGCGGAATGCGCCGGACATCAATCCGCGCCAGTTCACCGCCATGACCCGCCTGGACCACAACCGCGCCATGGCTCAGCTGGCCCAAAAGACCGGCAAGACCGTGAACGATGTCAAGAACATCACCATCTGGGGCAACCACTCCTCCACCCAATACCCGGACATCTCCAAGACCACTGTGGACGGCAAGGCCGCTGAAGGCCTGATCGACAACGACTGGTACGTGAACGAGTACATCCCGAACGTGCAACAGCGTGGCGCAGCCATCATCAAGGCTCGCGGCGCTTCCTCCGCCGCCTCCGCCGCCAATGCCGCCATCGACCACATGCGCACCTGGGCGCTGGGCACTCCGGAAGGCGACTGGGTCTCCATGGGCGTCTACAGCGACGGTTCCTACGGCATCGACAAGGGCCTGATCTACTCCTTCCCCTGCGTCTGCAAGAACGGCGACTGGGAAATCGTGCAGGGCCTGGAAATCTCCGAATTCTCGCGCGCCCGCATGCAGGCCACCGAGAAGGAACTGCAGGAAGAGCGCGACGCCGTCAAGCACCTGCTGCCGTAAGCGGTTGTTGATATGCAAGAACCCGCTCCGGCGGGTTTTTGTTTGTCCGCCGTCAGCAGATCGCCATGAAAAAGCCCGCTTTAACAGACTGTGTAAAAACACTGTCGCGTTGAGCGGTTGAACAGAACGCCCCATCATTATTGGGGCGTTCCTGTTTTCGGACGAACGACCTTCATCAGCCTTCCTGCCTGCCCACGCCCCTGTATCAGGC
>JAYRMT010000096.1:0-11999 GCA_041912575.1 Fluviicoccus sp. | reverse complement strand
GGTAAAGCGCCGCCAGCGCCAGCGCGCCGAAGGACCAGAAGAAGGTCGCCAGGTTCAGGAAGGGCAGCAGCGCGGCGGCGCAGGCGATCAGGAACACGAACAGGTAGAGCGCTTCGCGCGAGGGCAGGCGGCCGTCGGCGATGGGGCGGCCCTTGGTGCGCGTGACCTGTCCGTCGAAATCGCGGTCGGCCCAGTCGTTGATGACGCACCCGGCCGACCGCATGATCACCACGCCCAGCGTGAAGATCAGCACGATGCGCGGCGACGGATGTCCGTTGCCTGCGATCCACACCGCCCACAGCGTCGGCCACAGCAGCAGCCAGATGCCGATCGGCCGGTGCAGGCGCATCAGTTCGGCGTAGAGGGGCAGGCGCTGGCGCAGCGAGAACGGGGTGGGCATGTGGAATTTCCGGCGGACAACTCAGGCGGCAAGTCTACCGCAAGCCGCCGTGCGATGGGGCGGGGATGGCGGGCAGGAAGCGCTCGCGGACCAGCAGCGGTCGACCGAAATAGTGGAAACAGGAGCGCCGCTCCCAGCCGTCAGCGGTATGGCGCAGCGCCAGCGGACCGCGCCGGGCGCGGCCCTTGAACAGCAAGGTGCCGAGCGAGCGGTTGCGCAGGTAGCGCAGGCGTCCGCCGCGTCCGCGCAAGGTGGCGACCGGAATGACGCTGCGCGCGGTGACCCAGACCTCGCCGCGTCCCAGCAGCGCGACTTCACGGATGCGCGCGACCCGTCCCAGGGGGAGGCCCAGCGCCCGTTGCTCGTCCCGGGTCGGCACATGCCAGCCTTCATGCAGTACCCGCACCCGGAACTCGCCGTGACTGGCGCGCACCAGCGCGGCGGTCAGCGATCCGGCGCAGAGCAGCCAGGGCTTCAGGGAGCGGGGCGGCGGGCATTGCCAGTAGCGGCGGGGCGGCCGCCAGGCGGGCGAGGGCATGGAATGTTCAGGCGTGATCGGAATCGGCAGAGGATGCCGCCCGCGCCGGGTGAAAGCAAGTCCATAGCTTTTATCAATGAAATTTCACGAAACGATCAATTGGACCGCGCATGGCCGGGACCGTATTCTGGGTCCATCGGGGCGACGCGCCCTCAACCGGAAACATCAGGAGCAACGCGATGAACAGCACGCAAGCCGCCACCCAGACCGCCCGCAACCTTGAAGGCGCTTTCGCCGGCGAGTCGATGGCCTTCATGAAGTACAGCTATTTCGCCAAGATCGCCCGCGCTCAGGGAGACGAACTGACCGCCAGGGCCTTCGAGGCCACCGCCGCCCAGGAAGTCCAGCACGCCTTCGGCCACCTCGACCTGCTGTATCCCGCCGCGGAACTGACCCCGGCGAAGATGCTGGAAATCGCGATTGCCGGAGAAACCTACGAGTACACCGAGATGTACCCGAAATTCCGCGACACGGCTGTGGCAGAATCGCAGCCCGACGCCGTGCGCGAGTTCGACGAGCAGATTGCCGAATCGAAGGAACACGCCGGGGAATTCCGGAAGGTACTGGAAAAGGCAGCCAAGCGCTTCGCTGCGCTGGCCAAGGTGGAAGAGCGTCACGCCAACCACTATCGTCAGCGTCTGGATCAGGTCCAGGCCGGTTGAACCGGAGGATGGCAATGGATTGCCGGACAATCAAGACATTGCGCAATGTGACAGTGTGATAAATTAATCTTGTCTGACAGGATGAAACTTGCCAAGATTCCGCCCCATGCCGGAAGCTGGCGCCAACCCCTTTATACCTGAGGTGCAACATGAAGAAGTGGCAATGTATCGTGTGTGGTTTTGTGTATGACGAAGCGGTGGGCATTCCCCACGAAGGCATTCCCGCCGGCACCAAGTGGGAAGACGTGCCTGACGACTGGGTTTGCCCGGACTGCGGCGTCGGCAAGGAAGATTTCGAGATGGTTGCGCTGTAATCATCGGCTTCAACCCTCTCCCTGCGGGAGAGGGTGTTTCTCCCCCTCCACAGGTAATTCCCATGTCGCTCGTCATCATCGGCACCGGTCTGGCCGGTTACAACCTCGCCCGCGAATGGCGGAAACTCAATCCCGACGCGCCGCTGGTCATCCTTACCCGGGATGACGGCCGCAACTATTCCAAGCCGATGCTGTCCACCGGCTACACCAAGGGCAAGACCGCCGACCAGCTGGCGATGCAGACGGCCGCGCAAATGGCCGAGCAACTGAAGGCGGATATCCGCACCAAGGTCAGCGTCACCGCCATAGATCCGGCGGCCAAGACGGTGACGGTTGACGGTGAAGTCCTGCCCTTTGAGAAACTGGTGCTGGCGCTGGGCGCCGATCCTTTCCAGCCGCCGATGGGCGGCGACGGTCTGGATCGTGTGCTGACGGTCAATGATCTGGAGGACTATGCCCGTTTCCAGGCGGCTGCGGGCGGCAAGAAGAACCTGATCGTGATTGGCGGCGGCCTGATCGGCAGTGAATACGCCAACGACCTGAGCAACGGCGGCTATGCCGTGCAGCTGGTGGAGCCGGTGGGCCGGGTACTGCCCGCGCTGCTGCCGCCGGTCGCGTCCGAAGCCGTGGGCGCGGCTTTGGCTGGACTGGGCGTGACCTTCCATTTCGGGGTCAGCGTCCAGGCAGTTAACAAGGATGGTGAAGGCGTGCGCGCCACCTTGTCCGATGGCCGCGAGATCCAAGGCGATCTGGTGCTGTCGGCGATCGGTCTGCGGCCGCGCGTGGCGCTGGCGAAGGCAGCCGGGCTGGCGGTGAATCGCGGCATCGTCGTCAACCGCGAACTGCAAACCAGTCATCCGGACATTTACGCGCTGGGTGACTGCGCGGAAGTGGAAGGGCTGGTGTTGCCCTATGTGCTGCCGCTTATGGCGGGTGCACGGGCACTGGCCAAGACCCTCAGCGGCCAGCCGACCGCCGTGGTGTATCCAGCGATGCCGGTACAGGTCAAGACTCCGGTGTGTCCGGTAGTGGTGTCGCCGGTGGCGCCGGGCGTGGACGGAGCGTGGTCGGTGGATGCGCAGGACGGCCCTAACGTCCGCGTGTCATTCCGTAACCCCGACGGTCAGTTGCTGGGCTTTGCCCTGACCGGCAGTTTTGCCGGCGATGCGGCGTTGAAGGCGCAGCTGGCGAAGGAAGTGCCGGCGATGCTGGCCTGACGCGCGCGCCTCCATAAAAAACGCTCCTTCGGGAGCGTTTTTTATGGAGCTTCAGGCCTCCCGCACCTTGGCGGGGCTGAAGCCGGGGCCGATCACCGGCATCACCTGCCGGGCGGACAACGGTTGCCCGCACTCTGAACAGACCGTCACCGGCCTGAATTTGTGGCCGCAAGCCTGATGCACGAATTCCAGTGGCGCGCCCTGTCCTTCATCCAGCCACTTATCGCCCCAGGATATCAGTGCCAGCAACACCGGATAGAGGTCGCGGCCCTTGTCAGTCAGCCGGTACTCAAAGCGTTCCGGCTTCTGCTGGTACGGTACTTTTTTAAGCACCCCGGCGTCCACCAGCCGTTGCAGGCGCTCGGCCAGTACATGGCGGGTGACGCCAAGATTGGTCTGGAAGTCATCAAAGCGCTTGATGCCGAGGAAGCAGTTGCGCAGCACCATCAACGTCCAGCGGTCGCCCAGCACCGCCAGGCTGCGGGCGATGGAGCAGGGGATGTCACCGATGTCTTGCCATTTCATGGCGGCGTTTCCGGAAAGCGGGGAATAGCGTTCATTATACGTCGCGGTCCGGAAGTCGGGGTATCATATGGTTCCTGTTTGGAACTGATCGCCGACAGGCGGTTGCCGTCCTTCCGGGATCAGGGTTTGCGCAAGGTGCCCGACACCTTGCCGCTGGCCCAGTCGCTGTTCCAGACATTGCTGACCCCGTTGTACACCGTCATGGTGTATTCCCCGTTCAACTCCAGTGTATCGCCATGCCAAACCCCGTTCAGTTCCACCACCAGCGCCTGTTGCCGGGGGGAGACCTTGCGGTTGAGGTCATGAAGATTGATGTGGATTTGCGAGCCATCACGGTTTGAGCGGCCGGAAAGGGAATAACGGATGCGATAGCCGCTTTCGTCCGTGATCTCGGCAGAGCCATCGAATCCTCCCCGCTTCTCGTAATACTGCCGGCCGCCGCGCCCTTCGCGGGGTTCATGGCGGATTTCCAGGCGGGCCGGCCGCTTGCCGAGCCCCTGATAATCGAGCTGGCCGGACCACTGGCCGGTCAGCGTCGGCTCACCGCGCAGGGAATGCGCCCAGGGAGCGGAGAGGATGTCACGCAGCAGTTCCAGTCCCCGGGGCAGAAAGCCCGCCAGTAGCAGCACCACGATCACCCCGGCGATCACCATGGGGCGGGATAAAGTCCGGCTCATCACGCATCTCGTCCAGTCATCAGGGTAGAACCAGTTCCACGCGCCGGTTTTGGGCCCTTCCTTCCGGTGTACGGTTGTCGGCGACCGGTCGTGAGGCTCCCAGCCCGTTCGGGGTCAGCCGGGATGCCAGGGAAGGCTCCAGCCTGACCAGGGCGTTCTTGACGGCTTGTACCCGGGCCAGGGAAAGCGTCTGGTTGACGGAGGCCGCGCCGAGGTTGTCGGTGTGGCCTTCCAGTCGCAGCGGTCCGGCGGTGTTGCGCAGCACGGACACGATGGTCTTGAGGGCTCCGGCGGATTCCGGCTTCAGGGTGGCCGAACCAAAGTCAAAGTACAGCCCGGGGAGGACGATCCGCTTGCGCCGGGTCAGTTCCGAGCCGAGGGCCGTGGCGTCGTTGGCGGTGGGCCAGTCCAGGCGAACCACGGTGAGAGTGCTCTTGCCGATGCTCCAGCGCAGCGCCAGCGGGTTCTTCTCGTCATCGAGGAAGATGAAGGAGGCCGGGATCCGTCCGGCGCCGTTCGCGATGAAGGCACCCTGGGCGGCGATGGCGGGCAGTTGCCGCAATTGCCCGTTGACGATCACCGGGACCTGCAGGGATGAGAGCCTGACCAGTTCCCCCTTGAACTCGGCTTCGCCTTCGGTCAGGAGGTTGGCCAGTCCCAGCGCGCCGTCCTGACCGGCCGCCGCCGGGAAGATGCCAACACTCTCCACCAGCCGGAACGGGCTCTTGCCCTGCTGTTTCAGTTGTCTCAGAACCTGCGTGGAGGCGCCGAGGGCGGTGGTTTTCGGGTAATCCTCCTCGACCCCGCTCTCAAAGACCTGCCGGTAGGTGGTGGCCTGCAGCAGGTCCGTGTCGCGCTGCAGCCGGATGCTGTCGACCCGCTCGGGGGCTCCCCCGACCCGGCCCGGCGGGAAGGTGGCCCGGTAGGTGATGCGCCAGCCGGCGCCCTGCCGGGCCTCCAGCCGCTTGGTGGACTCGTAGTCGCCACGGCCGGGTTCCAGCAGGGCGGTGGTGATGGTCAGCCCCGGGGTGAGCGGAATGGCGATTTCGCCGGCGTGGGCGAGGGTCAGGCAGAGGGCGGCCCCCAGGGCCGGGAGCCGCTTCAGCATGATCCCTCCGGATTGCAGAGCTGTATTTTCAGGTCGTATCGGCCCTTGGCGATGGCGTTGCCCTTGGCGTTTTTGGCCGAACCGTCCACCTTCAGGGCATTGGCCTGCTTCACCACTTGAAACCGCATGGGTGCGCCGTCGGATACGCGGGTGAAAAAGAAATTGGCTTCCTTATACGGCAGTTCAAAGGCCGTGGCGGCGGGAACCAGGCTCAGGGGCGAGACGATGACGTAGACCACGCGCGCCACGGCGGTGTAATCGCTGGTGGCGGGCTTCATGCGCAGCGTCAGCACGTTGTTGACGATTTCGCCTTCGACCGGCACGAAAAAGGTATAGGGCTTGACGAAGGTGGCGGCCGCCTTGCCTTCGACATCAATGGGTTTTTCCTCGCTGCCCACCGGGGCGCCCATGATCCGGTTGATCAGTTGCGGCTGCGGCAACACCGCGCGCTTGTACAGCATCGCGCCGGCGGTGAGGTCGGGCCAGCCGATGCGGATGGCGTCCTCCCACAGCGTGAAGCGGGTGGCCTGCCCCATGAACTCCCCGTTGACCGCGACAGCCTGTCCGACAGCGGTGGTCTTGGCGTAACGCAGGTCGAGGCGGCCGGAGTAGCTGATGTCATAGCTCCACCATTTCTTGCCGCCCTTGGTGGAAAAGAATTCGGCGTGCATGGTGCCCTGGAACGGGCCCGCCAGCCGCTCGCAATAACGGGCGAAGATCTGGCTGGAGGCGAAGGCGGCCAGGTCCGTCAGCAGGCTGGCAGCCGAGCCGGCCACGGCCTCCTTGGCGGCAGCCTTGGCCAGTACCTTTTCACCATCCCACACGCCCTTGGCCTTGGCGAGGCCGACAGCGGTGAGGATCTTGGTCGATTCCGCGCTCGTAAAGCCCAGGGTCTTGGACAGCTTGTCGCCCAAGGCAGCGGTCTTGCTGGCGAGGAAGTCGCCAAAGACCGATTTGATGGCGGCAACCGGCCCGCCCGTCAGGTTGAGCAGGGCGGAGGCAAAGTTGAAGCCCTCGGTCACGCGTTCCAGGCTTTCGCAGGTGACATTCTTGCCGCGGCTGCGCTGCAGTTCGCGGACGATGCGTTCCCGTTCGGGCAGGGCGTAGGTGTTCCAGTCATCCAGTTTCCGGGCAATCGGCAAGAGGGCGGGTTTCAGCGCCGGGTCCTGGCGGGCAGCGCTGGCCAGCGGTTCCAGCAGGGTCTTGAAGTCGGTCAGTTCCTGCGTAGCCTGGGTCAGCTTGGGCTTCAGGGTTGCCCATTTCGCCTTCAGCTGGTCGCGGGCGGGGTTGTCCGGCAGCTTGGGGATCTGGGCGTCTAGGTCGGCCACGACCTCACGGATCACGGCCTCGATGCGCTTGCTGCCCTGTATGGCATCTTCGATTTCATTCAAGGGTTCCATCACGGCGACGGTGAAGGCTCCCTGACCGGTAACGCGGCCGCCGGGGGAGGTGACGCCGACCTTGTAGTCCCCGGCCACAGTCGTGCCGCTAAAATTGACGCTGTAGTCACCGTTGGCGGACGGGTTGACGCGCAGGTCCACCGGGGGCTTGCCGCCCGGCGGCGCGATGCGCACCGTCACCGCCCCCTTGGCGTCCAGCGGTGCGATACCGCTGACGGTGACCCCCTCGCCGGGCTGCACCGCCGGAGGGGTGACCAGCACGGTGACCGTGGCCTTGACCGGGGCTTCTTCGGCGGTCGACGGCCAGGCGGATACCGCCAGCCACAGTCCGGCCGCCACCCGCAGCGTGGTGTTCATAACGCCACCACAATCTTGCGTGCCAGGGCTTCCAGTCGGGAACCGGTTTCCGGGTCGCTGCCCATGCCGATCACCGACAGGTTAAATACCACCTGGCCCTTGCGCACCACAAGAAAGGTCTGGCCCACCATGTCGGTGTTGCCTTTGACCAGCCGGGCTTCATCCCCCAGGCCGTCAATGGTCTGGCCGGATTTCTTTGTGGTTTCCCCCAATTGGTCGTTCACAGCCTTGTTAAGTTTGCCGGGCAGTCCGGCAATGCCCCGGAATACCGCGACAGCCATTTCCTCGTCGTCATTGTTGCTGAGGTTGACCATCAGCGTAGTGAAGGCGCCGGCGCTGGCTGTGCTGTTGTAGGCACAGAGTTCGGGCTCATTGCTCATCACCGCCATCGGCTGGGCGGTGACCGCCTGCGCATCCGCCGCCGAGACCAGCGAGCAGGGGGCAGGCAAGGTTTTTTTAGGGGCAGCCGTCGTTTCGGCCGGTTGGTCGGGGCCGCCGAAAGCTGGCAGGCCCTCGGCACCGGGAGCTTCTTTTTTCTGCTCACACGCGCCCAGCATCAGGGCCAGCATCAGCAGCAAGGTGGTGCGCAAGCAGGCGGGCATGGCCGTGCCTCCGGTCAGAGTTTGGGGGCGGTGACGCCGCGATAACGGATGTGGGTTTTCACCTTTTCGCCGGTCTGGGCATAGGGCAGGCCATCGGCTTTACCGATATGCAGGCTGGCTGCTGCTGCCGGAGCGCCAGGCATTTCAAGGGTGTAATTGATGATGCGGGTGGGAATGCCGTCAATCGAAGAGTCGCCGCCATCCTTGCATTTGGAGAGTTTGATCTGCCCACTGTTGATTTGGGCGACGATCTGCTGTTCTCCCTTGGCAAGATCCATCGGGGCTTTCTTCCAGCCCTTGCCGTTCATGCGCATGTAGGATTGGCCGCCAAACTGGATGGCTTCCATCTTGAAGTCGCCGGGGCTGACGACAGTCACCGTTTCCCAAGCGGGTGCGGCAGCGCGTGCCAGGCTGGATTTGATGACCGGGGCGCAGGCGGGGTCGACACCGGCCTGGGCCGTGAGGGCGTGCAGGCTTGCCATGCCGAGGGTGAACAGTAGTGCTTTCATGGTTAAGTCTCGTTCAGGTTGTTGTTTTTGGAGTGTCAGGGCGTGCGGAAAGTCTGGGTCCAGATGCCGCCGCTGTCGTCAATGACCCAGGGATTGCCCAGCGGGTCGACGCTGATCTGTACGGCGGCGCCGGCCGTCAGGTTCCAGGCCTTGCCGTCCCACCCGAAGATCTGGTTGCCGTGCGCGCCGCCGGACTCGCAGCCGACGGCCCAGACATGAGGTCCGTTGGCGGCGATATCGCTGGCGCAACCGGGTCGTTGTACCCAATCGGAGGCGGCGCGATCAAAGGTGAAGATCCCGCCCTGGCTGTTCATCATCCAGATTTCGTCGCCGACGGCGATTTTCCGCGCCTGATAGCCTGAGGGCATCCGCTGCCAGGAATGGACATCCATATCGCCGGGTTTGCCCGAGGTGGCAGGCAGCAGGTTATTGGCGCGCAGGATGGTGGTTTCACCATCACCCCGGACGCAGGTCACGGCCCAGATATCCGGGCGGGTATTCGCGGCGATGTCGCGGATGCACTCCGAAGGCTTGGATTGCCGGACGCCACCGCGCCACAGCACATCCTTGATATCGACGATCAGCGGGGACAGGGACGCGCCGAGATCCGCGATGCGGTAGCCGGGGCGCGGCTGGCGCACCCATTGCCCGGCCTGGCGGCGGTAGATTTCGTAGCCGCGTTCACCCATCACGGTGGTCATCGTGGCGCAACCGATCACCAGCGGTTTGTCAAACTCCGCTACCGAAATCTGCCGGGCGCAGCCGGCGACGGGTGTCCAGCCGGTTGGCGGTGGTTTGACCGGGGTGGACGCAGCGGCGGGATTGCCGGCAAGAATGAGGGCGGTGAGGACAAGACGGGGGAAGGCCAAGCCGGACATCCTGTGTACCTCTTACCTGAGGGGGCTTTGAGGCGGTCGAATGATCGGCCGCCGCTATTATTCTGGTTGATTTCGAGAGTAGTCCTCTTTCGACGCTAAAGCAATCGGAGCCAGGCCTGAGGGCGCCCTCGCTTATATTTCCAAAGCCGGTTCCCGCACTTCAACCGCCTTGCCGAAGCCGCGCAGCCACCACAGCAGCTGCGCGGTGTTGCGCACCGTGGCCTCCACCAGCAGTCGGCCGTCTTCCTGCTCGGTGATGGTCTGGTCGGTGCTGAGCTGGCATTCGTACAGGTGCTCGCCCGCCTTGGCCTCGAACACGGCGCGCAGCCGCACCGGCTCGCTTTGGCCGAAGCCCATGGCGCCGCTGTCGAGGTACTGGTCAACATGGAAGTCGGGCGGGCTGACCGCCGCCGCCTTCAGCACCTCGGCGCTGACAAAGCGGTGCAGCGCGAACAGGCGGATCTTTTCCAGACTGTCGGCGCGCGTCGCCACCAAGTAGATGACCGGCCCGCGCTGGACGATGGCCAGCGGGTTGAGCACATATTCGGCGGCGGTCTTGTCATAGCGGCGCTGGTAACGGGCCTGCAACTGCCGGGTGGCCAGCAGCGCCTCGTAGACCGCCTGTTGCGCGTCGCGCGGCACGGCGGGCGGTATCAGCGGCTGCGTCGGCGGCATGATGCGCACGCAATCCAGCCAGTGGCGGCCCTGGTTGCCGTCGCTGAGGTTGATGGTGCGGCGCGCCATGTCGAACCACGGCCGCAGCTCATCCAGCAGGCTTGGCGGCAGCAGGTGGCGCAGGTGGTCTTCCACCATGAGGAAGGTCACGGCCTGGCTGGTGGTGATGTGCGGCAGGCTGGAAATCTGGGCGTCGGCGCGCCAGCGCCAGCCCTGCGGCGAGGCGTTGTTGTGTTCCAGCGGAAAACGTTCGGCCAGTTGGTTGAGGTCGCGCTGGATGGTGCGCAGGCTGACGTCGACGCCGTCGGTGACCAGATTCTTCATCAGGTCGGTGGTGCCGATCCATTTGCCTTGCGGCAGGCGTTGCAGGATCAGCCACTGGCGGTGCAGGCTGCTGGCCTTTTCCTTGCTCATCATTGCGGGCGCTCGTCGTGCGTTGTCGGTGATTAGCCCGAAACATACGCAAGCTGCACGGCGGACTCAATCCGAAAACCGTCTTTCACGACAATTATTGTCGCGATAGCTACGCGACACAGCTGGTCGCTGGTCGTTTTTCCACCCCTGTTGCCGGATTTTTCACCTTCGCATAATGGGCTTGTCCACGAAACGACGGAGACGAGAATCATGTTGCTGACCCTGCTGATCACTGGAAGCCTGCTGTTGATGCTGTCGCGTTACCGGGTCTGGGTGCTGTTCGCGGTGGGCGGCGCGGCGTTTTCCGGCGCGCTGCTGGCCTTCGCGAGCGTCATGGTACGTTTTTTACCCGATGAGCTGAGGCTTTTTGACGGCGTGCTGTCTTTCCTGCTGCTGTCGGGGTGTTTAATCTGGTTGACATCATGGACGGATACGCTGTCCGGTCATGATCACACCACGGGGTAACAGGGAGAGACGCCATGCCGGATTCGGCTGTCATACTGGTTGAGGAAGATGCCGTCTGCTTCGAGCAGGACGCGGGTTGCCCGCGCCGCTGGAAGGATTTGCAGGAAACCGGCTCCGCTGTCACGCGGGTCTGCGGCACCTGCGGTCGCACCGTGCATTACTGCGACACCAAGGAGGAAGCCCAGCGACGCAGCGAGCGCCTGGAAGCCGTCGCCACGCCGCTTTTCTCCGCCGCCCCCGCGCCCCTGAAACAATACGCCGCCTGAGCTTGAGTTCCGGCGGCTCCAGCCGCTACCCTCTGCGCCTGACCCGGCCCGCGCCCTGACCGCGGGCTTTTCGTTTGCTTGCCGCCCTTGACCGGATGTTCTCCATGAGCCGGATGCGTTGTCTGCTGACCCTGTTGTTGTGCCTGTCCACCGTTGCTGCGGCGGCGGATCGCCCGCGCGTGGCGCTGGTGCTGTCCGGCGGCGGCGCGCGCGGCATCGCCCACATCGGGGTGCTGAAAGTCCTGGAGGAGGCCCGGGTGCCGGTGGATTGCGTGGTGGGCACCAGCATGGGTTCGATTGTCGGGGGCGCGGCCGCGACCGGCATGGAGCCCGCCGAGATGGAGCGCCGGGTGACCGCGGCGGACTGGGAGTACCTGTTTGGCGACAAGCCCCGCCGTCAGGATATCCCCTATTTCCGCAAGCAGGACGACTGGCAGGATTATTTCGACTTCACCCTGACCCTGCGCGATTTCTGGCCGGTGCCGCCGCGCAACCTGGTGGGCGTGAACTACATCACCCAGTTCTTCCGCGAGCTGACGCGGCGGCAGGGCGTGGACAATTTCGACCGCTTGCCGATTCCCTATCGCGCCATCGGTACCGATATCGAGACCGGCGAAACCGTGATCATGGACCACGGCGACCTGCCGCTGGTGATGCGCGCCAGCATGAGCGTACCCGGCGTCTTCCCGCCCGTGCACTACATGGACCATCTGGTGGTGGACGGCGGCATCGTCAAGAACATGGGCGTGGATACCGGACGCAAGTTGTGCGGCGATGCCGTGATCGCGGTCAACGTCTCTTCGCCGAACGCCCGGCGCGACCAGCTGGAATCCCTCTTTGCGGTGAGCGAGCAGACGATCAACCTCGCGGTGCAGAAGGACATGCAGGCGCAGATCGGCACCCTGGGGACGAACGATGTGCTGATCACGCCCGATCTGACCGGATTGAGCTCGACCGATTTCGCCGCCGCCCGTCGTCTGATTGACGCCGGC
>JAYRMT010000095.1:0-12042 GCA_041912575.1 Fluviicoccus sp. | reverse complement strand
GTTCGAATACATCGAAGTTGACTACAACCGGCAGCGCCGACATAGTACCAACGGCTATCTCAGCCCCGAAGCCTTTGAGGCTTTGAATGTCGCTTAACGAGGTGTCCGCGATTCCCGGGTAGGATCAATTCCGACTGGCAGTCGATCGTGGCGGACATCAAGAAGTTCGGTTCAGCGGGCAAGAAGACCGCCGTGGTCTCGACCATCAACGGCGACGCGAACGTGCCCTTCTACAAGGAACTGGGCAACCAGGGCATCAGCGCGGAGAAGATTCCGGTCGTCGCGTTCTCGGTGGGTGAGGAAGAACTCTCCGGCATCGACACCAAGCCGCTGGTCGGCCACCTGGCCGCCTGGAACTACTTCATGAGCGAGAAGTCCCCGGCCAACGCCGCGTTCATCAAGCAGTGGCAAGCCTTTACGAAGAATCCGAAGCGTGTGACCAACGATCCGATGGAAGCGCACGTGATCGGCTTCAACCTGTGGGTGAAGGCGGTGGAGAAGGCCAAGTCGACGGATACCGACAAGGTGGCGGCCGCCATCATCGGTCTGAAGACGCCGAACCTGACGGGCGGCATGGCGGAGATGCTGCCGAACCACCACATCACCAAGCCGGTGCTGATCGGCGAGATCCAGGCGAACGGCCAGATTTCGACGGTGTGGCGCACCAAGGGTCTGGTGGCGGGCGATGCCTGGTCCGATTTCCTGCCGGGCAGCAAGGATATCGTGGCGGATTGGGTGAAGCTGAAGTGCGGCAACTACAATACCGTGACGAAGAAGTGTTCGGGTCAGGTGTATTGATGCCGGGCTGACAAAAGAGGGTGATGAGGCCCGCCGGAAGGCGGGCTTTGTTTTTTGGGTGTGTCTGCAAAAATGCACGAAAAACCTACTTGCCAAAAAATAACCCCTTAGGCTAGGCTCTCTTGATGCTCGAACAAGGAATGTTGGGATGGAAAAACGGACGCCGCACTGTCGGCTCGACAGGGTCCAGGCACTGATCGCCCAAGGGAAGGTGCGGGTCACCGGCACCGCCTTGCGGGGTGCGGCCGGTTTGGGGCTGGATGTCCACGGAATGCTCGCGGTTGTTAGCTCCCTGAGTCGGCGAGATTTCTACAAGAGCATGACAACCCACGCGGACCATCAGGTTTGGCAGGACGTTTACCGTCCCACGACACCCGCCGGTCCGATCTATCTGAAACTGACCGTGATCGATGATGTGTTGATTGTGTCTTTCAAGGCGCTGGGGGATGAATCATGAAATGTCCGGCCTGCGGTGCGGCGGATCTGGTACGTGAGGTTCGCGATTTGCCGTATGCGTACAAGGGGCAGTCCACGGTGATTGCGGCGGTGGACGGGGATTTCTGTCCTGCCTGTGATGAAAGCGTGTTGAGCCTGACGGAGTCAGAACGGGTTTCCGGGGCGATGCTGGCCTTCAACAAGCAGGTCAACGCCGGTCTGGCGGATCCTTTTTTCATCATGCGGGTGCGAAAAAAACTGAAGCTGGATCAAAAGGAGGCCGGACGGCTGTTCGGTGGAGGCTCGAATGCTTTTTCCCGCTACGAGAACGGGAAGACCAAGCCGCCTGTTGCCTTGTTGAAGCTGCTGGCCTTGCTGGACAGGCATCCGGAGTTGTTGGAGGAGGTTCAGTAGGTGAAAAGGAAATTTTGGAAGATTGTATTTTCATCCGGCGCAATATTAATGCGCCCTATGCGTTCTGAAAACACGATATCGGTTTTAGACCATGACAGAAAAATTCACTAGTGAATTCCGCAATACACTTATAGCCATGGTGCGCAATTGTGAGTGTAGCGCCTTGCCGCAAACAATAAGTACTCTAAAAAAACGAAACTTTCTAACAGAAGAAGGCACCCTGACACCCCAAGGAAGACAAACTGCAATTCTTTTTCTTCCATTGCGGGAGCAGTGCTCTGCATTAAATATAGAATATATCGAAAAATTCGTCCCTCGCTTCGCCGGAAGACCAGAAACAGAGGCCCTACGTCAACTCAATGCTGATGGTTACATTGGATCTTACTGCGAAGGAGGGGCGGTACTACTTCTTATTCGAGCTGCTGCACTAGATTTACTTTCCAAAATAAACACATTTCAAGACAGAAAGGATGCATGCACACGATTCACAGAAGCCCAACTGACGATACATAAAAATCATGGACAGGAAATAATAACCGCAATACGCCAATCAACTACATCCCGAGTTATTGACTGTTTCACTGAAATTTACGAATCAGGGATGGTAAGAGAGTGTTACCCTGGCTTAAACAAGCAAATCATAGAAGGTTTGTATGAAACTATCGGCAACGACTGCCTCGCTGAAATAGCAGCAGCCATGCTCGAAGATCCATATAGATATCGTTCTGGCTGGCCTGATCTAACACTCACAAATGGTTCGGAGATGTTCTGGGCAGAGGTCAAGACAACCGACAAACTTCATGAAAACCAAATTTCCACTCTCACACGCATGATTCCACTTTTACCGGGAAAAATTGGAGTTATCCAACTCAAAACTTCAACCTCCACAATAAACAGAGGCACGTCTGTATGATTGACAGCATTATTAGTTTCTTGATCGGAGCCGCAATACCATTAATTAAAGATTGGCTCTATTCTCTAGGCGCCGAAAAAATAGAAAGAATAAAGCTGCATGACTTGCAAAGAATAAAAGCGTATCAAATTGCCTACAGACTATCCACCACCCTTCGAATCTCACTAAGAGACCATACCCAATCTAAAGACTTATCTTTTATTAATGGCTGTGCTGCCGAACTATATTCAGCCATTGAGCATCTACCCTATTACTCGAAATGCATAAGATCCACACTCATAGATCCTGAAACAATAATGGAGCACGTCATGAGTGATGTAATAAAAATTGAAGAAAACACCGAAATCATCACTAAAAAAGTACTCCCTCTATCGAAAAAATTACATCACGAGATAATTAGTGATTTTGAGACATGGGATTTCTAGCAATCGTAGGGAGCAATCCGTATTGCGCCGGCCCCCAGACATCGGACTAGATACAAGATGATTTCAGTTATGAATCCGCAGTTACACGGAATGGTTTACAGGCTCTTTTTTGGGGCACCGACCACAGCCCCTCAAACCTCAACAATAACATCCGGCCTGGCATCCAGAATCCGGATCAACGCCGCCGCCGCCCCCGTCGGCGTCCGCCGATGCTGTTCCCAATTCTGCAACGTACACGGACTCACCTGAATCCGACGCGCAAACTCCTCCTGCGAAAATCCCGTCTTCTCCCGCACCGCCTTCACATCCGGTGCTTCCAGCACAAACCGGCGCGCCGGCTTCGCATCCCCACCCGCGATCGCCCCGGCCTCTTTCAGGCTCTGCGTCAGATCATCAAACAATTCAGCTTTCATGATTCAATGCTCACGAATCGTAGACATCTTCCCTATTACGCCCGATTACAGGCATGGCCGTCTACTACTCACCCCCACCACATCGACAACGGCACCGCCCACAAATCCCCCCCGAACGGCACCACCTCCCGCCCCGCATACAACACCACCCCGCGCCGGAACCTCCCCGGCTCCGTCTCGCGCAAATGCAGCAAACCCTTGAAATGCTTGCCGTCCACCGACGCACTCGCCTTCACCTCCACCCCGACCAACCCGCCGTCGCGGCCTTCCAGCACAAAATCCACCTCCTGATTTGCCTGCGTCCGGTAATGCCACAAGCCCGGACGCAACCGCGAAAACGCCAGATGCTTCGACAACTCCGACAACACGAAGGTTTCCACCAGCCCCCCCGGCAAACCGGGCTGCCGGGCCAGGCCCTCGGCCGTCCAGCCCGCCAGATGGGCCAGCAAGCCCGAGTCCGGCAAAAACACCTTGGGCGCCTTCACCAGGCGCTTGCCGGGATTCTTTTCCCACGACGGCAAACGCGCCACCAGAAACAAGGTCTCCAGCAGCGTGAAATACCGCTTCAGCGTGGTCTGCGGCAGCGCGCAGGCGCGCGACAACTCCGCGAAATTCAGCAGGCTCCCCGAACGGACCGCCAGCAACTGCAACAAATGCGGCATCTCCGCCAACTGCTCCAGATGCGCCAGATCACGGACGTCGCGTTGCAGGATGGCCTGAAAATAACTGTCGAACCACGCGGTGCGCCGCGCCTCCGCCGAGCGGGCCGCCGCCTCGGGAAAACCGCCCTTCAACAAACGCGCGGTCAGATCCCCCCGCTCGCAGGGCGGCAGCCGACGGCCGACGATGTCGCCCTCGAACAACCAGTCCACACGGTTGAACCCGGCATCCCCCGCCATCTCGGCCTGCGACAAGGGCCACAACGACAGGATATCCATGCGTCCGGCAAGCGAATCCGCGACTTGCGGCAATAACAGGACATTCGCCGATCCCGTCAGCAGGAAACGACCGGGAATGCGCTGGCGATCCACCTGCGCCTTGATCGCCAGGAACAGTTCCGGCGCGCGCTGGACCTCATCCAGAATGACCGGACCGCCGAGACCGGCGACAAATCCGGCCGGGTCGCGACGCGCGGCCGCCAGCACCACGGCGTCATCCAGCGTCAGGTAGCGATAATCCGGATTCGCCAGCAACGATTGCGCCAGCGTGCTCTTGCCGGTTTGACGAGCGCCGTTGAGCAGGATCACCGGGGTATCCTGCAAGGCGGCCTCCACATGAGGTGTGATGTGTCTGGGGTACATGACCGGATGTTACCGGATGAAAATCATCCACGCAACGGATGATTTTCAGCCATTCAACGGACGATATTCATCCACAATGCCTCGCCCCACAACAGGGCGCACCTCCCCGTCACGCCTCCCCCGCCCCACCGCTCCCGCTCCCCCGCCGTCCCGCCGTGGTGCGCCCCGTCCCGCCCCCCGGACGCCGTCCCGAGGCACGCCTGCGCCATCAACGCGCCGCCGCCACGCGCCGCCGGATTCGGACACCTAAGAATCTCCTGAATAACCCACTGTAAATCAAGACAAAATCTCCATCCCGCCATACTGGCACGATTCCTGCGATGAACTTGGATACAAGCTGATATACCACGCAGGGAACCTCTCCGATGAACGCGCCGCCCCGCCATGCCCCACCCTGGATCATCCTGATGCGCAGTCTGTGCCTGCTGGCCTGCCTGGGCCTCATGGCCCCGGCCTTCGCCGAGGAGGCCGCCTCGACCGATCCCGCCGCCGCAGACACGTCGGCGGAAGCCGCCGTCGCTGCGCCCGCCGCCCCGCTGCCGGATACCGTGGACGGCCTGCTGATCGCGCTGATCGACGCCGATTTCGATGTCCGCGCGCAGATCATCACCAAGCTGGCCGCCAGCGGGCACCCGCGCCTGCTGCCGATCCTCAACGCGCTGGTCGAAGGCCAGCTCAACAGCACCGCCGACACGCCCGCGAAAATCGTCATCGTCGCGGCGGAAGGCGACGACCCGGCCGCCACCGACGCGCTGACCGGCAAGGCGCTGGGCCCCGCCTCGCAGTTGACGCTGAATTCCATCACGGTCAACAACGCCCTGCGCGGACAGCTGCGCGACCTGATCGCCGGGCTGATGCTGGCCTCGCCGGACAAGGCCGACCGCCTGGCCGCCGCGCAACGGCTGATCGCGGCGGACGAGGTCAGCCCGGAACAGCTGGCGTTGATTACCACCCAGCTGGGCAAGGAAAACGACAGCGGCGTGAAGGCGTTGCTGAACAGCGTCATCGCGGTGGCCGGCCTGAGCGCGCAGGACGCCGAGGTGCGCATGAAATCCGTGCAGGCATTGGACGGCTCGCTGTACCCGGAAGTGCGCGCCAAGCTGGAAGCGGTCGCGGAAAACGACACCGACAGCGGCGTGCGCAACACCGCCAAGGCCGCCCTCACCCACATCGACCAGAGCCTGGCGGTCAACCATGCCTTCGAGAACGTCTTCTTCGGGCTGAGCCTCGGCTCGGTGCTGCTGCTGTCGGCGATCGGTCTCGCCATCACCTTCGGCGTGATGGGCGTCATCAACATGGCGCACGGCGAGCTGATGATGCTGGGCGCCTACACCACCTACGTCATGCAGCAACTGATGCCCAACGCCATCGGGACCAGCCTGCTGCTGTCGATTCCGGCCGCCTTCCTGGTCGCAGGGCTGGTCGGTGTCGCCATCGAGCGCGGGGTGATCCGCTTCCTCTACGGCCGTCCGCTGGAAACCCTGCTCGCCACCTTCGGCATCAGCCTGGTGCTGCAACAGGCGGTCCGCTCCATCTTCACGCCGCTGAACCGCCAGGTCGCCTCGCCGGACTGGATGAGCGGCTCGCTGGCGCTGAACCCGGCGCTGTCGGTGACCTACAACCGGCTGTTCATCTTCGGCTTCGCCTTGCTGGTGTTCTTCATCCTGCTGGTCGCCATCAAGCGCACCTCGCTCGGCCTGAAACTGCGCGCGGTGGCGCAGAACCGCGCCATGGCGCGGGCGGTGGGCGTGCGGGCGGACTGGGTGGACGCGCTGACCTTCGGTCTGGGTTCCGGCATCGCCGGGGTGGCGGGCGTGGCGCTGTCGCAGCTCACCAACGTCGGGCCCAACCTCGGGCAGGCCTACATCATCGATTCGTTCATGGTGGTGGTGTTCGGCGGCGTCGGCAACCTCTGGGGCACGCTGGTGGCGGCGATGACGCTTGGCGTCGCCAACAAGTTCCTGGAGCCCTTCGCGGGCGCGGTGCTGGCGAAGATCCTGATCCTCGGCTTCATCATCCTGTTCATCCAGAAACGGCCGCGCGGACTCTTCCCGCAAAAAGGCCGGGCGGCGGAGGCCTGACATGCTGGTCCAACGATTGATCCTCAACGATCGCGGCAGCTGCTGGGTCATGGGCGGGCTGGCGCTCGCGGCCGTGCTGGTGCCGATCCTCAACCTCGCGGTGCCGGCGGATTCGGCCTTCCACCTCTCGACCTTTACCGTCACGCAGCTCGGCAAATTCCTCTGCTACGCCCTGCTGGCGCTGTCGCTGGACCTGATCTGGGGCTACTGCGGCATCCTCTCCCTCGGCCACGGGGCCTTCTTCGCGCTGGGCGGCTACTGCATGGGCATGTACCTGATGCGGCAGATCGGCGCGCGCGGCGTCTACGGCAACCCGGATCTGCCGGACTTTATGGTCTTCCTGAACTGGGACAAACTGCCCTGGTACTGGCATGGCTTCGAGCACTTCGGCTTCGCCATGCTGATGGTGCTGCTGGTTCCCGCCCTGCTGGCGTTCGTCTTCGGCTGGCTGGCCTTCCGCTCGCGCGTCACCGGCGTCTACCTGTCGATCATTACCCAGGCGCTGACCTACGCGCTGATGCTCGCCTTTTTCCGCAATGAAATGGGCTTCGGCGGCAACAACGGCCTCACCGACTTCAAGGACCTGCTCGGCGCGCCGCTCAGCCTGGACAGCACCCGCGTCGGCCTGTTCCTGGCCTCGGTGATCGCGCTGGCGCTGGGCTACCTGGCCTGCCGCTTCATCGTGACTTCGCGGCTGGGCCGGGTAGTGATCGCGATCCGCGACGCCGAGAGCCGCACCCGTTTCTGCGGCTATCAGGTGGAAAGCTACAAGCTGTGGGTGTTCGTGTTCGCCGCCATGCTGGCGGGCGTCGCCGGGGCGCTGTACGTGCCGCAGGTGGGCATCATCAATCCGGGCGAGTTCGCGCCGCTGAACTCCATCGAACAGGTGGTGTGGGTGGCGGTCGGCGGGCGCGGTACGCTGTTCGGCGCGGTGCTCGGGGCGCTCAGCGTCAACTACGCCAAGAGCTGGTTCACCTCGGTCTACCCGGAAGCCTGGCTGTTCGCGCTCGGCGCGCTGTTCGTGCTGGTCACGCTGTTCCTGCCCAAGGGACTGATCGGCCTGAAACGCTCCGCGCGCGCGCCGGAGCCCGCCGTCCCGCCCTCGCCCGCACCCGCTCCTGTCGCGCCGGAGGAAAAGGCATGAACGTACTCGACCGCTTCCCGGCGCTGAAAACCCGCCGCCCCACCCGCCTGATGGACCAGGACGGCGGCCTGCCGCTGGACACCAGCAAGGGGCCGGTGCTGTATCTGGAGGATGTCAGCGTCAGCTTTGACGGCTTCAAGGCGCTGAACCGGCTCAGCCTGACCATCGACGAGGGCGAGCTGCGCTGCATCATCGGCCCCAACGGCGCGGGCAAGACCACGATGATGGACGTGATCACCGGCAAGACCCGCCCGGACAGCGGCGGCGTCTGGTTCGGCCAGCTGATCAACCTGCTGGAACTGGACGAGCATGAAATCGCCCAGGGAGGCATCGGCCGCAAGTTCCAGAAACCGACCGTGTTCGAGCAACTGAGCGTCCAGGACAACCTGGAGCTGGCGATGGCCAGCGACAAGCGCCCCTGGCGCAGCCTGTTCTTCCGCATCAGCGGCGAACAACGCGACCGCATTGCCGAGATCCTCGACCTGATCCGCCTGACACCGCACCGCGACCGGCAGGCGGGGAACCTGTCGCACGGCCAGAAGCAGTGGCTGGAAATCGGCATGCTGCTGATGCAGGACCCGCGCGTGCTGCTGGTGGACGAGCCGGTGGCGGGCATGACCGGCGAGGAAACCGAACGCACCGCCGAACTGCTGGTCTCGCTCGCGGGGAAGCACTCGGTAATCGTCGTCGAGCACGACATGGCCTTCGTGCGCTCCATCGCGCGCAAGGTCACCGTGCTGCACCAGGGCGCGGTGCTGGCCGAAGGCACCATGGACCAGATCCAACAAGACCCGAAGGTCATTGAAGTCTATTTGGGCGCATAAGAGGGAGAAACACGATGCTGTCTGTCCGTCACCTGAACCAGTTTTACGGCCAGAGCCACATTCTCTGGGATTTGAGCCTGAACATCCGCGAGGGCTCGTGCGCCTGCCTGATGGGGCGCAACGGCGTCGGCAAGACCACGCTGCTCAAGTGCGTGCTCGGGCTGCTGCCGGTGAAGACCGGCGAGATCCAATTCAACGGCCAGCCGATCCACAAGCTGGCCACCGAGAACCGCGCACGCGCCGGGATCGGCTACGTGCCACAGGGGCGCGAGATCTTTTCCCTGCTGTCGGTGGAGGAAAACCTGCGCATTTCCCTGGGCGCGCGGCCGGACAAGGCCAAGGGCATTCCCGGCCACATCTACGAGATGTTCCCGGTGCTGAAGGAGATGCGCCACCGGCGCGGCGGCGACCTGTCGGGCGGCCAGCAGCAGCAGCTGGCGATCGCGCGGGCGCTGATCCTCGATCCCAAGCTGCTGATCCTCGACGAGCCGACCGAGGGCATCCAGCCCAACATCGTGCGCGAGATCGGCGAGGTCATCAAACGGCTCAACCGCGAGCACGGGCTGACCGTACTGCTGGTGGAGCAGAAGCTGCCCTTCGCGCGGCAGGTGGCCAGCGATTTCTACCTGATGGACAAGGGCCGGCTGGTGGCGGAAGGCCCGATCGGCGAGCTGAACGAGGGGATCATCGCCGAGTACCTGAGCGTCTAGTCGCGCGGCGGCCCCGGTTCCGGCTATGCTGGGAGGATGTTCCCGTCCTTCGCCGGAGCCGCCCATGACCACCGACAAGACCGTTGCGGAAGCGCGCCGCGCCGCCCAAGCGCGCGAGCAGGGCTACCGCGCGCAGGCCCTCAAGCTGTATCCGTGGATCTGCGGGCGCTGCCGCCGGGAATTCACCCACGCCAACCTGCACCTGCTGACCGTGCACCACCGCGACCACAACCACGACCACAATCCGCCCGACGGCAGCAACTGGGAGTTGCTGTGCGTGTACTGCCACGATGACGAACACGCGCGTCATGTCGATCGACAGCCCGGCAGCGTCACGCCCGGCGGCCCGGAGGCGCCGCCCGCCACCCACAAGCCCTTTGCCGGGCTGGAAGCGCTGCTGACACGCGGGAAGTCCTGAGAGCGGAACTGGTACACTAAGCATCCCTGCCCTCTGCCCCACCGGATCGCCATGACCGAACCTGTCCGCTTGTCCCGCCGCATCGCCGAGATCGCCGGATGCTCCCGCCGTGACGCCGAGTTGTACATTGAAGGCGGATGGGTGCGCGTTGACGGCGAGATCGTCGACGATCCGCTGTTCAAGGTGGAAAACGAACGGGTCGAGCTGCACCCGAACGCCACGGCGGAGCCGCTGGAACCGGTGACCCTGTTGCTGAACAAGCCCGCCGGTTACGGTCCGGCCGAAGGCGACCGCCCGTTGCTGGAGCTGCTGGAGCCGGAACGGCGCGACATTGCCGACCGTTGCCCGATCCAGACCCTGCGCAACCATTTGCGGCGGCAAACGCTGGTGACCCCGCTCGATGCCGCCGCCGAGGGCTTGATCGTGTTCACCCAGGATTTCCGCACCCGGCGGCGGCTGGAGGAAGAGGCGCACCTGATCGAGCAGGAAATCCTGGTCGATGTGCGGACAAAACCGTCCGACGAGATCGTGGCGCGCCTGAACCGGGGCGGACTGATGTTCGAAGGCAAGCCCGCGCCCGCGATGAAGGTCAGCCGCCAGAGCGAAACACGCCTGCGGGTGGCGGTGAAGGGCTACCGGCCGGGGATGCTGGCGGATCTGTGCGCGCAGGTCGGACTGGAAACGGTGTCGATCCGGCGCATCCGCATCGGGCGCATCCCGATGGCGAGCCTGCCGTCCGGGAAGTGGCGGTTCGTGAATACGATGGAGCGGTTCTGAGACCGTCTGGAACAGACAGGGATAGCCCAATCATGAACCTGCCGCCGCGTTTCTGCCTGGCCCTGCTTGCCCTGCTGACGGTCTTACCTTCACGCGCCGAGACTGCGGTGCGCCTCAGCGTCTCCGCGATCGCCGAAGGCCTGGTGCTGAGCGACATCGATGAAGGCGAGCTGGTGCCCGACCCTTATCGCGCTTACGGCTTCAGTGCGGGCAGCGGCCATGAGGTTACGATTTCCGTCAGCGAGGAACCGGCCTGGTATCTGAAAGCCGCCACGATGCGCGCCGTTTCCGCCGCCGGGGAAACCACCAACCGGTTTGAAAGCCTGGCCTTCGGCGTCGGGACGCAAGATCATCCTTCGGTCGGCGCCCCCTGGTTCTACGGACGGATCAGCCTTGGCGCGGGCGGTTGCCGCTTTACCTCTTCCGGCCGGGAAAAACCGAAGTATTACGCCTTGGGAGAGCTTAACGGCGAACTGGGGGCGGAGCTGTCGCCACACCTGACCGTCGGCGTGGGCCTGAGCTGGCAAGTGATCGGCTACCCGACCGAGACGGTGGCGAACTCGCTGATTCCCAAGGCGGTCCTGACCCTGGGCTTCTGAACCAGGCTCAGCTGCAACCGGTCTCGGCCTCCTCCATCGCCAGCAACAGCGACAACCGCCGCTCCCGCGCCACCACTTGCCAGGGCACGCCGGTCAGCGCGGACTCCAGCGCCCACAACAGGTTCAGGCTTGCCCGCCCGTCCGCCTGTTTAACCCGGACATAGGCCGCCACCGCGCACAGCGCGCGCAGGTCCGCCACCGTCAGGATGCCCGCGCGCGCCAGCATCGCCTGCGATGCCGGGCCCAGGCTTTTCAGGCCCGCGATCGTTTCCGTGTCCGCCATCTGTCCGCCCCTGTCCGCTACGCCTGCCCCGCGAATTCCGCTATAGTCCGCGCCATTCCCCGTCCGGACGCCCTTCATGACCGCCATCGATCCCCGCGACCTTTCCCCGAACGACGGCTACCGGCTGCTCACCGATCTGGTGGTGCCGCGCCCGATCGCCTGGGTGAGCTCGCAGAGCCCTGAAGGCATCGTCAATCTGGCGCCGTTCAGCTTCTTCAACGTGGTCGATACCGACCCGATGTACCTGATGATCAGCATCGGCGCGCGCGAGAACGGCGAACCCAAGGACACCGCCCGCAACATCCTCGCCAACGGCGAGTTCGTGGTCAACCTCGTTACGGAAGAACTGATGGACGCCATGAACCTGACCTCGCTGCACTACCCGCCCGGCGACAGCGAGCTGGTCGCCGCCGGCCTCACCCCCGCCCCCTCGCAACGCATCGCCGTGCCGCGTGTCGCCGAAGCCCGCGCCAGTCTTGAATGCCGCCTGCACAGTCACCAGATGCT
>JAYRMT010000094.1:0-12129 GCA_041912575.1 Fluviicoccus sp. | reverse complement strand
TAGGCCAGATGGCTGATCCGCGCCTCCACCACGTCCACGCCCGCCCGCGCCAGCCGCTCGTTCAGCTCCCGCTCCAGATACTTGTTGATCTGCCCGGTCGCGTCGCGCAGGGTGACGATGGCGTGGTCGTCTTCGTTGTGGTCATAGGCGTAGCTGGACGCCAGGTTACGCACCGCCGCTTCGGACTGGATGTGCACGAAGGTCTGGTAGTCATCCACGTCGAACATGGCCCGCGCGGTGTCGTCCACCTGCCAGACCACCACGGCGGCGATCTCGATGGGGTTGCCGTTCTTGTCGTTGACCTTGAGCGTCTGCCCGTTGAGGTTGCGTGCGCGCAGGCTGATCTTGTCCTTGCTGTAGAGCGGGTTCACCCAGCGGAAACCGCTGCTTTTGACCGTGCCCATGTAGGTGCCGAGGAAAGTGGTGATGACGGCTTCATTGGGTGCGATGATCGAGAGGCCCTTGAACACGAACATGCCGAACAGGAACCAGCCGATGGCGCCGCCGCCCGGTTCGGGATGGCTGATGACGGTCAGCGCCGCCTTGGCGAAGATCGCCAGCGCCACCGGCAGCATGATGTAGCCGCTGAGGCTGAACAGCAGTTGTTTTTCGGGGGTGGCGGTGGCGGACATCGGTCTTCTCCAGGCGGGCGGTCGTTCGCCTAGCATAGCGCCCTCCGGTGACAAGTCCATCCGTGGAAACGCTTGAGCCGCCCCGGGGGGAGATTCTAGAATCGGGCTTCAGCCGATCAGTGTTAAGGATAGTCCGGAAGCCGGGCGCAGGACCGAGGGAGAACGTCATCGACATGGCAAACACGGCGTGGCCGGTCCGGAACCTGATCCTGGCGCTGGCCTATTACCTGACCGGTCTGGCCGGGCTGCTGCTGACCTCGCCGCCCGATTACGCCACCGCCATCTGGCCGCCCGCCGGGATCGCCCTCGCGGCGGCGCTCATGTACGGGCCGCGCATCCTGCCGGGCGTTGTCCTCGGCGCGTTCGTCATCAATGTGGAGACGCTGGCCCGCAACCAGGGCGCGACCGTCTGGCAGGTGTCCTGGGTCATGCCGCTGCTGATCGCGCTGGGCGCGGCGGCGCAGGCTTGGGCAGGGGCGGCACTGGCGCGGCGTTTCGGCGGCTTTCCGACCGCCTTCGAGGAAACGGCCGGCGTCCTGCGCACCCTGGCGCTCGGCGGTCTGGTCGCCACCCTGATCAATGCCTCGTGGGGCATGTTCCTGCTGTACGGCAGCCACGCCATGACGGACGGCCGTATTGTCCAGAACGCCCTGGTCTGGTGGGTGGGCGACAGTCTGGGCGTGTTGCTGTTCACGCCGCTGGTGCTGGTCTGGGCGTCACGGGAGCCGCACTACGCGCGTCGCCGGGCGGTGATGGTGACGCTGGTGCTGCTGGCGACCTCCAGCCTGGCCACAGTCGGTTTCCGGCTGGTCGGTCACGTGGCCGCCACCGAGCGGATCAACCGCTTTCAGGCGGCGGCCGAGCGCGCGGTGCGCCAACTGGAAAACCGCTTCGCCGATTACGAAACCTTTGCCTATCTTTTCTGCGGGCTGTTCTACAGCCAGCACGACGTCACGCCCGAGCAGTTCGACCGCTTCGTGCAGGAGTGGATCCGCCGCCATCCCGAGGTCAAGGCGGTGGAATGGGCGCCCCTGGTGTCCGCCGCTGACCGCGCCGCGACGGAGTCCCGGCTGACGCGCTTGCAGGGACGGCCGGTGCGCATCTTCCGGCGCGGGCCGCAGCAGGAGTTGCGGGAATCGCCCGCCGGTGCGGAGTACCTGCCCCTGTTGTACGTGAGCCCCTTCGCCGCGAACCGCACCGTGCTCGGGCTGGATATCGCCAGCGAGCCGGACCGCATGCCCACCCTCCGCGCCGCCGCCGAGCTCGGCGTGCCGGTGATCTCGCCGCCGATCACCCTGATCCAGGACCTCCGGGGGCGTCCTGCCGTGATCCTCCTGACGCCGGTTTACCGAGAGGGGGCTCCCCGCCACGGCTGGGAAAACCTGCGCGGCTTCATGGTCATGGTCCTGCGCATGGATGAGGTGATTGCCCGCCTGACCCGGGATACGCTGCCCGGTGAATACGCACTGGTGCTGACGGATCGGGCGACCGGGAAAACCCTGTTCGGCACGCCGCCGGAGACGGCGCTGAAGGTGCAGGCCCGGCGCATCGGCCTGGCGTACCGGCGCGAGGCGGTCATGGCGCAGAGACGCTGGCTGGCGGAGGTCTGGCCGACCAACCCGTACATCTCCGGCCTGCGCTCCTGGGAGACCTGGCTGGTGTTCGTGATCGGGCTGGTCGGCACCGGGCTGTCAGTCAGTTTCGCCCTGATCAACTCCGGCCGTCGCGAGCAGCTCAAGCGGACCGTGGCCGAGCGCACCGCCGAACTCCGGCAGCGCAACGCCGAACTGGACAGCGAACGCGCGCGCGTGGTGGACGCCAATCGCGCGCTGGTGGCCGCCCGCATCGAGGCCGAGCGGGCCAACCAGTCCAAAAGCGATTTTCTGGCCAGCATGAGCCACGAGTTCCGCACGCCGATGAACGCGATCCTCGGTTTTACCTACCTGCTGCTCAACACGCGCCTGGGCGCGCCGCAGGCTCGGGAGTACCTCAAAAATATCGAAGGTTCGGCGCAGTCGCTGCTGCGGCTGGTCAACGACATTCTCGACTTTTCGAAAATCGAGGCCGGACACCTCGAGCTCAGCCAGGAAGTCTTCCGGCCCGATGACGTGGTGAACCGGGCGGTCGGGCAGGTGCGGCTGGCCGCCAACGCCAAGGGGCTGACGCTGCGGGTAGAGGTCGCGCCGGACGTGCCCGCCCGCGTGACCGGCGATCCGGTGCGTCTGGGCCAGGTGGTGCTGAACCTGCTGGACAATGCCGTCAAGTTCACGACCTCGGGGCAGGTGACGGTCACGATGCGCGTGGACGAACCGGACAGCGATGCGGCAAAGCTGGCGATCGAAATCCGCGACACCGGGATCGGGATCGCGCCAGCGGTGCTGCCGACCCTGTTCGAACCCTTCACGCAGGGCGACAGCAGCATTACGCGCCGCTACGGCGGCACCGGTCTGGGCCTGTCGATCTGCAAGCGCCTGATGACCCTGATGGAAGGGGACATCCGGGTGGACAGCACCCCGGACGTGGGTAGCGTTTTCTGCGTATCCCTGCCGCTGCGGCCCGCCTTGGCCGCGCCGGACAGCCCGGACGTCGTCCCCGCGGCTATCCCGCGATTCGCACCCGCGCGCGTGCTGCTGGTCGAGGACAACCGCGCCAACCAGTGGCTGACTTCGGAAATGCTGCGGCGCATGGGGTTGACGGTGGAGGCGGCTTCGGACGGCCGCGAGGGCCTTCGTTGCCTGGAGGACGCGACAGAGCCGTTCGCGCTGGTGCTGATGGACCTGCAAATGCCGGTGATGGACGGTTTCGAGGCCTGCCTGATGCTGCGCAGCCGCTATGACGCCCATACGCTGCCGGTGGTCGCCATGACCGGGCTGACCCTGCCGGACGAGCGCAAGCGCTGTTTCGAGGTGGGGATGAATGCGCATCTCGCCAAACCGGTGTCCTTGCAGGAGCTGGCGGCGATGCTGGCGCGTTTCCTGACGGTGGCTGATCCCGTGGCTGCGGAGTGATCCGGCCGGGTTCAGTCTACGGCGATGGCCCGTGCGAGGTAATGGGCTTCGCCGTCATAACCGCGCAGGTGCGCGGCCTGTTCCGCCGTCAGCCTGGTAAACGGCCGGTAGCCGAGGCGGCTCCAGAACGGCAGAGATCCCTGTACCGCGATCAGCGAGGACCAGGGCAGGCGGAGCTCTGCCGCCTGTTGCAGCGCCCGTTCGACCAGCGCGGGCCCGACGCCCCGGCCCTTGAGTGCCGGACCGACCGCAAGGTCGTGCAGGTAGAGACTGTCGCCGTCGGGTTCGACCCGGAAGCCGCCGCCGAGCGGGGTCAGCTTGCCGAGACGGGAGCGGTAGGCGAACAGGTAGGCGTGCACGCCGTCCGGGGTCTCCGTGACCCAGGCGGTGTCGGCCGCGACATCGAGCCGCTGGCGCAGCACGGCTTCCGCCTCGTTCATGGACGGCGGGTAGCAGGCGGCCTGGATGCGCAGCAGGGCGGGGAGGTCGGCGGGGCGCATCGGGCGGATAACTGCGTGGACGGACATGGGCTTTGACGGGAGGCGGGGGCCTCATTATACGAGGGAACACGGCCGCCGCGATGGCCCGGAAAGTGTGCTATGTTTCGGGAAAACCGTCAGTCATGGAATCATTTGCCGGATAACGCATGGCCGCCCGCACCTCCAACTTCGACCTGCTCGAAAAACACGATCCGCAACTGCACCGCCTGGGGTTACTGGCCGAGCGCTATTTCGCCGACGACCCCAACACCTGCCTGCTGAAGTTGCGACAACTGGCCGAGTTGCTGGCGCAACTGCTGGCCGCCCGTACCGGCCGTTTTGTTTCGCCCGAGGAAACCCAGTACGACCTGTTGCATCGCTTGCAGGAAAGCGGGGTGCTGCCGCGCGAGGTGGCCCTGCTGTTCGGCGAGGTGCGCCGTACCGGCAACGCCGCCAACCACGCCCTGGCCGGCGACCATCGCACCGCGCTGGCGACGCTGAAAATCGTCTGGCAGCTCGGGGTCTGGTTCCACCGCACCTTCAGCGACCCCGCCTACAAGTCCGGCCCCTTCCTGCCGCCCGCGCCGCCGGGGGATGAAAGCGCCGAGTTGAAGGCCGAACTGACCCGCCTGCGTCAGGCGTTCAGCGAGTATCAGGCCTCCCACCAGCAGGCCGTGCAGCAACTGCAAACCGCGCAGGAAGAGGCCGGATTCTGGGAAAGGATGGCCGCCGAGGCCGAGCAACAGAAACATGCCCTGGCGCAACGGCTGAGCGAGCAGCAGGCCCAGGCGGCCGCGCTGCCGGTCGAAGCGCTGGATCAGGTGACGACGCAAGCCAACCAGGCCGCTTCGGCGGTGTTGCTGGACGAAGACGCCACCCGCGCCCTCCTTGACGAACAATTGCGATTGGCCGGGTGGGAAGCCGACAGCCTTCATCTGCGCTATAAGGACGGTGCGCGGCCGGAAGCGGGACGGCATCTGGCGATTGCCGAATGGCCCACCGAGTCCGGCCCCGCCGATTACGCCCTGTTCATCGGCACGGCCTGCGTGGGCGTGATCGAAGCGAAACGCCGCAACAAGGATGTGGCCGCCGCCATCGACCAGGCCAAGCGCTACGCGCGCGGCATGCTGGACGCGGACAAGCAGCCACTGCCCCTCATGAACGGCGATTACCGCGTGCCGGTAGTGTTCTCAACCAACGGACGGCCCTTCCAGCGCCAGTTCAAGGAAGTCAGCGGCACCTGGTTCTGCGACCTGCGCCGTCCGCAAAACCTGCGCAAGGCGCTGGAAGGCTGGTACACCCCGCAAGGCCTGAAAGACCTGTTGAAACAGGACATCGCCGCCGCCGAGCAGGCGCTGGACAATCTCGGATTCAATTTCAGTTTCCCGCTGCGCCGTTACCAGCGCGCCGCCATTCTCGCCGCCGAACAGGCCATCCGCGACGGCAAGGCGCAATGCCTGCTGGCCATGGCCACCGGTACCGGCAAGACCAAGACCTGCATCGCGTTGGTGTACCGCCTGCTGAAGGCGCAGCGCTTCCGCCGTATCCTGTTTCTGGTGGACCGCTCAGCACTGGGCGAACAGGCGGCCAACGCCTTCAAGGAAACGCAGATGGAGTCGCTGCAACGCTTCTCCGACATCTTCGGTCTGAAGGAACTGGACGACGCCATTCCCGACGCTGACACCCAGGTGCACATCGCCACCGTGCAGGGGCTGGTGAAGCGCATCCTGTACAGCGACGAACCGTTGCCGGTGGACACTTACGACTGCATCGTCGTGGACGAATGCCATCGCGGCTACCTGCTGGACCGCGAAATGTCCGACACCGAGGCGACCTTCCGCGACCAGAAGGATTACGTCTCCAAATACCGGCGCGTGCTCGACCACTTCGACGCGGTGAAGATCGGCCTCACCGCCACCCCGGCGTTGCACACCAGCGATATTTTCGGTCCGCCGGTGTTTGTCTATTCCTACCGCGAAGCGGTGCTGGACGGCCATCTGGTGGACCACGACCCGGCGCTGCACATCCGTACCGACCTCAACCAGGGCGGCATTCACTACCATGCCGGGGAGCAGGTGGCGGTCTACAACGTCGAAAAGGAAAGCGTGGACCTCTACAACACGCCCGACGAACTGGATTTCGAGGTCGCCGAATTCAACAAGAAGGTCATCACCGAAAACTTCAACCGCGTGGTCTGCACGGCGCTGACCGATTACCTGACCCCCTTCGGCCCGGAAAAGACGCTGGTGTTCTGCGCCACCGACCGCCACGCCGACATGGTGGTGCGCTTGTTGAAGGAAGCCTTTCAGGCCAAACAGATCGAGGTGGAGGATGACGCCATCCTCAAGATCACCGGCAGCGCCGACAAGCCGCTGGCGCTGATCCGCAAGTACCGCAACGAAACGCAGCCGGTCATCGCCGTCACCGTGGACCTGCTCACCACCGGCATCGACGTACCGCCGATCAGCAATCTGGTGTTCCTGCGCCGCGTCAACAGCCGCATCCTCTACGAGCAGATGCTGGGCCGCGCCACCCGCAAATGCGACGACATCGGCAAGGACAGCTTCCGCATCTTCGACGCGGTGGGCATCTACGACAGCCTGGAAGCCTTCAACACCATGAAGCCGGTGGCGCAGAACCCCAATATCGGTTTCGCGCAGCTTGTGGCGGAAATCCGCGAACATGCGGGCAGCGAGATGGGCGATCAGGCCAAGGTGCAGTTGCTGGCGAAATGGCAGCGCAAGAAACGGCACCTGACCGACAGCCAGCGGCAGGCGATGGAACAGGCGGGCGTCAGCCCCGAGGACTTCGGTCCGTGGCTGAAACAGCAGAGCGTGCAGACGCTGGCCGCGTGGTTCACCAACAACCCCGATCTGGGCGAATGTCTGGACCGCAAGCGCGAATTTCCCGCCGACCCGGTCGTGATCTCCACCCATGACGACACGCTCCAGGGCATTGATCCGCACTACGGCAAACCGGAGGATTACCTGGAGAAATTCGCCTTGTTCATCAAGGAGCACGGCAATACACTGCCCGCCCTGACGGCCGTGGTGCAGCGCCCGCGCGAGTTGACGCGCAAGGATCTGGTGCAGCTGATCACCGTGCTGGACGGGCAGGGCTTTGACGAACGCTCGCTGACCGCCGCCTGGGCGCAACGCACCAACCACGACATTGCCGCCCGCCTGCTGGGCTTTGTGCGGCAGGCCGCGCTGGGCGATCCGCTGGTGCCCTTCGACCAGCGCGTGGACGCGGGTGTGCAGCGCCTGATGCAGCAGCATGCCTTTACCGCCGTGCAGAAGGACTGGCTGAAACGGCTGGCCAGCCAGATCAAGGCCAACGTGGTGCTGGACGAAGCGCTGATCAACGAAGGCCCGTTCCGGCAGCAGGGCGGCTTCCGCAAGCTGAACCAGGTATTTGACGGTCGGCTGGGGGAGTTGCTGGCGGAGTTGAATGAGGCGATCTGGCCCGCGCTCAGCGCCTGAAACATAACGTAGGGGCGCACTGCGTGCGCCCTCGCGGCCGAACAGAAATAACTGTTGAAAACGAACATCCGGTTCGTCGGAGAGGGCGCACGCAGTGCGCCCCTACGGGGTTACGGATAGAAAACATCATCGAGAAATTAATCCATGACCACCCTCACCACCGACATCGTCGCCAAGCTGTGGAACCTGTGCCATTTGCTGCGCGACGACGGCGTGACCTATCACCAGTACGTGACCGAGCTGACCTACCTGCTGTTCCTGAAAATGGCGAAGGAAACCGGGTCGGAGGAGAAGCTGCCTGAGGGCTACCGCTGGGATGATCTGGAAGGCATGGCCGCGCCTAACCGGCTGGAATTCTACAAGGTGATGCTGGTGCATCTGGGCAGCCACGGTTCGCGGCTGACGCAGGAAATCTTCGCCAACGCGAGTTCCTTCATCAAGAAACCGGCGACGCTGACCACGCTGGTGAAGGCGATTGACGAGATCGACTGGTATTCCGCCAAGGAGGAAGGGCTGGGCGATCTGTACGAGGGTCTGCTGGAGAAGAACGCCAACGAGAAGAAGTCCGGCGCCGGGCAGTATTTCACCCCGCGCGTGCTGATTGATGTGATGGTGGACCTGATGAAGCCCTTGCTGGGCGAGGTGATCCAGGACCCGGCGGCGGGCACCGGCGGTTTCCTGATCGCGGCCAATCATTACATCCGCGCGCATCACGATCTGTACGCGCTGGACGAGGCGGCGTACCGGCGTTTCCGGCGGCAGTTCCACGGCATGGAGTTCGTGCAGGACACGCACCGGCTGGCGCTGATGAATCTGATGCTGCACGACCTGGATTCCGATGACGACTCGGGTATCCGCTTTGGCGATACGCTGGCCAACGAGGGCAAGCAGCTGCCGAAGGCGGACCTGATGCTGACCAATCCGCCCTTTGGCACCAAGAAGGGCGGCGGCCTGCCGACGCGCGATGACTTTACCTATCCCACCAGCAACAAGCAGTTCTGCTTTTTGCAGCATATCTATCGCGGTTTGAAGCCGGGCGGGCGGGCGGCGGTGGTGTTGCCGGACAATGTGCTGTTTGAGGCGAACGTGGGCGCGGAGATCCGGCGCGATCTGATGGAGAAGTGCAATTTGCACACGATTCTGCGGCTGCCGACGGGGATCTTTTACGCGCAGGGGGTGAAGACGAATGTGCTGTTCTTTACCAAGGGCGTGAAGGAGAAGGGCAATACGCAGGCGGTGTGGGTGTATGACCTGCGCGCGAACATGCCGCAGTTCGGCAAGCGGACGCCGTTGTTGCGGGAGCATTTCGCGGGGTTTGAGCAGGCGTTCGGGGAGAAGCCGGACGGGTCGGCGGCGCGGGTGGATGAGGGGGAAGGCGGGCGGTTCCGGGTGTTTTCGCGGGAGTGGATTGCGGGGCGGGGGGATAGTCTGGATATCAGTTGGTTGAAGGATGAGAGCGAGGCGGCGGCGGGGGTGTTGGCGGAGCCGGAGGTGTTGGTGGGGGAGGCGGTGGCGGAGCTGGAGGGGGCGTTGGGGGAGTTGAGGGGGATTATGGAGGAGTTGGGGGTGGAGGTGGATGATGAGTGAGTTGCCGGAGGGGTGGCAATCCGTTGCGCTCGGCGAGATTATCCAGCTAAATCCCAAAAATGAATGCCAAGACGAAGTGGATGTCGGCTTTGTACCGATGCCTTTGCTTGGAATGAATTATCGTTCAGCGCATTCGTTTGAAGTTAAAAAGTGGCGCGAAGTTAAAAAGGGTTACACGCATTTTCAGAATGGCGATGTATTGCTGGCCAAGATAACACCGTGCTTTGAAAATGGTAAGGCTGGAATTGCGCAGGGATTGCCTAATGGCATGGGTGCGGGAAGCACTGAGTATTTTGTGTGCCGGACTATTTCCGAGGTCGTTGATAGTCGATATTTATTGGCGTACTTCAAAACTGAGTCATTTTTGAAGGCAGGTGAGCTTCAAATGACGGGTTCTGTCGGGCATAAGCGCGTTCCGAAAGATTATGTTCTGGAAACGGAGATTCCACTCCCACCCCTTGCCGAACAAAAACGCATCGCCGACAAACTCGACGCCCTGCTGGCCCGCGTGGACGCCGCCCGCGCGCGGCTGCAGCGTATTCCCCGCATTCTGAAGCAGTTCCGGCAGTCGGTGCTGGCGGCGGCCACCAGCGGGCGGTTGACGGAGGAGTGGCGGGAGGAATGTAGGTCGGGTTTCAACCCGACAAGCGGTCTTCGATCGGAGAGTGTTGTCGGGCTGAAGCCCGACCTACATGAACATTCATCGTGGCGCACCTTGCCGTTTGCCGATGTGATATTTGAACTCAAAAATGGTCTTCCCCAAAAACCAAATGAAGAGGGTAAGGGTAACCGCATCTTGAGAATCAGCTCTGTCCGTACTGGAAAAGTTGATTTTTCGGATTGTCGTTTTCTTGAGGTGGAAAATAAAGAGTTGGCCACATACTCGCTGAGGAGAGGTGACCTTCTGTTTACTCGATATAATGGCAGTCTTGACTTGGTTGGCGTATGTGGGCTTATTCGTCAAGAGTTGGATGGCAATTATATTTATCCTGATAAGTTGATGCGGGTTCGGGTTAATACAGCGTTAGTTACTCCTGAATACGTTGAGGTATTCATGGGGGCGCCCAATTCGCGTGATATTATTGAGGGGTTTGTGAAGTCCAGTGCAGGACAAAAAGGTATTTCGGGGGGTGACCTGAAAGGAATGCTTATTGACCTGCCCTCATTGGAAGAACAAAAAGAAATCACCCGCCGCGTCGAATCCCTCTTCGCCTGGGCCGACCGCCTCGAAACCCGCTACCACACCGCCCGCGCCCGCCTCGACCAACTCACCCCGGCCCTGCTGGCCAAAGCCTTCCGCGGCCAACTCGTCCCCCAAAACCCCGACGACGAACCGGCGGCGGTGTTGCTGGAAAGGGTGAGGGCGGGGAGGGACAGCGAAGCGAAGAGCAAGAAACCCGGCAAGCGCAAACCCGCAACAACCGGCGAATGAGTGAACCGCCGGACATTGCTATACTTGCTCCATACCCCACGACGATCCGTATCGAGGTCCGCCATGAATATCGTCGAAGCCTTGGAACAACAGGTCCGGCAACTCGGACCGCAGGAAATGGCCGCTTTCCGCGACTGGTTCCACCGCTATGAGCAAACGCTGGATACCGCTCCACGCTGCGCCATCACCAACATGACCGCGGAGCAGTCAGCGGAACTGAGCCGGGTTGTCACCGAAAAGCTGCTCCAGACCAACCCCGAAGAACACACCCTGCGCGAGGCCTGACACCACTTGCCCCCACATTACCAAGGAAAGGTATATCTCTCGCCGGCCATCGCGGATGCACGGGTTGCACAGCCCGCCTTGCAGGCCTTGATCGACGCCTTCAAAACCTACTGGCAAACCGGAATCCATCCGCATTTCGGCAAGGATGCCCCGTTACACCGTCCGCCCGTCATTGTGCTGAGCGCCGTTCGCCATGTGCATTTGCGCCCCCTGACGCCCGTGGATGCCGACCGTTGGCAGCGCCCCTTCACCCGGCTTGAACCCGAACGGCGGCCGACCAGCAACCGATGGTTGGCCTACTGTGTCACCGACCGCCGCAATTGCTGCCTGCTGGCCTATTTTGATGAACTGGCGCATGAGCAGGCGGAAAGGGTCGATGTGATTCACCGTCTGACGTCGTGGGCGGAGTGGTTCTTCCGGCAGACGGGAGAGTTTCCGCTACCGATGTCGGAGCAGGCCGATATTTTTGGTGAGCAATGGTTGGTCGGCGAGTAGAAAAGCACGTTACCCGGCGCGCTCCGCATCGTGGAACCGGAGCGTTTACTGCTCACCTGGCAAAAGCCGGATGACGGCCAGGAAGGGCGCATCCGCCGCGTGGTTGGTGAATTGTTCCTGGATGAGCTGGGGCAGGCTGTCTTTCGCTACTTTGTCGCCCCTGAAAAATATCCAACCCATTGATTAAATTGTAATAAGTCCTGTTTTTCTCTCTTGGATATTGCCGGGTTTGATAATATCCCCTTTCAGTTCCCGGCAATTTCCGATCGGTTTTCGACATGTACCATCGCCCTTCGCCCCAGACCCAAGCCGATGAAACCGGCGATCTTTTCCGTTCCCGTCTCGACAACATGATCGACATGCGGCATCCCTTGGTCACTTTGGCGGGCAAGATCAACTGGAACGCGCTGGAGACCGCTTGGGGTGCCCGAGCGCAACCCACCGGTGCCGGGAATCCCGCCTTGCCCGTCCGCCTGGTCGCCGGACTGCTCTATCTCAAGCACATTCATAACCTCTCCGATGAGGCCGTCTGCGCCCGCTGGCTCGAAAACCCCTACTGGCAGTTCTTCACCGGCGAAGTCTGGTTCCAGCCCCGCTTTCCTTGCGACCCCAGCTCCCTGACCCGTTACCGCAAGCGGCTGGGAGAGGCCGGACTGGAAGAGCTGCTGTCCCTGACCATTGAGACCGGCAAGACCATGAAGGTCGTTTCCACCCGCGACTTGCAGCGGG
>JAYRMT010000093.1:0-12152 GCA_041912575.1 Fluviicoccus sp. | reverse complement strand
AGATTGCCGTCCTTTTCGACATAGACGCCCGGCGACTCGTAATTTGACTGGGGCCGGTAGTGCAGCAGATCCAGTTCGGCCACCACGTCATTCCGGTTCAGCGGGGCGCCGGCGTAAAGCTCCAGGGGCCGACCGTACACCTTCGCGGGAATCGCCCAGCGCTTGCCCTCGAACTTTTCCCGCACCTGCCCGTCCAGCGACAACGCATAGATCGACAGCCCCACCAGCGCCGCCAGGATCACCAGCAACAGGATCAGCAGGAGGGTCAGCACGAAACCGCGCGAACGCGCCGGCGGGCAGGACACAGGATTCATAACTTGTTACAAGTCAGAAAGACGCGCCATTGTAGCGCGAGTCAAGTCGGCTAACGATTGGTTTTTGTGAGCCCGACCGAGCGACTGCCGGGCTCGCAAGGGCGTGGTCAGTGCAGCCGTTTGATATCGGCGCCGGGAATCGGCTGGCCGAACATTTGCAGGCGATCGTCATTGAACAGTTCCATGTCCGGGGCGAGGATCTTGATGTAGCGGTCGAAGTAGAGAATCTGCTTGAACAGCAACGCGAAAGCGCGCGGGAAACGGATGCCGTGCCGCTCGCCGACCGCCACTACTTCCAGCATCAGGTTATTGATCTCGGTGTCGTTGATGGCGCCATTCAGCACATGCGCGGGATCGACGACGGTCAGCGACTGGTACATGCTTTCCAGGTCCTTGGCCAGTTGCGCCAGATCGACGCGCTGACGGGTCATGCCGATGCGCACCATGCTGTCCGCCATCTTGGCAAAGTTGCCCTCCCCGATCGACTCCATGAAAGCCATGGTCGCCTGCCAGGTATCCGGGGCGATGCGGCCGACAATGCCGAAGTCGATGAAGCCGATGCGGCCGTCGGTCAGGACCATCAGGTTGCCTGCGTGCAGGTCGGCATGGAAGGTTTCGCAGAACATCAGGCTGGAGAACCAGGTGTTCATGGCGTTGACCAAGGTATTGGCCGGATCCTTGGCGTACTTGCGGATGGTGTCGAGATCGGTCAGCGGCACGCCGTAGAAGCGCTCCATGGTCAGCACGCGCAGGCTGGATGCTTCGGGGTAGACCTTCGGCGCGACGGCGAGACGATTTCCGGTGCTTTGCAGGAACTCGTTGAACTGCTGGATGTTGCGGGCTTCCTTGTAGAAATCCACTTCCTCCATCATGCAGGCCTGGATCTCGGAAACAATCGCGGACAGGGACGCGAACTTGATCTTCGGAAAAGCGATCTCGAACAGCTTGGCGGCCCAGTAGATGAAGTTGAGGTCGGTCAGGAGGATGTTCTCGACACCCGGCTTCTGGATCTTGATCACCACATGCTCGCCGGTCAGCAGCTTCGCAGCGTGGACCTGGGCGATCGAGGCCGAGGCCAGCGGCGCTTCCTCGATCTCGGCGAAGATCGTCTCCAGCGGGCGCTTCAATTCACGTTCCAGCACATCCTTCATCAAGCTGTACGGGAGCGGCGCGGTCCGGTCCAGGCAGTACTGGAACTCGGTCACATACTCCTGCGGAAACAGCGAGGGCGAACTGGCGATGAACTGGCCAAGCTTGACATAGGTCGCCCCCAGACGCTCGAAAGTCTGGCGCAGCAGGCGCGGGGTCGCGGGACGGTTGCCGCGCAGCCAGTCGAAGCCGGTTCCTGCCAGCACCAGGCCGGTTTCGCCAAGGCGGAGCATACCCTTGAAGGCGTTGCCCCAGGTCGCATAACGGTTCATGGATTCTCTCCCGTGTTTCCAGCGCAGACCGGGCAGGCGGGATCGCGGCGGAATGCCAGCGTGCGCCACAGCGCGGAGTCGCCTTCCCAGAGCATCAGTTTTCCGAACAACGGCATACCGGCACCGCTCAAACATTTCAAGGCCTCGTGCGCTTGCAGGGTTCCCAGGATGCCGACCGTGGTCGCGAGGACGCCCGCCTCGCTGCAGGTGGCGGACGCCTCGTCCCCTTCCGGGTAGAGACAGCGGTAGCAGGGCGCTTCGCCATGGCCGACAAAGACCGCCAGTTGCCCGCTCCAGCCGATGGCCGCCGCGGACACTAGCGGGATGGACGCCGCAACGCAAGCCCGATTGACCGCATCACGCGTCAGGAAGTTGTCGCTGCAGTCCAGCACGAGGTCTACCCGTCGGACCAGATCGCCCAGCGTGTCTTCCTGCATCGCGACCGTCACCGGATGGCAGGCAATGTGCGGATTGACCGCACGCAGGCGGTCGGCGGCGGCCTCCGCCTTGAAGCGGCCGAGGTCCTCCTCGCGATACAGCACTTGCCGCTGCAGGTTGCTGACTTCCACCGCATCGAAATCGGCCAGCCACAGTTCGCCGACACCCGCCGCCGCCAGATACAGGCTGACCGGGCATCCCAGTCCGCCCATGCCGACGATCAGCACTTTCGCGGCCTTGATCCGTTCCTGCGCGGCGATATCCCAGTCCGGCAGCATGATCTGCCGGTTGTAGCGCATCAGCTCCGCATCACTCAGCATGCTGTCCGTCCGAAGGTGTAACGCCAGTTCCCGCCGTAGTCGCGGCCGCTGTCGATGGCGGTGAATCCCGCATCCCGCAGCAGCCCTTGTACGGCAAGGTGCTGGTCATAGCCATGTTCTAGCACAAGCCAGCCGCCGGGCCTGAGGAAATTGCCGGACAGTCGCGCCAGCGTGCGCAAATCGGCCAGGCCTTCGTCATGGGCCACCAGCGCGCGCAGCGGCTCATGAACCAGTTGGTCCAGATGGGGATCGCCCGGAACGATATACGGCGGATTGCTGACGAGGCAGTCATAACGGCCCTCCAGCGGCTCCAGCCAGTCGCCGCAACAGAAGCGGACATGCGGCAGATGATTGCGTTCCGCATTCGCGCGCGCAATGGCCAGACTGTCGGGGCTGATGTCGGTCGCGGTCACCTCCCACTCCGGATGCTCGGCGGCGAGGCTGAGGGCGATCGCGCCGCTACCGGTCCCGAGGTCCGCCACGCGCCAGACCTTGCCCTGCCCCAGCTCCAGCACCTTTTCCACCACGCACTCGGTATCCGGGCGCGGGATCAGGACCGCCGGCGTCACATGAAGGCTCAGGGTCCAGAACGCCTGCTCGCCGAGGATGTACGCCAACGGCTCGCCTGCCCGCCGCCGCGCCATCAGACTTTCGAGACGGCCGGTCTGCTGCGCCGTCAGTTCATGATCCGGCCAGGCATGCAACCAGGCGTGCGGCCGGTCGAGTACCTGCATCAGCAGCAGATCCATCTCGCGTGACGCTTCCGCGCCGGGCAGGCATTCGCCCGCGCGCTTGCGCCAGTAAGAGACGGTGGAGGCTTGCGGAGTGGACATCAGGAAAACCGGCTTCGCGAAAACGGCGCATTATCCCGGAAGCAACGGCCCCGCACCATCCGTCAACCGACCAGTGGAGCGGACTGCTTACTCTGCATTGCCATGGCTGCGCAGCCACAACGCCACGTTGAGATCGCCGTAGGAATAGCGGTTGTCGAGCGCCTCGCGCAATTCCCTGGACGCGGGTTGGCCGGGCGCCAGTTCCAGCGAATCCGCCATGCGGCCAATCTCGACCAGTTGCATCGGGTTCAGGTACAGCACATGCTTGCGGCCGATCCGCCCGGCCTGGTAGAGCTTCAGCAGGTGACTGGCGATCGTATCCACCGAAAGACCGCGCCGGGCCGCGATCGCCTCGCGGTCCAGCCCCTGCTCCACCAGCGAGAGGGTCGCGGCAACGGTATCGATTTTTTCAGCGGGCGCCTCCATGGCCACGACAGGCTCATCCGGCGCGTCGCGCAATTCGGCCAGCCGTTTGAGGAAGGTCTCGCCATAACGGGCCAGTTTCTGGTCGCCCACGCCGCTGATTTCGCGCAGGTCCGCCGGACTGACAGGATCCACTGCCGCCATGTCGCGCAGGGTGGCGTCGCTGAAGATGATGTAAGGCGGTACCTGCTGCGCCTGCGCCAAGGTCAGGCGCAACGAGCGCAAAGCCTCGAAACGGCGCTGCGCCTCGGGCGGCAAATTGCTAATTGCCGTCACCGCGCCCCGCTCCTTGCGCGACGCACGGGCTTTGGGTGCGGCCAGCTCACGGAGGCGCAACACTGCCTGCCCCTTCAGCAACGGTTTGGCTTTTTCACTCGCTGCGAGTCCGCCATGTCCTTCGTCATCCGGCTGCAGGTACCCGAGGGCGACCAGCTGGCGGATCACGTTGCGCCAGGCGGGGTCGGAGAGATCCTTGCCCATGCCGAAGGTCGGCAGCTTGTCATGACCGAACTGGCGCACCTTGTCGGTCTCGTTGCCGAGCAGCACATCGACCAGATGCGCCGCGCCGAAGCGGTTGCCGGTGCGGATCGCCGCCGAGAGCGTTTTCTGCGCCGCAATGGTGGCATCCCAGGTTTTCGGCGGGTCGCTGCAAATGTCGCAATTGCCGCAAGGTTGCGGCAGGGTTTCGCCAAAATAAGCGAGCAGGACCTGACGACGGCAGGTGGCGGTTTCACAGTACGCGAGCAAGGCGTCCAGCTTGCGGGACTCGATGCGCTTGACTTCCGGCGGCGCTTCGGACATTGCCAGCAAGCGGCGTACGGACACGATATCCGCCAGCCCGTAGCTCATCCACGCTTCGGACGGCAAGCCGTCACGCCCCGCGCGACCGGTTTCCTGATAGTACCCTTCCAGCGATTTCGGCAGGTCGAGATGCGCCACGAAACGCACGTTGGGCTTGTCGATACCCATGCCGAAGGCCACGGTGGCGCAGACGATGCGACCTTCCTGCAGGAGGAACTCATCCTGGACGCGGGCGCGCTGGTCGGCGGGGAGCCCGGCGTGATAGGCCAGCGCGGGCAGCCCCTTCCCTTGCAGGAAGGCCGCCGTTTCCTCCACCCGCTTGCGCGACAGGCAGTACACGATTCCTGCAGCTGCTTCCGGCTGTGACTTGATGAAATCCAGGAGTTGCTGGCGGCCGTTGTCCTTCTCGACAATGGTGTAGCGGATGTTCGGCCGGTCGAAGCTGGACAGGAAGACCTGCGCAGACTCCAGCTGCAGCACGCTGATCATGTCGCGCCGCGTGCGTTCGTCGGCCGTCGCGGTCAGTGCGATGCGCGGCACGTCCGGGAAACGATCGGCCAGGGAACCCAGTTGCTGGTATTCCGGCCGGAAGTCATGTCCCCACTGGCTGACGCAATGCGCCTCATCGATGGCGAACAAACCGATCGGAACCTGCCGCAACAGGTCCTGGAAGCCTTCGGTGAGCAATCGTTCCGGCGCGACATAGAGCAGGTCGAGCCGTCCGGCCCGCAAGGCCTGTTCCACCTGACGCTGTTCGGTCAGCGGCAGCGAGCTGTTGAGGAACGCCGCCTTCACGCCAAGTTCGCGCAGGGTATCGACCTGGTCCTTCATCAGCGCGATCAGCGGGGACACGACAATGCCGACGCCTTCACGCATCAAGGCGGGAATCTGGTAGCACAGGCTCTTGCCGCCGCCGGTCGGCATCAGCACCAGCGTATGGTTTCCCTGCGCGGCGTTAAGCACGATCGCCTCCTGGTTGCCGCGAAAGCGGTCGTAACCGAAGGTGTGCGAAAGAATGGAGAGCGCCTGCTGGCGCAGGTCGGGCATGGATTGCGTCATGATGTCTTCCTTGAATCACGGACCCACCGGTCCGGGGGCCGCGATTCTAGGGGATGGGGCGTCAGTTTGCCCGGAGATTGTCAAACGCGCCGCCCGTCCGGACGGCGCGCGGAGGATCAGTATTTTTCCGGTACTTCCCGCAAGCGCATCAGGCCTTCCTGCGCGGTGCTGGCGACCAGCACGCCGTCCTGCGAATAGATGCGCCCGAAATTCAGGCCGCGACCGGCATTGGCGTTCGGACCGGTCATTTCGTAGAGCACCCACTCGTCCATGCGGAACGGCCGGTGGAACCAGATCGAATGGTCCAGACTGGCCGCCTGCAGGTTGGACTGCATGAACGTGACTGCATGCGGCAGCATCGCCGTGCCCATCAGGGCGAAGTCGGAGGCGAAAACCAGGGCGCACTGGTGCAGCAGCGGATCGTCCGGCAGACGGTCCTGCGCGCGCATCCAGTGGCAGCGGTGCGCTTCCTGCCGGGTCGGCGCGAAGGGGTTTTGCGGATTGATCGGGCGGATCTCGATCGGCCGCTCGCGCACGAAAGCGGAACGGATCTTGTCCGGCAGCAGCCCGGCCAGCTGCTGGCGCAACTCGCACTCGTTCGGCAGTCCTTCCGGACCCGGCACGTCCGGCATGCTGGACTGGTGGTCCAGCCCTTCCTCGTGCGGCGCGAACGACGCCGAGCAGATGAAGATCGGCTGGCCGTGCTGGATGGCGGTCACCTTGCGGTTGACGAAACTCTTGCCATCTCGGACCCGGTCCACTTCATAAATGATCGGCGCGGTCGTGTCGCCCGCGCGCAGGAAATAGCCGTGCAGGGAGTGCGCCAGCTTGTCGCCGTCCACGGTGCGGCCGGCAGCCATCAGCGCCTGGCCGAGCACCTGTCCGCCAAAGACGTTCTTGCCGACGATATTGCGGCTCTGGCCGCGGAACAGGTTGACTTCAAGGGCTTCCAGCTGGAGCAGCTCCAGCAGTTCGGCGATCACGGGATTCAGGGGTTTGCTCACGGTCTTTTCTCTTGCGGTCTACATCCAGTGCGCCAGTTTTAGCCGACGGTACAGCCAGAGGCAACCCAGCAACATCACGATCAGCGTCGCCGGGTAGCCGAAATGCCAGTGCAGTTCCGGCATGTAATCGAAGTTCATGCCGTAAAAGCTGGCGATCATGGTCGGAATGGCCAGGATCGCCGCCCAGGACGCCAGGCGCTTGACGATCTCGTTCTGACCCACCGACACCAGCGCCAGGTTCACGTCCATCGCCACCCGCAGCATTTCGCTCTGGGCGTCGATGGCGTCCAGGATGCGCAGCACATGGTCGTGCACGTCGCGGAAATAGGGCTGGATCGCCTTGGGGATCAGCGCGACATCGCTGTGGTTGAGCAGGAAGCTGCTGATGTCCTGCATCGGCGCGACGGCCAGGCGCAGGCGCACCATGTCGGCCTTCAGGTCGTAAAGGTGACGGATGGTCTGCTTCTTGAACTGCTCGCCGAAAATGTCGTGTTCGATCGCCTGCAGGTGCGTGCCCAGGTCGTCCGCGACCGGGAAGAAATTGTCGACCACGAAGTCCAGCAGGGCGTGCAGGATGTAACTCGGCCCGTGCCGCATCATGCGCGCGCTGTGCTCGCAATGGGTGCGTACGCTGGCGTAGGTCAGGGAGGCGCCCTGGCGCACGGTCAGCACATAGCGCGGCCCGACAAAAATATAAGTCTCGCCGAAACAGATATCTTCATGCTCCAGCCGGGCGGTGCGCACCACCACGAACAGGGAGTCGCCGTAGACTTCCAGCTTGGGCCGCTGGTATTGCCGCGTGGAATCCTCGACCGCCAGCTCGTGCAGACCGAACTCTTCCTGGACGGTTTTCATCAAGACCGCATCCGGCTCGTACAGGCCCACCCAGACAAAATGATCGCTGTCCGCCGCCAGGGTTTCACTGACATGCTCGATCGGAATATCGCCGACTTTCTTGCCGGTCTTGCGACTGTAGGCGACGCAATTCACCACACCCATGGGAGAAGGTCCACACAATGACGGGAGACAAATCCGGACATCAACTTTAACAGCCTGAGGCAGGAAATCGTGTCAATGAAGTGAAAAAGCTGCTAGTTTTTCTCGCGCGCACTCCCGCGTAGCAGCTACTGTCGAGATTATGGCCAACTGGTTTGGATTGGATCGCCTTTTCGTCGCCGCCTCCCGCAAGGCGCTGGATACCTGGGTCAGCCCGCAGGTGCAGCCCGAGAACCTCGCCGACCTCCAGATCGACCCGGCCAAGCCGGTCTGCTATGTGCTGCAATCGCCGTCCCTCTCGAATTTCCTCGTCGTCGACAGCGAAACCGAGCGCCTGGGCCTCCCCCGCGCGCTGTCGCCGATGGACAGCCACCTGATCAAGGAAGACCAGTCCTACTTCTTCCTGACCCAGGAAGCCACCAGCCAGTCCGCCGCGAAGAACCGCTTCGAGTACGCCGACCGCTTCGTGCGCATCGTCGAAGCCGTCCGCAAGGACAGCAACCTTGATGTGCAACTGGTGCCGGTGACCATCCTCTGGGGACGCTCGCCCGAGAAGGAAGACTCGCTGTTCCGCGTGCTGCTCGCCGACTCCTGGGCGACCCCCAACGCGCTCAAGCAACTGGCCACGGTGGTGCTGAACGGCAAGCAGACCATGGTCAAGTTCGGCAGCCCGCTGTCGGTGCGCAGCCTGCTGGCGGAGGGCATGGACGATTCGCTGGCCCTGCGCAAGATCGCCCGCGTCCTGCGCGTGCACTTCCGCCGCCAGCGCGAAATGGCGATCGGTCCCGACCTGTCGCACCGCCGCACGCTGATGCACGCCATCATCCAGTCCAAGGCGGTACAGGAAGCCATCCATGCCGAGGCGCGGGAAAAGACCCTGCCGCCGGAGGCCATCGAGGACATGGCGCGCGAGTACGTCAACGAGATCGCCGCCGACTATTCCTACCGGGTCATCCGCTCGCTGGAAATCATGCTCAACTGGCTGTGGAACCAGTTGTACGACGGCGTCGAGGTGCACAACTTCGAAACCGTGACCAAGGTGGCCGCCGATCATGAAGTGATCTATGTGCCCTGCCACCGCAGCCACATCGACTACCTGCTGCTGTCCTACGTGATCTTCACGCGCGGTTTGATGCCGCCGCACATCGCCGCCGGGATCAACCTCGACGTGCCGGTGGTGGGCCCGATCCTTCGACGCGGCGGCGCCTTCTTCCTGCGCCGTTCCTTCAAGGGCAATCACCTCTACAGCGCGGTGCTGACTGAATACCTGCACCTGATCACCACCAAGGGTTTCCCGATCGAATATTTCATCGAGGGCGGACGCTCGCGGACCGGGCGCCTGCTGCCGCCCAAGGCGGGCATGCTGGCCATGACCGCCAAGAGCTATCTGCGCGACCATACCCGGCCGATCGTCTTCGTGCCCACCTACATCGGCTACGAACGCCTGATGGAGGGCAGCACCTACATCGGCGAACTGCGCGGCAAGGACAAGCAGGCCGAGTCGATCTGGAGCGTGCTGCAGACCACCCGCAAGATCGAGAAGATATTCGGCAAGGTGCACGTCAATTTCGGCGAACCGATCTACCTGACGGAACACCTGAACGGCGAAAACCCGGACTGGGACAAGACGGTCTGGGACGGCGTCGCCCGCCTGCCCTGGCTGAACCGCAGCGTCGACAACCTGGCGTGTCGCATCAACACCCATATCAACAGCGCGGCGGTGCTCAACCCGATCACCCTGCTCAGCCTCGCGCTGCTGTCCACGCCCAACCATGCCATGGACGAAGAGGTCCTGCGCCAGCAGTTGGACCTGTACCTGAAGCTCGCCCGCCAGACGCCTTACAGCCAGCGCGTGCAAATGACCGGACTCGATCCGGCGGCGATCATTGCCTACGGCGTGCAGCTCAAGGCGATCCAGCGCGTCAAGCACGCGCTCGGCGACTTGATCTGTGTCGCGGACAACCAGGCGGTATTCCTGACCTACTTCCGCAACAACATCCTGCACATGTTCATCCTGCCTTCACTGGCCGCCTGCCTGCTGCAGCACAACGGCCGCCTGAGCCGGCAGCAGGTGATGCAAGTCATCGGCTCGCTGTTTCCGTACCTGAAGTCGGAGCTGTTCCTGTCCACCGAGCCCGATGATCTGGCGCCGCTGGTCAGCCGTCATCTGGACGCGCTGATCGGGGCCGGGGTACTCGGCAGCGAAGGCGACGACGTGGTGGCGCCGCAACCGAACACCGAGGCCTACGCGCAACTGGTGGTGCTCGGCTCGGCGGTCAAGGAGCCGATGGAACGCTATTACATGACCATCTCGCTGCTGACGCGTCGCGGCTCCGGCAAGATCAAGCAGAAGCAGCTGGAAGACCTTTGCTCGCTGCTGGCGCAACGCCTGTCGGTGTTGTACGAGTTCAACTCGCCGGAGTTCTTCGACAAGGCGATCTTCCGCAACTTCGTGGAAACGCTGAAGCTGACCGGCTTCCTGACCGTCGATGAACAGGAAGTGCTGCATTTCGACCAGCGCCTGGAAAGCATGGCCACGCAGGCCAACCTGGTGCTGCGGATTGAAACCCAGCACACCATCCAGCACATCACCAGCATCAGCGACGAGGAAATCGAGGCCGCGATGGCGCTGCTGGCCAAGAAGGACAAGCGGAAGAAAGGCTGATGGAGCAGCCTATCACGGGCTACCACCGCGACGAGGACGGCCATTGGGTGGCTGAACTCGCCTGCGGCCACAACCAGCATGTGCGGCATGATCCGCCATGGCAGGTACGGGAATGGGTGGAAACGCAGGAAGGACGGGATTCGCGGCTGGGCGTCCGGCTGGACTGCAAGAAATGTGATCGCGGCGAGTGTCGCGACAATCCCTGAGCGCGCCGCTTATTGCCCGGCGCGCAGATAGACGTCAAACCGGCTACTCTCCCCCGCAAAGACCAGATCGGGCTCGCGATCCGCCAGTGGCGGCGCATGACGCGGCCGTTTCACCACCACCCGCTTGCGGGCGGCCGCCAGCGCGGGGGCCAGCAGCGTGTCCCCGTCCGCATCCGCGCCCACCACGCGATGAAACACTTGCATGTTCGCCTTCACCTTGGCGCTTTTCTCGCGTTCGGGAAACATGGGATCGAGATATACCACATCCGGACGATCAGGCTCTGTCACGGTATGCAGCCATCCGGCCGCATCGGTGGATATCAGTTGCAACCGGGAGAGCGCTTCAGCAAGGAGCGGTTCGGACAAAGCCCGGACCATCCCGTCCTGCAGGAGCGCCGTGACCAGCGGTGAGCGTTCCAGCATCGTCACCCGGCACCCCAGCCGGGCCAACAACAGGCTGTCGCGACCGAAGCCGGCCGTGGCGTCGACCACCGTAGGACAAGCCTCGCCTCTCACGCCGCAGGCCTTCGCCAGCATCTCGCCCCGCCCGCCGCCGTGTTGCAAGCGCCACAACAGCGACTTGTCCGCCCAGTCGACCCTGACCGGCTTGGGCAAGGGATGCCCCTCCGCCTGCAAGGCCACATCCTCGCCGACCAGCAGGACCACTTCGTCCGGTGAAAGTTCGCGCTTCAGGGTTTGACGGGAAAAATCCGGCACGGGAACCGCCATGCCCGACAGTGCCATGGCGAGACCGGACGCGCGTTCAGCGGCATCCGGGGTATGGAGAATTCTCAGCAAGGACGGGCTCAGTGTGACCAGTCCACGATCCCGAAGTGCCAGGTCAGCAGGATCGCCGCGCCGAAGACGATGCGGTACCAGGCAAAAATCGTGAAGTCATGGCGGGAGATGAAACGCATCAGGCCGCGGATCACCAGCAAGGCCGAGATGAAGGACACCACGAAGCCGACACCGAACACCGGCAGGTCCGCCGCGACGAAGGCGTCACGGTTCTTGACCACATCCAGCAACGTGGCCGCAAACATGGTTGGAATGGCGAGGAAGAAGGAGAATTCGGCGGCGGTCTTGCGCGACAGGCCGAACAGCAAGCCGCCGATGATTGTCGCGCCGGAGCGCGAGGTGCCCGGAATCAGCGCGAGACACTGGGCGAAACCGACCTTGAGCGCATCGCGAATGCGCATGTCGTCGACGCTGTGGATGCGCACGACATGCTCGCGCTTTTCCGCCCACAGAATTACCACGCCGCCGACAATCAGCGCGCAGGCCACGGTCACGCCGTTGAACAGGTGCTCCTTGATCGCGTGCAAGGTTGCCACGCCGATGATTGCCGCCGGCAGGAACGCCGCCAGCACGTTCACGGCGAACAGCCAGGCACGGTCTTCCCGACGCAGCAGGCCGACAATCACCTCGCCCAGCTTGACGCGGTACTCATAGCAGACTGACAGGATGGCGCCCAATTGGATGGCGACTTCAAATACGTCGCGTTTTTCCTTGGTCCAGAAATTGATCAGGTCAGCTGTCAGGATCAGGTGGCCGGTACTGGAGATCGGCAGGAATTCGGTGATGCCCTCGACCAGCCCCATGATCAGGGCCTGCAACAACAGCAATGTATCCATGGTTGGGTTTCCGTCAGCTTGTCATCAGCGGCCCGGCA
>JAYRMT010000092.1:0-12198 GCA_041912575.1 Fluviicoccus sp. | reverse complement strand
GATTGCCCGAAGGCGGAATACCCGGCACCGGTTCGATATAGCCCATCGAGCTCAGGTTGAAGCGCGAAAGCAGGTAGGTGGCGTCATGGTGATAGAGCAGGATCCCCGGCGCGCCCGCGACCGCCTGCTGCCATTTCGGCATGCGCTGGGCGACAGCGGTCTTGAAGGCGATGGCGCCCTGCATGTAGGCGGCGGCGTTGGCGGCGTCAATCTTGCCGAGCCTGTTGGCGAGGCCGATCGCGATATCGCCCATGCGCACCGGGTCCATCTGCACGTGCGGGTTGCCCATCGGGTGGACATCCCCCTGGCTGCGGTCCGCGCCTGCGGCGCCCTTCACGTCCAGCAGCGGCGTCTGGGCGGCGGCCTCAAAATAACCGGTCGAGCCGGGCAGGATCTTGGGGTTCCCGGAGCCGTCCAGCGCAGGCGGCAGCCAGCCCTGTTCCAGTTCCGCACCGACGGACACCACGAGGTCGGCCTGCCGCAAGGCCTGCATCATCGAGGGACGGACCTGCAGGGTATGGGCGTCGCGGTCAGGCGGGGCGAGCTCGGTGACTTTCACATGGCTGCCGCCGACCGTGCGGGCGAGCATGCCCATGCTGCTGGTAGTGGCGACGATTTTCAGGTCGGCCAGCGCCAGCGAGCTGGCGAGGGACAGGCCAAGGGCAAGCAAGAGTGTTTTCATGGGCGTTTCCTGTCAGAACGAATGCGCGCCGTGCGGCCCGAGGCTGTAGGTGTATTGCAGGAAGACCTGCCGCAACGCGGTGGTTTTCCCGCTGTCATCGGCGATCGAACCGCGATCCAGTTGCAGGCGGATGCGCGAGAACTCGCTCGGCAGGAACGCCAGCGACACGCTGTTGCGCCGCGAGGACTTCAGGTCGACCGTCATGCCGGCTTCCTCCAGGGTATTGGTCCGGCCGTTCACGTCGTGGCGCGCGGCCAGCAGCCAGCGCGGCGCGATGCCGTAGCTGGCTTGCAGATAGTAGCCGTCCTGCGTGCCGGTCACCTTGCCGTCTTGCGCCAAGGGTGATTTGGTATCGGTCGCGACGACGGTCATGTTTTTCTTCAGGCGCAGGTATTCCCCGGTCACCTTGATGTCGCCCTGGCCGAATTCGGCCGGGCTGTCCCATTTGTACACCCAGTCGATGCCGTAAAGCTGCTGCGAACCGTCGAGCGCGTATTCGTCATGACTGAGCGGCGTGCCGTCCGGGTCGATAATCTGCTGGAACTGTTTGGCGCGGGCGTACGACAGCCCGATTTGCAGCGCCTGGGTCTCGCCGAGGTCGGGGGCGAACTTGGCGAAGGCGGTGCTCAGGCGCGGGCCGGCTTTCATGTCCGGCAGTGCGCCTGCGGCGGCTTTCAGCACGCCTGTCGCCGCATCGGCATCCACGCGCGCGCCGAATTTTTCCTGGTCGTTGCCCTGCAGGGCTTCCGCACCCAGCAGGATGTACAGGTCGGTCGGCGCCAGCCAGGTCAGCTGCACGCCGGTGTCCTTGAGGCTTTCCCCGCCCAGCGCGCCCCGGTAGGCCAGGTTCTGGTCGCCGAAATCCCAGGCGTGCGCGTGCTGGCTGTTCTGGTAGCCGATGCCGCTGAGGAATTTGCCGACCTTCAGTTTCAGGCCGTCCGGCAACTGGCGGGTCTGGATCCAGGATTCTTCGAGGCTGGTGCCGCCGTCGCCGCTGACGGAGAGGGTCAGCAGCCCGTCAAAGTAGGGATCGACGATGGCGGACATGACCAGTTCGCTTTCGCCCAGATTGAAGCCTTGTTGCAGGCCGGATTCGCGGGGACCCAGGTGCACGCCGTTATCGATGCCGGCCATGCCGTCCAGCAGGTCGCCGCCCTTGCCCTGACGGTTGTCGCGGTAGGCGTTGCCGTCGAGGATGAGGGAGATTTTCGGGTTGAAGGCCGTACCGGAGGAAACGGCTTCGCTGCTGTCGGCATGGCTTAACGCAGCCAGGGAGAGCAAAGCCAGAGGCAGGGGAAGAAGTCGCCGGTTCATGCGCAGGAGTCCCAGGGTGACAGACCGAAGCGGTCGGGATATTGTCTTGTAATTGTTACATTATAACATTACATGTAGGGCGACAAGCGGTGGGCTGCGCTGTCTCCGGGGCTTTTGTTATAGTCCGTGTAACCGAGTGAGGAGAGCGTTCATGGGCAAGCCGAGTGAAATCGACCGGATACGCGCGGAATGCGAGGCGCTGGTGCGCAAGCGGGCGCTGGTGTCGGCCGGCGCGGCCGTGGTGCCCGTGCCGTTTCTGGATGTGGTGGTGGACGCCAGCATCCTGACCGCGTTGATCCCGGAGATCAGCCGCCGCTTCGGGCTGGCGCCGGAGCAGATCGAGGCTTTCGATCCCGAAACCAAACAGCTGGCCTGGACGGAGATTGCCCGGCGCGGTTCGCAATTCCTCGGGCTGGTGGTGACGCGGACGATTGTGCGCCAAAGCATCCAGGGTTTCGCTTCCCGCCTGATTTCCAAGCAGGTCGCCAAATTCGTGCCCTTCGGCGGGCAGATGGTGGCGGCGGGGCTGGGCTATTTCGTCTTGCGGCGCATCGCGTACCAGCATATCGACGACTGTTACGCGGTGGCCAAGGCCACGCTGCGCTAGGCGCTCAGTGCTCGACCGGCGCGGCAGGCCGGTATTTCTGCAGCAGGGAGAACAGGGCATCCTGTTTCAGCGGCTTGGGCAGGAAGTCGTCCATTCCCGCGTTGAGGCACTGCTCGCGGTCGCCTTCGAGGGCGTTGGCGGTCAGCGCGATGATCGGGATGTGCGGGTCGCTGGCGCTCTTGTCGAGTCGGCGGATGGCGCGGGTGGCGTCGTAACCGTCCATTTCCGGCATCTGGCAATCCATCAGCACCAGGTCGAATTTCTTCAGGTGGCAGAGTTTCACCGCCTCCTTGCCGTTCTGGGCGACCTCCACGACCGCGCCGGCTTTTTCCAGCATTTTTACCGCCACCTTCTGGTTGACGATGTTGTCCTCCGCCAGCAGCACGCGCAGGGCGTGCGGACTGCGGTTCGGGCCGTTCTGCGCGTTGAGGGTCGGCACCAGCGGCAGCTCTTTCTGGTAGTCCTGCGGCTGGATGATGGTGCGCTTGCCCGCGAAGATTGCCGCGATTTCGTTGATCACCATGTAGAAGCGCAGCGGTTTGCCGACATAGCCGTTGAAGGCCATGTAGAACGCCGGGTCCATCTGCCGCAAGGCCAACTGGCTCATCAGGATCAGGTGGCAGTCCGAAAGCTGCGGGTTCTGGCGCAGGGACTGCGCGAAATTCTGCCCGTTTTCCATGCGCACCAGGCCGCTGTCGATCAGCACGAAGGGAATGCGGTGCGTGGTCTGGCGGATCGCCTTGAGCTTGGCGAGGCCGTCATTGCTGTCGGACGCCGTTTCGACGCGCATCCCGTAGCGTTGCAGGCTTTCGCCCAGATAGTCGCGGTTCACGTCCAGCGGATCGATGATCACCACCGGCGAGAAATACAGTTCGGGGTAGTGGGGCAGGGTGCGTTCGACGGCGGTCTGGCGGCTGAGCGGCAGCTCGACGCGGAATTGCGAGCCTTGTCCGGTCTTGCTGTTCAGCGAGATGTGTCCGCCCATGAGTTCGGCCAGCCCCTTGCAGATCGCCAGCCCCAGCCCGGTGCCGCCGAAGCGCCGGGTGGTGGAGGCGTCCGCCTGCGAGAACAGCTGGAACAGCTTGCCCTGCTTGTCCTGCGGGATGCCGATGCCGGTGTCCGCCACTTCCAGCTGCACCGAGACGTGCGCCGGGGTGATGGTGGTCGCCTCGATCTTGAGCGCGATGTAGCCGTTGTTGGTGAACTTGATGGCGTTGCCCAGCAGGTTGAGCAGGATCTGGCGGATGCGGTTCGGGTCGCCGATCAGCAGGCGCGGGCAGCTGACGTGATAGCACAGCACCATTTCCAATCCCTTCGACTGCACCTGCGCCTGCAGCAGGTCGCAGACTTCCTCGGTCAGGCGTTGCAGGTTGAAGGGGATCTTCTCGATGGTCAGCTTGCCCGCCTCGATCTTCGAGAAGTCGAGGATGTCGTTGATGATGGTCAGCAGCGCCTGTCCGGAGTGGAAGAGGGTGCTGGCGTACTCCTTCTGCTCGTTGGAGAGCGGGGTTTCCAGCAGCAGTTGCGCCATGCCGAGCACGCCGTTCATCGGCGTACGGATCTCGTGGCTCATCGTGGCGAGGAATTCGCTCTTGGCGCGGGTGGCCGCCTCGGCGGCTTCCTTGGCGGAGATCAGCGCGGTTTCGGACTGCTTGCGCAGCGTGATGTCGTTGATGGTGCCGGTCGTGCCGCAAATTTGCCGGTTTTCGTCCTCCAGCAGGCTGATCCACAGATGGATCCAGCGGAAATCATGGTCGGCGGTGAGCAGGCGGGTATCGCAGCGCAGCTGGTCAGTCTCGCCGCTGAACAGTTTCTGCAGCGAGCGGTACAGATCTTCCTGATGGTCCGGGTGGATGAAGTCGGTCATCAGCTTGCCCAGCGAGCTGTCCTGCGGGAAGCCGGTGACTTCGTGCCAGGCCGGGTTGAGGAAGGTGAACGCGGTCTGGGTGTCGGTCTGGAAAATCACCTCGTGCACGTGGTTGACCACGTGGCGGTAGCGGGCCTCCGACTGGATGACCTGCTGGCTCTGCTCGTAGAGGCGGCTGGCGGACTGGTTGAGGGCGCTGTTGAGCTCGCTGATCTCGTCGACGTGGGTCTCGATGTGGATCTGGCGGCTGCCGCGATAGACATCCAGCTCCTGCGCGAAGCGGATCAGCGCCTGCAGGTCCTGCACCGGGCGGCGCAGCAGGAAGAAGAACAGCGAAGCCGCCGCCACTGCCAGCACCATGGCCGCGAGCAGCGACTTCACCAGCACGTTCTGCTGCTCGGCGGACTGGGCTGAATAGTCGTAGACGATATAGACCCAGCCGTTGTTGTCGATGGCCTGCCAGACTTCCAGGCGGTCGCCGGGCAGGTTGCGGAATACCAGGTCGCGCACTCCCTTGCCGCCGGGCAGCGCCAGGGCGGGCCGGGAGTCGCGTTCGACCGGATCGGCGCCGGGCTCGTGGACAATATCCACCAGCATGTTCCCGTCGTTGTCGGCGACCGCCAGTTCGCGGACTTCGGGAAAGATGGCGGTGTTTGACAGCAGGTTGTGGATGGCCTTCTTGTCCGAGGCGAGGACGTCCTGGGCGACCATGCTGCTCAGGTTGCGTACGATCAGCGCGCTCTGGCCCAGCGCGTTCTGCTGGTTGATGCGGCGTTGCTGCTGTGAGATTCCGAGGGCGAACAGGCAGAGCGCGGCGATCAGCGAGACGGCGACCAGCAGCAGGATCTGCCCGATGAAAGTCCGGGGCAGAAAGCGTCGCCAGGCCGGGGTCTTCATGCCAGTCCCGGCCACAAGCGGGCCCAGTGGGCCTGACCCGTCGCGTGTTGCTTGAGACTGTCGGCCAGCGCCATGTCGATGGCCCAGGCGCGCCCCGGACCGCACACGGTCAACGGGATGCGGGTGTTCAGTCGCAAGGCCGGCAGCGCCGGCAGATCAAGCAGCTCCCATTCCCGTCCCGCGTCAGGATCGGTCGCGGACCGTTGCAGCACCTCCTTCAGGTTCGGGAGCGCCAGACCCGCCCGCTCCAGCAGGCGGTGCAGGTGCGGCATGTAACCGGTATCCAGCCCCAGGCTCCAGATGCCCTCCAGCAAGGCCCGGGCCATGGCCCGGGCCTGACCTTCCGCCTCGGCGTGGCGCATCAGGGCCAGACAGTGCCGGGCGCCGGCCTCGTCGGGCAGGCAGGTCTTGCCGAAGGGAATGTCCAGGCGTTCCGCCTCGCGGGCGGCGTCGAACAGTTGCTGCTGGAAGGTGTCGGTTTCCGGCGCCGGTTGCGCCACCGGCTTGAGGCGCAGTTGCAGGGAGTAGTGGTCGGCCAGGTCCAGGATGCGGTCGAAGTCCAGCCAGCAGCGCGGGTCCTGGAAGGAGAAGAACACATCCAGGCCGTAGCGCCGCGAGCGGATGGCGGCCAGCTGTTCCGGATCGTTGACCAGCCACGTCGCGGCGGGGGCGAATTCCTGTTCCAGGCTGCTGGGCTGACTGTTGAGCCCCAGTTCCTCCAGCCGGTGCGCGAGTGCGATCAGGTCGTCCAGGCCATGATAACGCTCTCCGAGAAACACCAGCCGTCCGGCCTCGGCGTCCTCGGGCGCGCGCAGGCGCTTCGCGGTCTTGCGCTCGTCCAGCGGCGGGAAGCGCAGCGCCAGCGTAGCCAGCTTGCCGGGCTGATGCTCCCAGACACAGGCGAAAACCTGGCGCGCCAAGGGCAGGAAGTCCTCGACCGGCAGCGATTGCGCCGCGAGGAGGATGCGGGTGGCGAGCCGGGCGTCGGCGGGCGGCGGCGGCAGGATTTCCTTGAAATTGAGCTGGAACTGCTGGGCGAGGAAACAGGCGTCGAGAGGACCGTAGGCGGACACGCACCGCCCCGGCGGCAGGAAACGGAATTCCGCCTGCACCGGAAAATGGTGCAGCAGCCTGGGCAGCATCTGCACCAGCAGGCAGCTGTAGGCGTCATCCAGTTGCAACCACAGCGTCAGCCGGTAGGGCCGGCCGCCGGCGCGGCGCAGCCATTCATGGCCGGAGCGCCAGAGTCGCCGGGTGGTATGACTGGTCAGCGCGCGCGTGAATAATGGTTGTAGTAGGCGGCGACTCAGGGGCATAAACAGATTGTCCTCGATCCTTCCGGCACTATACCCCTCGCGGCCTGCCCTGAAAAGAAAGGGGACCGTCGCCCCCGCGCCGCCGGTCGGTTATCGCGCGCCGCCCGGGGCGGCCGCTCAGAGCCGCTTGCTGTACACCTGCGAATTGCGCTGGTAGTTGTACATGGCCTGGCGCTCCTTGGGGAGGTCGTCGACGGAGGCCTGGGTGAAGCCCTGCTCGACAAACCACAGTCCGGTGCGGGTGGTCAGCACGAACAGTTTCTTGAGCCCCTTGTTGCGCGCGCGCGCCTCCAGGTAATCCAGCAGCTCCGCCCCGCGATCCGACTTGCGGTAACTGGGATGGATCGCCACGCAGGCCACCTCGCCGCTGGGTTCCTTGCCTTCCTCCTGCGGCAGGGGATACAGCGCCGCGCAACCGACAATCATGCCGTCGCGCTCGATCACCGCAAAGCGGTTGATCTCGTTTTCCAGCAGCTCGCGCGAGCGGCGGACCAGGATGCCTTCTTCCTCCAGCGGGCGCAGCAGCTCCAGCATGCCCGCCACATCCTCGATCTCGGCGGTGCGGATTTCCTCGTAGGGGTCCTGGGTGATCAGCGTGCCGGAGCCGTCGCGGGTGAACAGTTCCTGCAGCAGCGCCCCGTCACGGGCATAGGAAATGATGTGCACCCGGCGCACGCCGCCCCGGCAGGCCTCGCGCGCGGCGTCCATGTAGCGCAGGATCTCGGTGTCGAAGGTTTTGCCGCGCAGGTACTGGTCCACTTCATTGGGGATCAGCTCGCGCAGCAGGCGGTCGTCGGAATCGGCGATGCCTTCCTTTTCCCCCAGCAGGATCAGCTTGTCGGCCTGCAGCGCGGTCGCGGCGCTGACCGCCACGTCCTCGCACAGCACATTGAAGACTTCGCCGGTGGAGGAATAGCCCGTCGGCCCGAGGATGACGATGTGGTGGTTGGCCAGATTCTTGTTGATGGCCTCGACATCCACCGAGCGCACCTCGCCGGTGAGCTGGTGATCGACGCCGTCACGGATGCCGTAGGGCTTGGCGGTGACGAAGTTGCCTGACACCGCGTCGATGCGCGCGCCATACATCGGGGAATTCGCCAGGCCCATGCTCAGCAGGGCCTCCACTTCCAGACGGATCGACCCGACCGCGTCCAGCACGCAGCGCAGCGATTCACGCGTGGTGACGCGCATCCCCTTGTGGAACGGCGTGGTCAGGCCGTATTCGACCAGATTCTCGTCGATCTGCGGGCGCGCGCCATGCACGAGCACCAGCCGGATGCCCAGCGAATGCAGCAGCGCGATGTCGTGGATGATGTTGCGGAAGTTGTCGTGGTTGACCGCCTCGCCGCCGAACATCAGCACGAAGGTCTTGTTGCGGTGCGCGTTGATGTAGGGCGCGGAGTTGCGGAACCAGCGCACGTACTGGTCGGTCATGGCGTCGGGGGACAGGAAATCGTCGGTCACTTTGGGGATGTTCCTCGGCTCAGGCATCGGGCGCGGCGTGGCCCTGCACGCAATAATGATGGATCAACTGTTTCAACCACAACAAGAGGGGGGAAATGTTTTTGATCTCCAGATATTCGTCCGGCTGATGCGCGGTCTCGATGCTGCCCGCGCCCAGGATGACGGTATCCATGCCCATCTGTCGGAAATACGGGGCCTCGGTGCCGAAGGCCACGGCCCCGGCGGCGGCCTGGGTCAGCTTCTCCACCATCCGGACCAGCGGCGAATCGGCGGGCGTCTCGGCCGCCGGGGTGCCTTCGAAGATCGGTTCGTACAGCAGCTCCACGCCGAAGCGGTCCGGAATGTCGCGCAGGCGCGACCGGATGCGCGCGTGCAGGTCGTCGGTGTCCATGCCGGGCAGCGGCCGCAGATCGAACTGCATCTCGCACTGGCCGCAGATGCGGTTGGGGTTGTCGCCGCCGTGGATGCAGCCCAGGTTCAGGGTGGGGGAGGGTACTGTGAAGACGGGATTGCGGTGGTCGCGGGCCAGTTCGGCGCGGAATTCCATCAGGCGCGTCATCGCCACCGTCATGGCGTCCAGCGCGTTGCGCCCAAGCGACGGGTCGCTGGAGTGGCCGGAGTGGCCGGTGATGCGCACGCGTTCCATCATCACGCCCTTGTGCAGGCGGATCGGCTTCAGGCTGGTGGGTTCGCCGATGACGGCGAAGCGGCCGCGCGGCCGTCCGGCGGCGACCAGCGCCTTCGCGCCCGCCATCGAGGACTCTTCGTCGCAGGTGGCCAGGAGGATCAGCGGCGCGCGCAGGCGGGTGCGGCTGAACGCGTGGGCCGCATTGAGTGCGACAGGGAAGAAGCCTTTCATGTCCGCTACGCCCAGCCCGTAGAGACGGCCGTCGCGCTCGGTCACGGTGAAAGGATCGGAACGCCAGAGCTGGCGGTCGTGCGGCACCGTGTCGGTATGACCGGCAAGCACCAGGCCGCCTTCGCCCTCGCCCAGGGTGGCGATCAGGTTGGCCTTGCCGGGGGCGACAGGCATGATCTCGCACTTGAATCCCAGGTCGCCCAGCCACCCCGCCAGCAGGCGGATGACCGGTTCGTTGGGCTGGTCGATGAGCGGATCCGTGCAGGAAACGCTCGGCAGGGCGACCAGCTGGTTTAATTGCCGGAGGAAAGTTTTGTCCATGTATTCAGGCGGCTATCGCAGCGGTATGAGTATATCGTCCAGCATAAGCATTCACCCGCCGCCTTGCAAAGCCAAAGGCATTTCATGAATAGGCGGCTCAATATGAGCTGCCTATTCAGTTGTTTATTGGTCAGGTAAATAACGCCTTTCATCCAGCGAACCGGCGAATGCGCACGGGTTCACAGAAATTTCTTGTTGCAATTCGCGGGGGATTCAAGGGGTTGTCTGTCTCAATCCTTTGCCGTGCAAGGGTTTTTTGTCATGGAGAGGATGTTGTTCGCGGTTAACGTTTCCTTAACAGACCTCCGACTACTCTACATTCAGCGGAAATCCCATTGTTTGATGCTTATCATAAAACGATTCGATTTCGAGTTTATCCAACGAGGTATCCACAGTGCGCACTCTCCGTTTTCCGGTAATCACCCTCCTCGCGTCCGGGTTGGCCCTGGCCGCGCCTGCCATGGCGGCTCCGAGCGGTTCCAAGGATGTCGTCAAGGTTAACCTGCAGGTTTTCAAGGTCAAGGTGGACGGCGGCAAGGAATCCCTGGTGGAGGGCAAGACCGCCAAGCCGGGCGAGGTGCTGGAGTACCAGGCCACGTACAGCAACACCGGAAGCAAGCCGGTGTCCAACCTGCAAGCCACGCTGCCGGTGCCGCAAGGCATGGCCTACGTGCCCAAGTCGGCCAACCCGATCGTGGTGCAGGCCAGCACGGACGGCGCCACGTTCGCCCCGGCGCCTCTGTTGCGCAAGAAGGAGGGCGGCGTCGGGATGGAGCCGGTGCCGGTGGAGGATTATCGCGCGTTGCGCTGGCAGGTTTCCACGCTGGGGGCTGGGAGCTCCCTGATGGTGAGTGCACGGATGAAGGTTGGCGGTGCGGGGAATTGACGCGCATCGCATTGACCCGGTAACACAAGATAAGAGTTTCAGGCATGGGGTTGCCCGTGCTTATACACGGAGTTTTGCCTCACATCAGGCATCTCCGGGCAGGAGCAGGACGCTCACTGATTTTCTTGCTCCAGGAAGGAAATGGTGGGCGCTGCCGGTTCCTGTCGGGCTGGCAACCATGAAATGTAATACCGACTTGTATTTTTTTGGGGGAATCCTTCCATGTCAAACCAACACACCCGCTGGCGCTATAACCGGCTCGCGCTGTCGATCGCCGCCGTTGTCGGCGGCATCGCGGCGCTGCCGGGTCAGGCCATGGCCGCCGCGCCGGCCGCCGGCTCCACGATCGGAAACACCGCGACTGCGACCTATACCGACGCCTCGTCGGTGGCCCGTTCGGTGAATTCCAACACCGTGAACACCACCGTCCAGCAAGTGGCCAGCTTCACGCTGACCGCGGACAACACAAAGTTCGTCACGCTGGGCGGGCAGGTGACCTATCCGCACGTGCTGACCAACACCGGCAACGGCACCGATACTTTCCGTCTCACCTTCGCCCAGTCGGCCGGCGACCAGTTCGATCTGAACAACGTGAAGATCTTTGCTGACGCCAACGGCGACGGCGTACCCGATAACGGCACCGACCTGACCGGCACCGACATCTCCGTCCTGCCGGGCGCGGCGAACGCCTTCAAGTTCGTTGTTGTGGGCTACGCGCCGGGTTCCGGCGTCAACAACGGCAACCAGGCGGTTGTGACCGTGACTGCCGACTCGCGCGGCTTTGAGAACGGGGTGATCAGCGCCGACGCGGCGAACGTCACCAATACCGATACCGCCACCCTGACCGCCGACGCCGTGATCACGACCTCCAAGTCGATCACCGTCAGCAGCGGCCCGACCGGCACCACCACCAAGTACACCCTGACGTACACCAATACCGGCAACAACACCGCTACCAACGTCAAGATCACCGACCTGATCCCCGCGGGCATGTCCTATGACGCGGGCTCCGCGCAGTGGAACGGCTCGGCGCTGACCGACGCTGCCGGCGGCGATCCTGCCGGCATTGCGTATGACTTCGGCGTGACCACTGCCGGCACCGCGACCGCAACCATTACGTCCGTAGCTCCGAACGTCACCGGCCAGATCACCTTCACCGTCACGGTGAAGAGCACGACCGCTCCGGGCGTCCAGCACAACACCTTCGACACCACCTACGATCCGGACGGCGCCGGTCCCAAGACCGATGTCGGTCCTGTCACTTCGAACGACGCCCCGTTCACGGTCACCCAGACCGCCAGCGTGGCCGCCAACGACGATCCGGCCTCCAGCGCGGCGGGCGGTATTGATGACATCGTCGAAGTCGCTTCCGCGAACCAGGGCGCGACCGTGGTGTTCAACAACGAAATCTGGAACAACGGCAACGGCAGCGATACGTTCAACATTGCGCTGAGCGGCTCGAACTTCCCGGCCGGCACCGCCTTCCAGATTTACAAGTCCGACGGCAACAACCTGCTGGCCGACACCAACGGCGACGGCATCCCGGATACCGGCCCCCTGGCCGCCGGCGGCCACTACACCGTGATCGTGAAGGCCACCCTGCCGAACGGCGCTTCGGGCAACAATGGCGGCGCGGGCTTCACCGTGACCAAGACCGCCACCTCGACCTTCAACCCGACCGTGTCTGACACCGTCACCGACAAGCTGGATGCGATCGCCGCCAACACGGTCGATATCACCAACGACGCGGCCAGCGGCGGCAGCGCCAAGGGCGTGGGGGCGGGTACCAACACCATCCTGAACAGCACCCCGGTCAACCCCGGCCAGAGCGCGACCTTCGTGCTGTATGTCAGCAACACCTCGGCGGTGGCGGACAACTACAACCTGATCGCCGACCAAGACGGTGTTTACAATGGCTCGAACGATCTGCCGTCCGGCTGGACCGCCACCTTCTATCTGGATGGCACCAACGGCAACTGCTCCAA
>JAYRMT010000091.1:0-12207 GCA_041912575.1 Fluviicoccus sp. | reverse complement strand
CCCCGGTAAACACCGCGAAGCCCGCGCGGCTGTCCAACAGGCTCAGCCCGATCCCCAGCGCATACAGCGCCAGCGACAGCTTCCCCTTCAGGTCGCCGCCGAAGGCCTGCGCCAGCGCCGAGTCCTTGCCGTGATGCCACACCAGGCTGTGCGTCCAGAGGTAATACGCCAGCGCGCACAGCAGCAGGTTCACCCCGTAGAGCACCGTCGGCAACTCCGCGAAATGGTTCTCGCCCATCCAGCCGGTGGAGAAGGGCAGCAGCGACAACCAGAACATCAGGTGCAGGTTGCTCCACAGGATGCCGCCGTTCACCGACTTCACCGCCTGCATGGTGTGGTGATGGTTGTTCCAGTAGATGCCCACGTACAGGAAGCTCAGCGCATAGCTGAGGAACTTCGGCCACAGCGGGAACAGGGCCGCCAGCGTCTCGCCGTGCGGCACCTTGATTTCCAGCACCATGATGGTGATGACGATGGCCAGCACCCCGTCGGTGAAGGCTTCCAGGCGGTTCTTGTGCATCGGGGATTCCTTGTCGTGGTCGGTTCAGTCCGCCCGCCGCAGCAACCCGAAGGCGAACCGGCGGCCGAAGCCCTGCCGGAAGGCCAGATGGATCCAGGTCATGGCGAAGGGCTCCAGGTAGCGTGCCGCAGACAGCGGCCCCATGTCCACCGCGTCAAAGCCGATCAGCGTCGCCAGCGCCAGCACCCGTTGCCGGGCGTCGGCGTCGTCGCCGCACACCGGCATGAAGGGCGCGCCGCCGGGGAAGGCGGTGTCCGCCATGTTTTCCGCCCCGGTGGTGTTGAAGGCTTTGACCACGCGTGCGCCGTGCGCCAGCTTCGCCAGTTCCTCCGCGGCGGAGGTGGTGGTGCCGAGGGTCAGGCCGCTCAGGCCGGGGGCCAGCGGGTTGGTGGCGTCCACCAGGATGCGCCCCTGCCAGTCCGGCAGGCTGCGCGCCACGGCCGCCACCGCCGCGTAGGGCACGGCCAGGATGACCAGGTCGGCGGCGGCGAGGGCTTCCGCTGTCGTGGCGAGGCGGGCGTTGCCGCCCAGCGCGGTGACGGCGTCACGGTACTTGTCCGGGTCGGGCACGCCGAAGGTGACGGTTTCGCCGCGACGGGTCAGGGCCTTGCCGAGGGCCATGCCGACATTGCCGGCGCCGAGGATGGAAATGTTCATGCGGATGCTCCTTAACGTCCCAGCGCCTCGACGACCCGCCGCGCCGTCTCCTCGCCCGAAGAATTCTGCTGCCCGGTAATCAGGTTGCCGTCGCGCACGGCAAAGCCGCGCCACAGGCCCGCCTGCACGTAGTTCGCGCCGATCTCGCGCAGGCGGTCCTCGATGCGCCAGGGCATCACGTGCGTGCCGCGCGGCAGCAGGCCGTAGTTCCACACCGCGTTGTCGGCGAAGTCTTCCTCGACATTGGCGAAGCCGGTGACGGTCTTGCCCTTGGCGAGGTATTCGCCGTCGCTGCCTTTAGCGTAGGCCAGGATGGCGACGCCGTGGCACAGCGCGGCCGCCACCTTGCCCGCCGCGTGGAAGGCCGCGAATTTGGCGTGCAGTCCGGTCGCCCGGGCAAAACTGAACATCGGCGACTGCCCCCCGGCCACCACGATGGCGTCGAACGCCGCCACGTCGATGGCGTCCACCGGGCGGGTGTTCTCGACCCGCGCCTTCAGTTCCGGGGTGTGGATGAAGCCCTGGCTGATCAGGTCGCTGCGGCTGTAGCCGCTGGCGTCATTGGGGTCGCTCATGGCGTCGGCCTCGCAGCGGCCGCCGTCCGGGCTGAAGATCTCCACTGCGTAGCCCGCTTCGCTGAACACGTGGTAGGGGTGGGTCAGTTCGCTCCACCAGAACCCCACCGGCCAGCCGGTGGTGGCGGAAACGGCGGGATTGGCGATGACGATCGCCACCCGTTTTGGGGATCGGGGATTGAGGGGGTTGGCATCCTTGAGGCTCATGGCGGTCTCCGCGAGGGGCTGTCGGTTCGTGCTGCCGAGTGTGCGCCGCGCGCGGAGTGTGATAAATATCGCCAATTACGACACTCTGTTGCCCATGGAGACAACAATGGATCTTGCCGCCCTCCAGGCCTTCGTCAAGGTGGTGCAGACCGGCAGCTTCACCCGCGCCGCCGAGGCGCTGAACACCCAGAAGGCGCACCTGTCCCGCGTGGTGAGCCAACTGGAACAGGAACTGGGCGTGCGTCTGCTGGAACGCACCACCCGCGCCCTGTCGCTGACCGAGATCGGGCGGGAATTCTTCGAGCGGGCGGTGGGCATCCTCGGCTCGGTGGAAGACGCGCGGCGGGCGGTGCAGAAATCGCAGGGGGAGCCGCGCGGCACCCTGCGCCTCACCTGCGGCGTGGAATTCGGCATGATCGCGGTGAGCGGCTGGATCGACCGCTACCTGCAGCAATTCCCGCAGGTGCGGGTGGATGCCGACTTCACCGGGCGGCTGGTGGATATCGTCCACGAAGGCTTCGACCTGGCCATCCGCGTCGGGCCGCTGGGCGATTCCTCGCTGGCGGCGCGACGTCTGGGCACGCTGGACTACGGCCTGTTCGCCGCGCCGGAGTACCTGTCGCGGCGAGGGGCGCCGGATGCGCCGGAGGCGCTGGCGGACCATGACACGCTGGTCTTTGCGGGCGGCAGCCATCAGCCGGTCTGGCATCTGGAACGGGCGGGACGGACGACAGCGGTGGCGCTGTCGGCGCGATTGAAGGCCAATAACGTGTTTGCGGTGCGGAATGCGGCGATGGCGGGACTGGGGGTGGCGCAGTTGCCTTTGGTGGTGGCGGCCCCGGCGGTGGAGGCGGGGCAATTGCGCCCGGTACTGGCGGACTGGACCCCGCCCGGTGTGCCGGTGCATGCGGTATTTGCGAGCGCGCGCTACCTGACGCCCAAGGTGCGCGCCTTCATCGATCTGGCGGTGGAGGCAATGCGGGAGAGGGAGGGGCTGTAGGTCGGGTTGAAACCCGACCTGCAGGGGTGGCGCTTACTTTTCCAGCTGGGACAAATCCCGCACGCCGCCGCGGTCCGCGCTGGTCGCCATGGCCGCGTAGGCCTTCAGCGCCGTGCTGACCTTGCGCGCGCGCGGATGTTCCGGCTTCCAGCCGTCCTTGCCCCTGGCGTTCATCGCCGCGCGGCGTTCCGCCAGTTCGGCGTCGCTCACCAGCACGTCGATGGTGCGGTTGGGGATGTCGATGCGGATGCGGTCGCCCGGCTGGACCAGCGCGATCGCGCCGCCCGAGGCCGCTTCCGGCGACACATGGCCGATCGACAGCCCCGAGGTGCCCCCGGAGAAACGGCCGTCGGTCAGCAGCGCGCACTGCTTGCCCAGTCCCTTCGACTTCAGGTAGCTGGTCGGATACAGCATTTCCTGCATGCCCGGACCGCCCTTCGGGCCTTCGTAGCGGATCACTACGACCTCGCCCGCCTGCACCTCGTCGTCCAGGATGCCCTTCACTGCCGCGTCCTGGCTTTCGAAAATGCGCGCCGGACCCTCGAACACCAGGATGCTGTCATCCACCCCGGCGGTCTTCACCACGCAGCCGTTCTCGGCGATGTTGCCGTGCAGCACGGCCAGCCCGCCTTCCTGGGAATAGGCATGCTCCACCGAGCGGATGCAGCCGTCGGCGCGGTCGTCGTCCAGCGTGTCCCAGCGGCAGCTCTGACTGAAAGCCACCTGCGTCGGGATGCCTGCCGGACCGGCGCGGAAAAACTTCTGCACGTCCGGATTGTCCGTGACCTTGATGTCCCATTGCGCCAGCGCGTCCTTCAGGGTCGGCGCGTGCACGGTGGAGACGTCGGTATGCAGCAGGCCGCCGCGCGCCAGTTCGCCCAGGATGCTCATGATGCCGCCCGCGCGGTGCACGTCTTCAATGTGGTACTTGGTGGTGTTCGGCGCCACCTTGCACAGCTGCGGCACCTTGCGTGACAGGCGGTCGATGTCCTTCATGCCGAAATCGACCTCGCCTTCCTGCGCGGCGGCCATCAGGTGCAGGATGGTGTTGGTGGAGCCGCCCATGGCGATGTCCAGCGAAATGGCGTTCTCGAAAGCCTTGACGGTGGCGATGCTGCGCGGCAGCACCGAGGCGTCGTCCTGCTCGTAGTAGCGGCGGGTGATGTCGACGATGCGGCGGCCCGCTTCCAGGAACAGTTGCTCGCGGTCAGAGTGGGTGGCCAGCGTGGTGCCGTTACCCGGCAGCGACAGGCCCAGCGCTTCGGTCAGGCAGTTCATGGAGTTGGCGGTGAACATGCCGGAACAGGAGCCGCAGGTGGGGCAGGCGCTGCGCTCGTAGGTAGCGGCCTGTTCATCGCTGACCTTGGGGTCCACGGCGGCCACCATGGCGTCGATCAGGTCGAGCTTGATGAACTTGTCGGAGAGCTTGGTCTTGCCGGCTTCCATCGGACCGCCGGAGACGAAGATGACCGGGATGTTGAGGCGCAGGGCGGCCATCAGCATGCCCGGGGTGATCTTGTCGCAGTTGGAGATGCAAACCAAGGCGTCGGCGCAGTGGGCGTTGACCATGTATTCCACCGAGTCGGCGATGATCTCGCGCGAGGGCAGGGAATAGAGCATGCCGTCGTGGCCCATGGCGATGCCGTCGTCCACGGCGATGGTGTTGAATTCCTTGGCGACGCCGCCCGCCTTCTCGATCTCGCGGCAGACCAGCTGGCCCAGATCCTTCAGGTGCACGTGGCCCGGCACGAACTGGGTGAAGGAGTTGGCCACGGCGATTATCGGTTTCTGGAAGTCCTCGTCCTTCATGCCGGTGGCGCGCCAGAGGGCGCGCGCGCCCGCCATGTTGCGGCCCTGGGTGGTGGTGCGGGAACGGTAAACGGGCATGGCGTACTCCTGGATGACGCGGGGGACCAAAAAGTGAATCCCATACGATAGCAGGAATGGGGGGAGGCGTCAGGGGTTCATCAAGCACCTCCCCTGATAAGGGGAGGCCGGGAGGGGTTAACCGGGGGTGGGTTCTTGAGGATATTGACCCATAAGGCGTGTTTGGTTGTCTAAACCCCCTCGATCCCCCTTGTCAGGGGGAGGTGCGGATTTCGTCGGGCATCAATGCCAGTAATAAAACCCGGCCGTAGCGAGGGCCGCCATGCCCGTCGCTGCCTGGAACCACCAGGTCCGGTACCACGCTAGGGGAGGCGGCGGCGAACTGTCCTCCTGCCGCGCGCGCTGCGCGTTCAGTTTGAGTTGCTGTTCCAGATATTTGCTGACAGTGGCGTCCATTTGCGCCAGGTCGTCGTCGGTCAGCTCGCGGGTTTTCTCGGTGGCGAGGGCGTGATGCAGCGCCTGCCGCAGTTCGTCCGTCGGCAGAAATACGGTGTGCGAGCGTTCGCGGGCGCTCTGGGGCTCGGAGGCTACCTGTCCCATGGCGTGATCCTCAGGTTTTTGCTGTTTTTATGATCTGAACGGTAGCGGATGCTTGTAAAAAGGCAACACAAATAGTGTGTGTATTTTTGATTTCGGGCTGAGTGGCGGGGCAGGGGGGATGAGTGGCATACGGGGGAGGCGGGATTGCCCGGAAAGGGTGCTGCCCCCGGCACCCCGACTACGCCAAAGGGGGATGCGGAGCGTCTGAGGCTCCCCGCACATACTCCAGGAACGCCCGCGCCGCCGGACTCAAGCGTCGTCCCTCGCGCATCACGAAACTGAATTCCCCCCGCAACGGAAACCCCGCCACCTCCAGCACCGCCAGATTGTCCCGTCCCGGATCATCGCCCAGCGCATGGCGTGACAGCACCGCCACCCCCAGCCCCCCGGCCACCGCATGCTTGATCGCCTCGTTGCTGCCCAGCGCCATCGCCACGCGCGGCCGGAATCCCTCACGGGCGAAATGCTCCTCCGCCAGCAGCCGGCCCCCGGACCCGCTCTCCCGCATCAGCCAGCGCTCGTCGGCCAGATCGCGCAACCGCACCGCGCGGCCGGCCAGCCGGTGATGCCGCGCGGCCACCACCACCAGCGGCGTATCGCGGAAGGGTTCGGTGCGCAGGCGGGCGTCCTCCGGCGGCTTCATCATCACCGTCAGCTCGTCCAGACCCCGGTCCAGCCGGGTCAGGATCGTCTCGCGGTTTTCCACCGCCAGCTGCACCTCGATGCCGGGATAGGTGTCGCAGAACGGCCCCAGCAACTGCGGCAGCAGGTACTCCGCCGTGGTCACCGCCGCCAGCCGCAACACCCCGCGCCGCAAGCCCTGCAACTCCGCCATGCGCGACTCGAAACGGGACCACAGCGCGAACACCTCGTTTACCGTGTCCTGCAACTCCAGCCCCACCGCCGTCAGCTGCATGCGCTTGCCGTGCTGCTCGAACAGCGGCAGGCCGACCTGTTCCGCCAGCTCGCGCAGCTGGATGGACACCGTCGGCTGCGACAGGCGCAACTCCTCGGCGGCCCGGGTGACGGAGAGCAGGCGGGCGGCGGCTTCGAAGGCGCGCAGCTGTTGCGGGGTGGCGCGCAGCGGGGACGGTCTGTTCATAGAGAAAAATCTATGGTTACGATGACAACACTATATTTTCATAAATGGATGAAAACGCCTAGACTGGCGCCATTCACGGGGCGGCCGTCCGCACGCCCCCTCAACCGCAGGTCCCGTCCGATGGTAGCCCTTTCGCAAAAACGACTGACCCATCTCAAGCAGCTGGAAGCCGAGTCCATCCACATCATCCGCGAGGTCGCGGCCGAGTTCGAAAACCCGGTCATGCTGTACTCGATCGGCAAGGATTCCGCCGTCATGCTGCACCTGGCGCTGAAGGCCTTCGCGCCCGGCACGCCGCCGTTCCCGCTGATGCACGTTGACACCACCTGGAAGTTCCAGGAGATGATCAAATTCCGCGATTATATGGCGAAGAAGCACAACTGGAACCTGATCGTCCACACCAACGAAGAGGGCGTGAAAGCGGGCATCAACCCCTTCACCGCCGGCAGCGCCAAGCATACCGACGTGATGAAGACGGAAGCCTTGAAGCAGGCGCTGAACAAGTACAAGTTCGATGCGGCCTTCGGCGGCGCCCGCCGCGATGAAGAGAAGTCCCGCGCCAAGGAGCGCGTCTATTCCTTCCGCGACCGCAACCACCGCTGGGACCCCAAGAACCAGCGCCCGGAACTGTGGAACATCTACAACTCCAAGATCGACAAGGGCGAAAGCATCCGCGTGTTCCCGCTGTCGAACTGGACCGAGCTGGACATCTGGCAGTACATCTACCTGGAAAACATCGAGATCGTGCCGCTGTACTTTGCCGCCGAGCGTCCGGTGATCGAGCGTGACGGCACGCTGATCATGATCGACGACGACCGTATCCTGCAGTACCTGAGCGACGAGGAGAAAGCGAAGATCCGGACCCAGAGCGTGCGCTTCCGCACCCTGGGCTGCTATCCGCTGACCGGCGCCGTGGAATCGACCGCGAAGACCCTGCCGGAAATCATCCAGGAAATGCTGCTGACCAAGACATCCGAACGCCAGGGCCGCGTGATCGACCACGATTCCGCCGGTTCCATGGAAAAGAAAAAGATGGAGGGGTACTTCTAATGTCTCACCAATCCGACCTGATCGCCTCCGACATCCTCGGCTACCTGAAACAGCACGAGAACAAGGACCTGCTGCGCTTCATCACCTGCGGCAACGTCGACGACGGCAAGTCCACCCTGATCGGCCGCATGCTGCACGACTCCAAGCTGATCTTCGAAGACCAGCTGGCCGCCATCAAGAAGGACTCGCAGAAGTACAACACCACCGACCAGGACATCGACCTGGCGCTGCTGGTGGACGGTCTGCAGGCCGAGCGGGAGCAGGGCATCACCATCGACGTGGCCTACCGCTATTTCTCCACCGAGAAGCGCAAGTTCATCATCGCCGACTGCCCGGGCCACGAGCAGTACACCCGCAACATGGCCACCGGCGCGTCCACCAGCAACCTGGCGATCATCCTGATCGACGCCCGTCGCGGCGTGCAGACGCAGACCCGCCGCCACAGCTTCATCGTCAGCCTGCTGGGCATCCGCCATGTCATCGTCGCCATCAACAAGATGGATCTGGTGGATTTCAGCCAGGAAGTCTATGACCGCATCCGCGCGGAATACCAGGAATTCGCCGCCGAGCTGAACATTCCGGACATCCATTTCGTGCCGGTGTCGGCGCTGCGCGGCGACAACGTCATCACCCGTTCCGCCGGCATGGGCTGGTACACCGGCGAGACGCTGATGGAGCTGCTGGAAAGCGTGCAAGTGACCCACGACACCGCGCTGGACGCCTTCCGCCTGCCGGTGCAGTACGTGAACCGTCCGAACCTCGATTTCCGCGGTTTCTGCGGCACGGTCGCCGCCGGGGAAATCCGTCCGGGCGACGAGATCGTGGCGCTGCCCTCCGGCAAAAAGGCGAAGGTCAAGACCGTCCTGGGCTCCTCCGGCGACGCGGAGCTGGCCTTCACCGGCCAGGCGATCACGCTGACGCTGGACCGGGAAATCGACATCTCGCGCGGCGACATGATCGTGCGCGCCGACGAGAGCGCGCCGAACGTCTCGACCGCCTTCGACGCCCATGTGGTGTGGATGAACGAGAACCCGCTGCAGCCGGGCAAGGAATACGCCTTCAAGCTGGCGGGCAAGGCGGTGTTCGGACGGGTGGAAAGCATCCTGCACCGCATCGACGTCAATTCGCTGGCGCACTCCAACGCCGACCAGCTGGGCCTGAACGAGATCGGCCTGTGCCGCATCGTGGTCAACGCGCCGGCGGTGTTCGACGCTTACCGCGATTGCCGCGGCACGGGCAGCCTGATTGTCATCGACCGCATGAGCAATGCGACGGCGGGGGCGGGGATGATCACTGCGGCTGCTCATGTCGAGCAGGTCGCTGCCGACGGTGATGAGCTGAGCCGGTTGCGCGCTTTCGAGGCGGAACTGAACGCCCTGGTGCGCAAGTACTTCCCGCATTGGGAAGCGAAGGATGTCAGCCAGTTGCTCAAGTGATGTTGCGGGTGCAAGCCTGAAGCAAAACGCCGCCGCAAGGCGGCGTTTTGCTGTGGGATGCGAACAACGATTACTTCAACCCCGCCCCGCAAAATCCCGTCGGCGTCACGATGCGCGTCCGTCAGATGCTGCCCCGCTGCAACAATCCCGCCCGCCGATCGCCAGTCACCAGAAAATCCGCATCCGCCGCCAGCGCCATCGCCAGCAGGAAGGCATCGTCCGGATCGGCGGCCGTGACCCCTTCGGGCAGGGCGGGCAAGGTTTCCAGCACGACCGCGCGGTGCAGGTTATTGATCATGGTCCCCACGCGATGCGCGGGCAATATGGCCTTGAGTTTGGGATAGCGACTGACCCGGCGCAGTTCATCCAGTTGTTTTTGCGACGTCACCAGTTCGAAACGCGCCGCTCGCCAGGCGCGATAGATGGCGTCCGGTGCGCCGTGCGGGGAAATCAGCGCCGCCAACAGCACGTTGGTGTCCAGTATGACGCGCATCAGTGTTCACGCGCCCACTGCACCGCTTCATCGATCAGGTCGTTCAATGCCGATTCGCTGAGGTCGCCTGCCGCCGCCTTGGCCTGTTCCGCTGCTTGCTCCAGCAGATAGGCGCGCACGGCTTCTTCGATGAAGCGGGACAGGTCGCCCTTGCGGCCGCCGCCGTTGGCGGCCAGGTACATGCGCACGGACTGATCGACGTCCGGCGATACGGCTATGTTCCAGCGCACGGTGCTCATGGGGTGGTCCGGTGTTTGAGTGTATAGGTGTTTATAGGGTAGCCGAGATGGAAGATTAGGGACAGAGCCAGATTAATTCAGACGCGGTCGTCCTGGTTTCCCCATCGTCACTTTTTGCTTGAGCATCGCCTCCAACTGTTCCGCAAAGACGGGATGCCCCAGGACCAGATTGCTGTGAGTGGCCTGGCGAATCTGGTCCACAATGCCCGGCTCCAGGGACTGCCTGAACAGTTCACGGTAAGCAGATGCCCGGGCGGTGTTTTCTCCGGCCAATTGCAGGTATTCGGCGTGCGGTGTCACGACGCCATCCGCGTCGCCCTGTGCGTTGCAGCGGTAACTGGACCATGGGTATTCGGCCGGGTGCTGCACCATGGCGGCGCGCACCGGGTTCAGTTCAATGTAGCGCATGCACTTCAGCAGGTAGTGCCGGTCCTGAATCAGACCGGATTTAAATCGGCCTTCCCAGAGGGTTCCGGTTCTGGCATATGTTCGGTTGATATGTTGGGTGTATCGCTGCCCGAGTGACTGCATCAGGGCAGCTGCGGATTCTTCAGCGGCGGGCGTGACTAACAGGTGTACGTGGTTGGTCATGAGGGCGTAACTGTGTATCTGGCAGCCTGAGTTCTTGGCGTATTCGCCGAGCCATGAGAGGTAGAGGGCATGGTCGTCCCGGCTGGGGAAGCAGATGCTGCGGTTGTGTCCGCGCTGGATGATGTGAAGCGGGGTGCCGGGTAGGACAAGGCGGGGGCGTCGGGGCATGCGATGATTCCTTTCAGGGCGATGCGGGGCGGGGATTTTAGCAGGAGCTGACGGCTGTGTGGGAGGGTGGGAGATATTTGTTGGTGGATGGGTATTATTAGTATTTGGCGGGGATAATCAGGGTTGATAATAAAAATATCGCTCTGTCCCCTATTTCCTGTGACCGAAGTCTTCGATCGGATTGGACGTGCCGCATGGATTCTTTCAACCGAACATGGCGACACCTTTAAGGTGACGGCTGTTCATTCGGCTTTAGTTAGGGCAGGAGATCCCCCGCCTACAGCAAAAGGAGAAGCCTCTTGGGATGAGTCTTTGGAATTGACGATCGTACCTGAAATCGCTGCCCAGATTTTTGGATATGTCAATTCAGAGGGCTTCGATCCTAAGGCCTTGAATATTTTTCTTCTGGTCGATATTGGGGCCGGTACAGTAGATACCTCTTTGTTTCAAGTGACCAAGAAGAGGGGAAAAACACATTTCCTGTTTTTTACCAGTTGTGTTCAGCCCAATGGAACCATGAACTTGAATCGGGTCAGACTGGAATGGTGGCTGGGAGCATTGCGTAATTCCTGCGGCATGCCGGGAAGTTTATTACATGACATTGAGTCGGTTATCTCTGTCACTGACTCCCAGACGCCCGTGCCTGAAAAGGTTGAGGACTATATCTCTCATTCAACATTGCATTTTATTGACCCAAAGGCGAACCCGGATCGCATATTTTTTTACAGCCGACTTTCACCTCAAATCAAAAAAGATACTTTCCACAAGGCGTGGAAAGATGGCCACCTCACACAAGAAACTCTCAAGAGTCTGCCAACCTATCTCTGTGGCGGTGGTATGCGTCTTCCTTACTATCAAAAGCTGATCGAAGAAGTGGAGAGCCAACCCAATTTTTCGTGGATCAAGATGCAGCCAAGAAAATTTGCCATGCCAAAGAAGCTGCGGGCGGATGGTCTCCCCCAATCAGACTACGATCGCTTGTCGGTGGCTTATGGGCTGAGTTTCATGACTGTAGGGTCAATACTTCAGGATCTGGCACAGCCTCTATACAGGGAACAGACCGCGCCCGCTTGGCAAGATAACTATATTGATAAGGACCAAGTCTGAACTGGTGCTAGGAAAGGAAGTCGGCATCGTAAACTCCCGCCAGGAAACCATGAAATTACAACAAGACTTTCCACCGCGCCTGCCCCTTAAGCGCGGTGGAACCCCAGAAGCCAGGTGGTCTTAAGTGGTCGGTTATGAAAAGAGGCTCGCCCCACCCCGGATGGAGTTCCAGGGAGGCAGTTGATGAAATTTTTCCTCATAGCCGATGATGAACTCCAGTTCATCAAATTTTGGCGCGCCGCTGAACACATCCATGATGCAATCCGAAATGCGGAAGCCGGTAAGCAGCAGGGAGGTAGTGAAGCAGCCTGCAACGGGATGGCCATGTCGTTTATCGTTTTCAGCGTAGCCCTGCTGCACAAAAAAATCCTCGGCAGCGCGGCATGCTTTGATCAGCGCGTTATAGCGCCCTGTGTTGTTGTTTTCATGTCCACCAATGTAGAGCACTTGTCGAGCATCATTTCTGTTGGGAATGGCGTGGACAGTGAGATCAACAGTGCGTGCGGGATCGAGTCGGAGGACATAGACCGTATGCGGTTGGGGGGCTACCGGTAAGTATAAATTCTCGCCCAGTTCACTCAGGCGATAGCTGTGAATCCCGAGATCATGGCTACCCGATTCGTACGCCCGGTATG
>JAYRMT010000090.1:0-12250 GCA_041912575.1 Fluviicoccus sp. | reverse complement strand
ATCAGGGCTTCATAATCCTGCGGGGTGCAGGTAATGCACATGCCGCCGGCGGGCATCTGGTTGTAACCGGCCATGGCGTTCTTCACCAGCTGGTCCAGCCCCTTGGCGACACGCGGCCCCCAGGCGGCGCCGTCGCCTATCTGGGGCGCGGGATTGCCGGGGGAGTCGTGGCAGTTCTTGCAACTGGTCGCGAAGAGTTTCTGCTGGGCTTCGGTAAGGGTGACGGGTTCCAGCCCGGCGGGCTTGCCGCAGGCAGTGAGGATCAGGGCGGCGGGCAGACAGAGCGCCAGTCGGTAGTTCATGGGAGGGTGACTCGCTAGCCGGTTATTCTTATGCGCGGGACCCGGGGTCCGCAGCACACTAGCAGAATAGAATCACCGGCGAATGTCAACCAGAACCGGGGCGGTCACTGAAGGGGACAATTGCGGCCAACCGGTTTACCCGTGCAAACCCGGCGGCGGGGTCTTGCCGTCACGGGCGGCCAAGGCGCGCCATCCGGCGTATCCCGCCAGCAGCACGGCCCATGCACCCAGCGTCAGCCAGGTAAACGTTTCCAGCGAACTGCGGTGACACAGTTCGCCCAGACCGGGATCGGAAGGGTCGCAGCCGAAGGCCAGGACCACAAAGGCGAAGCCGGGGCCGAGGTGGAGCAGGGTCAGTCCGACGACAATGGCTCTGAACATGGCGGGAGTCCGGGGGAGACAGGCCATGTTCTCACAACGCGGGACCGGAGGAACATGCCTCGTCGGGCGCGTGTGCGTGAAAAGCGAACAGGCTTTCCCAATGCAGGTCCGTCCGGTAGACCGGCTGTTCGTCCGCCAGTTGACCGACCCACTCGGCGAGGGTGTCCCTCGCGATCTCAGGGAGACGCAACCACAACAGGACATGGCCGTCGCCCCCCATCAGGGCGGCTCCCGCCCCGCCGAAGCCGATCCGGCAACGCGGCAGCGAGTCCCAGTGCATGGGCGCATCCAGTTGTTCCGCCAGCGGCAAGGGCGCGGGGGCGGCGAACAGGCGTTTGTACCAAGGGACGGCGGGCATGAGGGGGGCGGATTGCAGCGCGGCGGGGCCGAACACACTCATCCGGTCGAGGGTGCGGACGATCCACGCGGCGCACCGGGCGTCCCAGTCGGCGTCGGCATCGCCGAAGTCGTGGAATCCGGAATTCCGGAAACACTCATCCGGATTGACCGGGGCCGGCCAGAGGGCGAGGAGGATGCAACCGGGGGCTTGCAGATCGGGGAGTCGGAGGACGTCAACGATCGCCCAGTGGAGGTCGAAGCGGGTCATGGCGCGGGCCTTGTCAGGGATGACCGGATTATGGTCCGGGCAATCGCAGGTGGCCGGAACGGGAACAGAGGTCGACTAGTTTCCCAAGCTGCGGATCAGCGCGATCAGCCAAGCGCCCTGCACGGAAAACAGATACAGGAGCGCCGCGAGATTGATGGCGAGCGCGGCCAGAAAGCGCTTGCGAAACGCGGCCTTGCGGGATTTGTGGAACCGATAGTGCGGGGAAAACAGCGCGCCGGGCCAGCCGCCCGCCAGCGCCAGGATGTAAAGCGCGTTCTCGGACGCCCGCTTTCCGCCGCGAATCATGGCCACCTTGTCCGCCGCCAAGTTGGCGTACATCACCAGGCTCATCGCCAGATAGGCGGCAGGGACAAAGACGGACAGGGACTCGAAGAGGGACAAAAAAACGATCGCCAGCAGGAACGTCGATGCGACGTAGGGCCCGCTGATGGAAAATTTGAATCTGCGCAATGACCGGGCCGGCCACACCTTGACGGCCCGGGGACGACCCTGGCTGTCCGGCGCATCGGTGAAGCAGACCTCGGTACCGACCGGGGGGGGCCTCAGACGCGGGTGCAACGCCTTGGCGCAAACGACGACTTCCGTGCTTTGCGGTATCGGCATGATCAGCCCTGTCCCTTCCGCCGGATCCCAGGACGTAATTTTTCCTGTCTTGCGCATCGTGATCTACCTGTACGGCCTGCTTGGCGCATCCCTTTCGTCATTCATTGGCCATGACACGCAAAAGCGACCATTTGCCACCCAATCCCCATCGTTTCAGTCGGTTATTGTGTGAGGTCAAGCGTTAATTTTTCGATGATCCGGAGGGGAAGACAACAAAATTCCTGTCCGCCCGACGAATGGCAATCCGTTGTTTTTGTTCATGTCGTTGTGCTTTTCTTCGCCGGATCGCTCAAAAAGACTGTCCGTCTTTATGAAAACGCCATCAGCCTGTCATTGGCACCCTGCACCATGCCGCATCGACACGCCAGTCACGGAAACAGTGACCAGCCCGCGCGGTTTGAACGCGGCGATCGTGAGTTCCGCCCGGGATTAGGCGGCGCGTTGGGCTGGACTGGCAGATCTTCGCGGCCGCCTGCAATGCGGAAACGGCACGGTACTGATCGCGCCCGGGACGGGATGTCAGGATGACATCCCGCCGCCCCGCCGGGGCCGCGCCAGCCATAAGGCTCCGGCCATCAGGAAGGTCCACAGGGACCAGAACATCCAGCCCGGCCAGTGCGCCACCTGCAAGATGGCAAAAAACACCCCGGCCAGCACCAGGAACAGCAAGGTGCGCACGATGCCTTCCATCACCCCGTGGTACATGATCTGACGCACCAGTTCGGCCTTGGCGGCACGCGCGTCCGGCCTGCCGGGCAACTTCTGGTCGGAAGTCTGGTCCGCCTCGGGGTCCCGGGCGTCGATGATCGTGCTGTAGTCCTCGTCAAGCGCCTGCCGCGCCCGCTCCACATCCTCCGCTTCCACCCGCAGGCCGATGCCGCCGACGGCCTGCGCCAGCAGCCAGTCCATGTTGACGGTCTCTTCGTTGTCGAGGTCGGCGGCAATACCCACGGCCTCCAGCCGCGCCAGGGCAAGGCGCGCCAGATGAGGTTGCGCGTAACGGGAAATGGTCACCTTCATGGCATGGCTTCCGGTCGGTCGTTCCGGGGATATGGGGCGAACCGCGCGGAATGCCAAGGGCGGCCGGTCGGCCGACGGACGGACGGTCAGTGATCGCGCGGGTGGGAATGCGCGCGGTCGAAGCGGCGCTCGGCGCGCTGCAGGTGCTGGATGATCAGGTGAGAAATCAGATTGACCCCGATACCCGCGAACACGGCGGGCAGCACATACAGCGCCAACGAGACCTCGGAAGCGAACAACTGGTCGTCCACCAGCGAGGGCGTGTGTTTTACACGCCCCGCCAGGTGTTGCAGCAGAAAGACATCCACCGCCGAGAGCGCGATCAGCAACGCGGCGAAAAACAGCACCGCCCCGCGCGCGATGGCGCTGCGCTTCATCAGGAAGACGAAAATGCCGACCGGCAACAGGATGGAACTGACCACCAGCGCCAGGAACTCCAGCTCGAAAAAAACCGTTTGATGCACTGCCCACGCCTCCCGGAAATCCCGCGCCGACTGTAACAGGACCGCTACGCGCCCGCCTGTTTCAATGCGTGAGCATCGACTAGCATAACGTTCGCGCCGGTCCCGGATATCCCTTCATGAACAAGAATAACGCCCTCCTCCCCCTGCTGCTGTGCCTTTCCGCGCCCGCCTTCGCCGCACTGGGCGCCGGCGGCGGACTGTTGCACAGCCTGACTCCGCCCGCCGCTTCCGGCGATGCGCAAGCGCTGATTCCGTCCATCCGGCGCGATGCGGAGTCCGGCGATGCGCAGGCGCGCTACCTGCTCGGCCAGGCCTATGCCTTCGGCGTCGGCGTACCGCGTGACCTCACGGCGGCGGCGGAGTGGTTCCGCAAGGCCGCCGCGCAAGGGCATGCCGGGGCGCAGTACAGCCTGGGCGTGATGGCGGGCAGTGCGCTGGGCATGGCGGAAAACGACGCCGAGGCCCTCGACTGGTACCGCAAGGCCGCCGCGCAGGGCCATGCGGAAGCGGCCTACAACCTGGCGACGATGTACCACAACGGCCAGGGCGCGGCGCGGGACGACAAGGCCGCATTCGCCGCTTTCCGGCAGGCCGCCGAGGCCGGGCTGGCGGACGGCCAGTACATGCTGGGGGCCATGTACCGCAACGGCTTCGGGGTTCCGCTCGACAACACGCAGGCGCTGGTGTGGTTCCGCAAGGCCGCCGGACAGGGGCTCATGGTGGCGCAACATGATCTGGCGGTGCTGTACGGCAACGGCCAGGGAACCCCGGTGGACCGGGCGCAGGCCGCCGAATGGTTCCGCAAGGCGGCGGAACAGGGTGACCGCGATTCGCAGAAGAACCTGGGCGACATCCTGCACCGCGGTCTGGGCGTACCCCGCGACGACGCCGAGGCGGTTCGCTGGTTCCGCAAGGCCGCGCAACAAGGCGACGCCGCTGCGCAAACCGCGCTCGGCCTGATGCTGCATGCGGATGAAGGCGCGCCGGCTGACGACGCGGAAGCCGTCCGCTGGCTGAGCGCGGCCGCCCTGCAGAGCGGACAGGCCGAGGCGCAATACAACCTGGCGGTGATTCTCGCCGGCACGGGCGACCTGTCCGGCGCGGCCGCCTGGTACCGGCAGGCGGCGGATCAGGGGCATGCGGGGGCGCAGTTCAACCTGGCGCTGCTGCTGGCCGCCGGTCAGGGCGTGACACGCGATGAGGCGGAAGCGCTGGACTGGTACCGCAAGGCGGCGGAACAGGGCCACCCGCGCGCGCAGGCCAATCTCGGCGTCATGCTGCATAACGGCGCCGGCACGCCGCGCGATGATGCGGAGGCCGCCCGCTGGTTCGAAAAAGCCGCCGCCCAGGGCAATGCGGACGCGCAGAACAACCTCGGGGTGCTCTATCGCAACGGCGACGGCGTGGCCAAGGCCCCCGCCGCCGCCGCGACCTGGTTCGAACAGGCGGCGCGCCAGGGTCACGGCAAGGCGCAGTCCAGCCTGGGCGCGCTCTATGCCGAAGGCAACGGCGTGCCGAAAGACCCGGTGCGGGCCTGGGCCTGGCTGTCGCTGGCGGCGGCGCAGGGCAGCAGTCGCGCCGCCGCCCTGCGCGACACCGTGGCCGCCGGGATGACGCCGGACCAGCTCGCCGACGCCCGACGCATGGCTTCCGAGCTGGTCGGGGCAGGACGTTAACCTCCCCCGCCCCGATAGATAGCGAACACTTTCTTTTTGGCCGGGAGTGGCATACGCTCGCGGGACGACAACAAGAAACCGGAGCCCGCCATGCCCGCGCCCGCCTACGACCGCATCATCAAGAACGGCCTTTATTTCGACGGGACCGGCGCGCCGGGCGCGATCCGCCATCTGGGCATTATCGGCTCCCGGCTGGTCACGGTATCCGCCGCGCCGCTGTCCGAAACCGGGTGTGCGGACGTGATCGACGCCGAGGGCCAGTGGGTGATGCCGGGCTTCCTCGACACCCACACCCATTACGACGCCGAGGTGGTCGCCGCGCCGTCGCTGTCCGAATCGGTGCGCCACGGCGTGACCACGGTCACCATCGGCTCCTGCTCCATCAGCATGATCCTCTCCGCCGCCGAGGACTGTTCCGACCTGTTCACCCGCGTCGAGTCGGTGCCGCGCGAGCAGGTGTTGCCGCTGCTGCGCGAACGCAAGACCTGGAACACGCCGAAAGGCTATGTCGATTTCCTCAAGCGGCATCCGCTGGGACCGAACGTCTGCTCCTTCCTCGGCCATTCCGACCTGCGCGTCGCGGCGATGGGGCTGGATCGCGCGGTGGATAAAAATGCCGCCCCCACCGAAGCCGAATTGCAGACCATGGAGCGCTGGCTTGAAGACAGCCTGGACCAGGGCCTGCTCGGCCTGTCGACGATGACCACCAAGTGGGACAAGCTGGACGGCGACCGCCAGCGATCCAAGTCGCTGCCCTCCACCTACGCGCGCTGGGGCGAGTTCCGCCGTCTCAACCGCATCCTGCGCCGCCGCCGCGCCATCCACCAGGGCGCGCCGAATATCGTCACCAAGCTGAACATGTTCCTGTTCCTCGCCGAAAGCGCGGGCGGTATGTTCCGGCCGAAGCTCAAGACCACGCTGATCACGCTGATGGACATCAAGGGCAATCCGCTGCTGCACCGCGTGGTCGGCCCGTTCACGCACTGGTGGAACCGGCTGACCGCCGCCGATTTCCGCTGGCAGGCGCTGCCGGTGCAGTTCGAGGTCTACGCCGACGGCATTGACCTGGTGATCTTCGAGGAGTTCGGCGCGGGCGAGGCGGCGCTGCACCTGACCGAACAGGTGGAGCGCAACGCCCTGTTCGCCGACGAGAGCTACCGCCGGAAATTCCGCAAGGACTACGAGCGCAAGTGGGGCCCGCGCGTCTGGCACCGCGACCTGCACGATTCGGACATTGTCGCCTGTCCGGACGCCGCGCTGGTGGGCCGCAGTTTCGGCGAGATTGCCGACGAACGCGGGCTGCATCCGGTCGACCTGTTCCTGGACCTGGTCATGAAGCACGGCAAGGCGCTGCGCTGGCACACGGTGCTGGCCAACCACCGTCCGGAGGCGGTGAAGCGGATCATGAAAGAGCCCGCAACCATCGTGACCTTCTCGGACGCCGGGGCGCATATCCGCAACATGGCGTTCTACAACTTCCCGCTGCGCTTCCTGAAACTGGTGCGGGACAGCGCGCAACGCGGTGAATCCTTCATGCCGCTGGAACAGGCGGTATGGCGGCTGACCGGCGAGCTGGGCGAATGGTTCGGCATCGACGCCGGACGGTTGCGCGAAGGCGATCGCGCCGATGTGGTGGTCATCAATCCGGAGGCGCTGGACGCGCGGCTGGAAACCTACCACGAGGCGGAGATGGAGGGCATGGCGGGCTTGCGGCGCATGGTCAATCGCAGCGACGGCGCGGTGGAGGCGGTGCTGGTGAACGGCCGCGTCGCCTTCCGTCACGGCGCCTTTGCCGAAGACTTCGGGAAAGTGCGACACTACGGGGCTTTCCTTCCGGCGCGCGACGTCCGGCCCTGAACCCCGAGAACCGCCGTGAACGAGACCGTTTCCGTCCGCCCGCGCCGCACCCAGGCCGAGCGCAGCGCCGCCACCATCGAACGCCTGCACCAGGCCGCCATCGACTGCCTGGTGGAGCAGGGCTACGCGCGCACCAGCACCCAGGACATCTGCCGGCGCGCGGGCGTGTCGCAGGGCGCGCTGTTCCGGCACTTCCCGTCGCGGGTGGCGTTCATGATCTCGCTGGCGGATTACATCGGACAGGCGATGGTGTTGCAGTTCGCGCAGCGCTTCCGCCACGCCGGAGAACAAACGCCGGAAAACGTGATCACGCTGGCGCTGCGCCTGGCCCGCGCCAACACCCGCACCCCGCTGCACCATGTGTGGACCGAACTGCTGGTCGCGGCGCGCACCGACGCCGAACTGCGCGAGGCCTTGCAACCGATCTGGGCCAAGAACCGCGACGAGATCCACGCCGAGGCCCGCCAGCTCTTCCCGGCGCTGGTGCGCGAACTGACGGACATCGACACCGCCATCGAGGTGGTGATCATGTGCTTCCAGGGCGAAGCGCTGAACCAGTGGCTGAACCCCTCCGACCTGGGCGACGCGCAGCGCTCCGCCTGGCTGGGCGACCGGTTGCGCAGCCTGCGGTTGCCGGGACAGGACGCTTAGTCGTCCCCTTGTCTTTGCCGCGCGCGCGGACTAGCTTATACCCCGACAGGCATGAACCGGGACGGCCCCGAAGGCGGAACCATGGAATCCAGGCGTCGACAGCTGCTGAAGGCCCTGCAGGCCGTTCTGGTCCTGCCGGCGCTCTTGCCGCTGGCCGCCCGCGCCGACTCCCCGCCCGCCGATGTTCACGTCGAACCGTTCGCGATCAAGGTCGGCATTGATCTGTGGCCGGGTTATTTCCCCGTGCTGATCGCCCGCGAACAGGGCTTTTTCGCCCAGCGCGGGCTGAAGGTCGATATCGTGGTGCCGGAAAACACCGCCGCGATGATGGACCGTTTCGCCGCCGGGGAGCTGGATGTGATCTGCGTGGCGCTGGGCGATGTCTTTACCCTGAAAGCCCGCGTGCCCGGCCTGCGCGTGCCGATGATCACCGACGAATCGTCCGGCGGCGACGCCCTGCTCTCCCTGCATCCCCTGCCCGCCTCGCTGAAGGGGCTCAAGATCGGCACCAACCTCAACGGCTTCGGCGAACTGCTGGTGCGCGATTTCCTCGCCGCGCGCCATACCGCGCTGGACGACGTGACCCTGGTGCAGATGGATGCCGCCTCCGCCGGCGCGGCCCTGCGCGACGGCAAGGTGGATATCGCGCACACCTGGGAGCCCTATGTCTCCGAGGTGGCGGGCTACCAGGACGCGCGGGTGGTCTATTCCAGCCGCGACACGCCCGGCCTGATCCCGGACGCGACCGTCTTCAACCCGCGCCTGCTGTCCCAGCCCGTGCAGGCCAGGGCGTTCATCGCCGCCTGGCAGGACGCCGTGGACTGGTGGCTGGCCAACCGGCACGAGGGCGACAAGATCGCCGAGCGCGCGCTCTACCTGATGCCCAATACGACCCGCCTGGAAGGGTTGAAACTTTACGACCGCCAGGCCAACCGGCTGGCCTTCCGTCCCGGCCGGGACCGGCGCTCGCTGTACCAGGTGACCCGGGAATACCTGGCCTACTTCCGTGAAAAACAGCGCATCGATCCCGCGCTGAAACCCGAGGACATCCTGGAACCCGGCCTGCTGCCGCGCTGACCGGTCGATCGCTGACCATCCGCCGCCTTGACGCCCGGGCCCGCGCGGCCGCATGCTGCAAGCCTCTCCGGTACATCGCAAGGACCCTTCATGCCCCGTTCCCTTCTCCTGACCCTGACCGTCCTGTTCGCCTCCTCGGCCGTGCATGCCGCCGATCGCACCGGCAAGCAGGTCTACCGCACCGCCTGCGTGGAATGCCATGCCAGCGGCTCCTACGGCGCGCCGCGTTTCGGCAGCAAGGCGGACTGGCAACCGCGCATCGCCAAGGGCATGGACGCGCTGTACGACAGCGCCCTGAACGGCCACGAGATCATGCCCGCTAAGAACGAGGTCAAGGGCGCGATCAGCGACAACGAGATCCGGGCGGCGGTGGATTACATGGTCAAGCGGGCGCGCTGACCCACCGCACCGGCTGCGCGAGCGGCGCCAGGCCGTGACGGCGGCGCGCCTCGTCGCAACGGTCATCCCCCGCGTCGAATTCGCGGCAGGTGGTGGAACGGCGGTCATAAATGCGACAACTCACCTGCACGCCCACCTCGCCGTCCAGCGCCGCGCAACGCACGGGCGACCGCTCGGTGCCGCACATGGCGACATGGTAGGGCGACACGGGAACCGTCAGGGAGGCCGGGACCGCGCCCTCGGGATGGGCGTCGGTTTCCGACCAGTAAAACGAGACGCGAAAAGCGGCGCAACAGGCGCCGCAGCGCTGGCATTCCTGGCTCATGATGATCGGACGGTCACGGGGGCTCGGAGGAAAAGACGGCCCCGATTCTAGCGTCGTCCTATGCCCGATTGAAGAGGACAGCCGCGCCGTCTCAGTGCAGGCCCGCCCCGCCCTCGCGCTCGCGCCATACGCTCGGCGACACGCCGGTCCAGCGCTGGAAAGCGCGGCGGAAACTCACCGCCTCGCTGTAGCCGAGCACCGCCGCCAGGTTCTCCACGGTAATCTCGCGGCGACGGATCAGTTCCATGGCCAGATAACGGCGCGCCTGATCGATCTGCGTCTGGAAATCGGTTCCCAACTCCTGCAAGCGCCGCCGCAAGGTGCGCTCCGACAGCCCCAGCTGTTCCGCCACTTCCGGCATGCCCGGCCAGCGTCCCACGCGCGATTGCAGGATGGCCTGCACGCGCGCCAGCAGGTCGTCGCGGGCGACCGCCTGCTGCGTGCGCGCCAGCAACTGGTCGCACAGGGCCAGCAGATGTCGCGCGGTCAGCGCGTTGGCGGTGCGCAGGGAGACATCCAGCAGCCGGACATCGATCAGATAGCGGTTGGCGGCTTGGCCGAAGCGCACGGGCGCGCGGAAGAAGTCGCGCAGGCGCGCGGCGTAAGCGGGTTCGGGCAGGGTGAAATCCACCGCCAGCGGACCGAAATCCTGGCCCAGCAGGTCGCGCGCCACGGCGGTCATGCCGACCATCTGCTCCTCCAGCGCGAAAGGCGTCAGGTGCGGCAAGGGATAATCGAGCACGGCGCTGACCACCAGCGCCTCGCCCTGCCGTTCGGCGGCCAGCGTCATGAAAGCGCTGGTGATGCGGTAGTAGTCCAGCCCGATGCGCAGGGCCTCGCCGGCCGTGGCCGCGCTGAGCATGGTGTGGCCAAGCACGCCGTAGCTGGCGACGGTCTGGCGCGCGCCGATCTCCAGCCCCAGGCTTTCGCAGCCGGTTTCGGCGGCAAGCAGGGCCAGCAGGCGTTCGTAATCCTGCGGGCCGAGCGTGCTGTCTTCGGCCCCGAGCACGGCCAGGTCGGCAACACCGAGCGCCTCGCGCATGGCGTCATCGCGCACGCCGTGCTCGCGTCCCCAGTCGGTGAGGATCACGGCGATCAGCGAGGGGATGCGGGCGGGGGCGGCCATGGCGTTCCAGAGGGTTGGGGATGTTCCGTTTTAGCGCAGGCGGAGGCCGGTGCCAAGTCCCAAAGAAAAAGGCGGACCGGAGTCCGCCTGGCCAAACGTCATGAACTCAGGGTCAGAAGTACTCCAGCTGCCCTGTCACGCTCAGTGTCGCCGATCCGCCCGATGTCTGGAACAGGCTCGCCGAACTGAAGGTGAGGGTTTTGGTGGACGACCCGGAAACGGTTACCCCCGCACACGGATGACTGCTGGCTCCGCCGCAGACGAAAATGTTGTTGGTCACATTGTCGGTCAGGACAACTCCGTCAACGGATGTTCCGTTCACGTTGACCGTCATTGTCTGGTTGGCCGCCGAGAAGCGGACAGAAGCCTGTTGAGGAATCAGGATATAGGACTGTTTTGCAAACTCGCAGAAACCGGCCGGGCCGTTGCGATATGCCAAAAGATCCAGTTTGCCGGTCGAGGTGCACGCGGCGGGCTGTGAACCGGTGGCAAGAGAAACCGTCCGGTTGGCCCCCAGCGCCATGATGGCGGACCCGGAAGAGACAATGCCGTTGAAGTCGCCCATGCCGCTGGCGGTGGACTGATGCTCGACCGTCCAGGTCTGGCCATCGGTCGATGACATCACGACGCCGCCATTGCCGCCATTACCGCCGGCCGCATAGAACTTGCTGCCGCTCCAGGTAATGGCCTTCAGAATGTACCCTGCGGGGATATTGTCGATGAGATAGCGGGTCCAGGTCTGACCGTCGGTCGAGATCATGGCTGCGGCGCCCGAGTTCTGCGCGCTGTTCACGCTGCCGATCGCGACGAACTTGCTGCCGTTCCAGACCACATCGCGGGGATAGGCGTCGGTCATATCGGACAGGACCGGCGTCCAGCCCGAGCCCGTATTGGTAATGATGACTCCGTGGTAGGCGGAGTTGCGACCGACCGCCACGCGGGTCGCACCGTTGGCGGCGAGGCCGAAGAACTCCGTGATGTAGGTGGCGTTGTTGTTCTGCTGGGCCTCGGAGGTCCAGGTCGAGCCGCCGTCCGTCGAGGTGATGATCGTGCCGTTGGCGCCCACTGCCGTGAGACGGTCGCCTCCCAGGGCGACATCGGTCAGCAGGGTCTCGTAGCCGTACGCCCAGGTCTTGTCAGTCCATGTCACGCCATCGGTGGACACGGCGATACGCGGCGCCGTCGTCTGGGGATAGCTGAACACTGCCGGCGAGCCGACCAGTACGAATTGCGTGCCGTCGTAGATGACCGAACGGATTTCACCCTTGTTGGGATTGAAGCTCCCCACCGACGTCCAGGAAACGCCATCGGTGGAGGTCAGGATGGCTCCGCCCGCGCCCGTCGCGACATACTTGCCGTTGCCGTACGCAATGCCGTACATGACCGCCGAGCTTGGCATCGTGCCGGCAACCCATCCGCCAGCCGTGCCGCCGCTCTTGACCGTGAACGTCGCGGCGGAAGTCATGGTCTCATTGGTGACCCCGTTGGTGACGGTGATCTTTCCGGTGACCGCGCCCGCCGGCACCTTCACGGTAATTTGCGTATCGGTCGCGCTGAGGATTTCACCCGCAACAGTGCCGAAGGTCACCACCAGGTGCGCCATGTCGGACCCGAATCCGCTACCGCTCAGGGTCACGGTGTCCCCGACTGCGGCGGTCGAGGGCGTGAAGCTGCTGAACGACAGCGGACCGGCGCTGCCCCCGCCCTTGGTGCCGTAATAGCTGCCCGCCTCGCTGCCCGA
>JAYRMT010000089.1:0-12259 GCA_041912575.1 Fluviicoccus sp. | reverse complement strand
TCGAGTCGGAGGACATAGACCGTATGCGGTTGGGGGGCTACCGGTAAGTATAAATTCTCGCCCAGTTCACTCAGGCGATAGCTGTGAATCCCGAGATCATGGCTACCCGATTCGTACGCCCGGTATGAATCAATGGCCCGTTGTCGATGCGTCTCATTTCTCATGAGGGATCCTGCCTTTCTTGGTGTAGTGAATCGCCCCGGGTATCGCGGAGGCTGGTTGGCTTAAGTTAAAGCAGCAGTCTCTACCTTCTCGGCGAGTTGCCGCCAGTAGTTTGCCTCAGCTTCGGCCGGAGGGATATACCCGATAGGCTCCAGCAGGCGTTGATGGTTGAACCAGTGCACCCATTGCAGGGTTGCCAGTTCCACCGATTCCCGGGTTTTCCAGGGTACGCGGCGATGGATCAATTCCGCCTTGTACAGCCCGTTGATGGTCTCGGCCAGCGCGTTGTCATAGCTGTCTCCCTTGCTTCCAACCGAGGGTTCTATGCCCGCTTCGGCGAGGCGCTCGCTGTAGCGGATAGAGACGTATTGTGAGCCCCGGTCGCTGTGGTGGATCAGTTCCCCGGTGTTCTCGGACTGCCGGTCATACAAGGCCTGTTCCAGCGCATCCAGTACGAAGTCTGTCCTCATCGAGGTGCTGACACGCCAGCCGACGATCCGCCGGGCAAACACGTCAATGACGAAAGCCACGTACAGCCAGCCCTGCCAGGTCGAGACATACGTGAAATCCGACACCCATAGCTGATTGGGCCGGTCGGCCGTGAACTGCCGGTTGACCCGGTCCAGCGGGCAGGCAGCGGCTTTGTCCGCCACCGTGGTGCGAACCACCTTGCCACGACGCACCCCATGCAGCCCAAGGCGTTTCATCAGTCTCTCGACCGTGCAGCGCGCCACGGCGATGCCCTCGCGGTTCATCTGGATCCAGACCTTGTCCGCGCCGTAAACCTGCATGTTGGCATCCCAGACTCGTTGGATATGCGCCATCAGGAGCTCATCGCGCTTGGCGCGGGCAGAGCGAAGTTCCGGGTTGCGCTGACGGGCCGCATGGCGGCGATAGGCCGACGGTGCGACCTGCAATACCTTGCAGACCGGCTCGACCCCGTAGGCATCACGCTGCTGATCGATGAAGGCGTTCAGGACTTCAGTCGGCGGTCGAGCTCCGCCTGGGCGAAAAACGCGCTGGCCAGCTTAAGGATCTCGTTGGCCTTGCGCAGCTCCTTGACCTCGCGTTCCAGCGCCTTGATGCGTTCATGTTCTTCGGTGCTGACGCCGTCCCGAGAGCCGTTGTCGACCTCGTGCTTACGCACCCATTCGTGCAGCGTTTGAGGCACACAGCCGATCTTGGGAGCAATCGACTCAATCGTTGCCCAGAGGGAGGGATAGTCACCGCGATGCTCTTGCACCATGCGCACGGCGCGCTCGCGGACTTCGGGGGAGAACTTCGTTGATTTCTTCATGGCTCCATCTTCTCAGATTTGGGAGCCTCCGCAAAACCCGGGGCGATTCAGGGACTATGAACGGCTTCCGGGAACGTTGGCAGGATTGCATCTGCTGGCTTTTTCGATGCTGATGTTCCCGAAAGTTCTGGGACAACTGGCCGAGCTACGCCGCTTGTTCCCGGATGTACTTGGTTGATTTTTGATTATGGTCACTAACAGGCTCTAGCTGACGGGCTGCTTCGGCGGCTCCGACACGATCAGCCAGAGCCAAGGCTTCCTGTTTGAAAGCCGGAGAGAAGCGGTTACGGGTAGACTTCTTGGGGGTTGCTGCTTTGCTCATGGTTCACCTCTGTTTGCAAGTTTACTTGCTTAACAGGGTGTCCGCTGTTTCTGGGTAGGATCATGGCTTTGTCAGAGTTAAAGGTGAGCATGGAAGAAAGCGCTTTCATAAAGTGATTGGTATTAGTAATGTCTACATAAATTTTAACTTCGATACAAAATGTGGGAGCATTAACTGCTATCTTGATATTGAAATTGAAGCCGAAGAAATTAATCGTGTTGTGAGTAATTATGGCTTTTATGGTCCGCCCACAACACTATGGTTTATGTGCTTTTCAGGGTCTAACTTTAGCAGTGGAATTATTAAATTTTATAAGGATTTTTATAGAATTTTAACCTATGTGGAAAGGGTGGTACTCCCAATTGCTCGAGCTTCCGAGAGTATAGCTTCTCTTGATGCTGCTGCTAACGGCAATACTGTGCCTGATTTCAGGGATGAAATGCAATCGTTCGTTTATATTCCGCAGTGCCTTATTATTTCTTGGATGGCATCGTCCAGTGAAATAGAGTCACTAATTCATAAATTTGAAATGGCTGAGAATTGGGGCGCAAATCAGAAATTCAGGGGAACATTATGGCCAAAGCTGGTTGCAGATGTGCTGGCTGGGCCTTACAGGCCAGTTGATATCTGACATGATTAATGCGGCAGAAATTTCCGCCGCATTAAAGGAAATTAGGGACAGAGCTAGATTTCCTACTGTGAGAAATCGGTGTAGGTCGGGCTTCAGCCCTACAACACTCTCCGATCGGAGGACATTGTCGGGCTGAAGCCCGACCTACAATTTTTTACTCCCCCCGCGACGGCTCCAACCCGAACCCCCGCACCTTCGCCGGCCGCTGCGACTCATGGAACGCCTGCCGCGCCTCCCACGCCTGCCGCATCCGGTAGAACGGCACCGTCGGATACAGGTGATGCACCAGATGCCGGTTCTGGCCCGCCATCAGGATTGTCAGCAGCCACTCGTGGCCTTCCCGCATCGAAGAGGCGCCGTAGATATCATCCTTTTGCAGCACATCATGCGGATGATGCGGCAGATACACGAACACGAACACGATCAGCCACAGCCCGATGCGCGACGAGACGAACCAGAACAGCAGCAGTTTCGGACCGCAGAACCAGAACAACACCCCCAGCGCCGCCAGCCCGAAAGGAATCTGCAGCAGCACCTGGCGCTTTTCCCCAGCTGGACGGGTGTCGGCCACCTTCAGGTATTGCGGCAGGTAGAACAGCTCGAAGAAGGGCCACAGCAGCAGCGGCCCGAACCAATGGTTGGTGAGCAGGCGGTCGGGGTCCTTGCCGACTTCGTTGGTGAAGCGGTGATGCTGCATGTGGCCCCAGCGCAGCAGCTTGGGCGAGACATAGGGCAGCAGCAGGTTGATGGTCAGCACCGAAATCAGCGTGTTCACCCACTCCTTGTTGGAGGCGGAACGGTGCACCGCCTCGTGGATCGGCGTGAACAGGTAGTAGCCGATCAGCGAGCCGGGAACGGCCGCCAGCCAGGGATTGATCCATTCCATCGTCACCGCGACGATGAGGTAAAGCGCCAGCGGGAGCGCCACGGCGAGAATGCCGATCACCGGCCAGGAGATCGCGGGCTTCCGGTGCAGCGCCTTCAGCAATTCGGGGTTATCGGCCGGCGGAACAAAGTCGAGCGTGTCGGCGGTCATGGTCAGCCGCTCCTGTGATTCTGGTCGTCCGATCATCAACAAGCGTCCGCTCGGTCGAAAGGGAGAATCCTGCCAGCGTGGGGGACGATGCTGCCAAGACGGCAGCAATTGCCGCATCCCGTCACAAGCGGACCGGCATCTGCTACATTCATTCGGGGACTGACCATTGCCATATCGACCGGAGATCCCGGCGCAAGGACACCGCATGAGCACGCTGACCGACGACCAGGCGCACGACCTGCTGATCCACCTGCTGACCCACATGAGCCAGGCGGGCGGTTCCGACCTGTTCATCTCCTGCCTTTCGCCACCCAGCATGAAGGTGCACGGCGAAGTGCGGCCGATCGGCAGCCAGAAGTTGCTGCCGGAGATGACCCGCAAGCTGGCCTATTCGATCATGAACGAGGCGCAGCGCCTGGAGTTCGAACGGGAAATGGAGTGCAACTTCGCGATTTCGGTGCCGAACGTGTCGCGATTCCGCGTCAACGTGATGATCCAGCAGCAGACGGTGAGCATGGTCTGCCGCACTATCGCCTCCAGCATTCCGACCTTCGAGCAGCTCAAGCTGCCCAAGGTGCTGAAGGACATCATCATGCAAAAGCGCGGGCTGGTGCTGATTGTCGGCGGCACCGGTTCCGGGAAGTCCACCACGCTGGCGGCGATGATCGATCACCGCAACACCAACTCGGCGGGGCACATCATCACCGTCGAGGACCCGGTGGAGTACGTGCACATTCCCAAGCAGTCGATCATCACCCACCGTGAAGTCGGCGTGGACACGCGCAACTGGTTCGCGGCGCTGAAGAACACGCTGCGCCAGGCGCCGGACGTGATCCTGATCGGCGAGATCCGCGACCGCGAGACCATGGAGCACGCCATCACCTTCGCGGAAACCGGCCATCTCTGCCTGGGCACGCTGCACGCCAACAACACCAGCCAGACCTTCGACCGCATCATCAATTTCTTCCCCGAGGAGCGCCGTAACCAGCTGCTGATGGACCTGTCGGTGAACCTGAACGCCATTGTCTCGCAACGGCTGGCGCGCACGGAGGACGGTCACGGCCGCCGCGCCGCCTTCGAGGTGATGCTCAACACCCAGATCATCGCCGAGCACGTCTTCCACGGCCAGTTCCACGAGATCAAGGGCATCATGGAGCGCTCGCGCGAACTGGGCATGCGCACCTTCGACTGGGCGCTGTTCGAGCTCTACAACGAGGGCGCGATCAGTTACGAGGAAGCATTGCGCAATGCCGATTCGCCCAACGAGTTGCGACTGAACATCAAGCTGAAAAGCGAGCGGGGCGAGCCGGAGTCGGCGAAGACGCACGAGACGCTGACCTTCGATCGCAGCTCGGCGTCCGAGATGGACGCGCGGCGTCAGGCCGAGCTGGAGCAGCAGAAGATCAACAAGTGGCAGCGCGAGCAGCGGCTGGCCCAAGGCAAGGGCGGTTGAGTCAGTCCGCCTGGCCTTGCCGTTCCTGATACTCCCGCACCGACATGCCGAACCAGCGCTGGAAGGCGCGGCGGAAGCCGGAGGTGTCGCTGTAGCCGAGCGCCAGCGCCAGCGATTCGGTGGTGTGGCGGCGATCCTGCAGATGGATGCGCGCCTGGCGGTGCAGTTCGGCGTCGTGCAGCGCCTGATAGCTCTGGCCTTCGTCCTTCAGGCGGCGCATCAGCGTGCGCGCGGAGAGGTTCATGGTGTCGGCGACTTCCGACACCGTCCATAACCGTCCCGGGTGATTGCGCAGCAAAGTGACGATGCGGGTGCTGATGCCGCCCGGGTCCTGTTGCAGGTCGCGGAACTGCTGTTCGCATTGCTGTTCGGCCTGTAGCTTGGCCACCGGATCGGCGTGCAGCGACGGCGTTTGCAGCAGCCGGATCGGCAGGATCAGCGCGGTTTCCGGGCAGCCGAATCGCACCGGCATGTGGAAGTGCGCATGGTACAGCGCGGCATGCGCCGGGGCCGGGTAGCCCAGCTCCAGCCGGGCCTCGGGCAGCGGTCCGCCGATGATGAATTCGATGCCGGTCTGGGCGCTGGCCAGGAAGGCTTCCAGCAGGAACAGGCCGGTGTCGTCAAAGGCGCTGCGCAGGCGCAGGGTGAAGGCGAGGGTGTCGCCGTCGCTGTGCAGGCCGATGTCGATGAACTGGCCGCGGATGCTGTAGAAGCGGGCGATGGTGGACAGCGCTTCCCCCAGCGTGGAGCTGGTGTAGGCGGCGACGCCGATGGGGCCGTGGGTGGCGATGTGCAGCTGCTGGCCGACGCGCAACGCGAAGCCGGGCTCGGGCCGCAGCTCCATGATCTTGCGCAGCAGGTCGAGATGGCCGTGCAGCGACAGGTGGCTGTTGAGCCGGAACAGCTCCCCGGCGTCGATGCCGCTGCCGGACAGCAGCGCCGCCTGACCCGCCTCGTCGAGCGAGAGGGTTTTCAGCAGCAGGCGCAGGTAAGCGGTGGCGACCAGCATGGCGGCATCCGGGATGCGGGGACCGGAGGATCATGCCACAGCTTTTGCTTGGTGGCTGCCGCCCGTCTTTCCGCCTGACTTTCATCAAGTTGACTTCGTGCGGCGTTATGTACAATCATGCATAACGCTTTTGATGCCCTGTCCGGAGTTATTCCCATGCCCCTCCTGATCCGCCGCGCCCTTTGCCTGGCGATGCTGGTCGCCCTGACGCCCGTTGCCGCCATGGCGGGCGAGGACGTGACTGTCTATGCCGCCGCCAGCCTGACCAATGCGCTGACCGAGCTGAAGAAAAGTTACGAGAGCAGCCATGACGTGACGATCAGGACGTCATTTGCCGGATCGTCGACGCTGGCGAAGCAGATCGAGGCCGGCGCTCCCGCGCAGCTGTTCGCCTCCGCCGATACGCAATGGATGGACTACCTGCAAAAGCGCGGCCTGCTGAAGGAGGGCTCCCGTCGTGACCTGCTCGGCAACACGCTGGTGCTGGTGGCGCCCAAGGGTGCGCCGCTGCGCCTGAAGGTGGAGAAGGGCGCGGACCTGCCGGGCGCGTTCACGGGACGGGTCTGCACCGGCGACCCCGCCAGCGTGCCGGTAGGCATTTACGCCAGGGAAGCCTTGCAGAACCTGGGCTGGTGGACGGCGCTGGAGAAGCGCCTCGTGCCGACCGAGGATGTGCGTTCCGCGCTGGCCTTTGTCGAACGCGGCGAGTGCGCGCTCGGCATCGTGTATGACACCGATGCGCGGGTGAGTGACAAAGTCGTGGTGGCCGGACGCTTCCCGGCGGATTCACACAAACCGGTGGTTTATCCCTTCGCGCTGCTGCCGTCGGCAACGCCCGCCGCCGCGGCGTTTTACCGGTATTTGCAAGGGGACAGCGCGAAAGCGGTGTTCGGCAAGTACGGCTTCACGGTCCTGGCGGCCAAGCCCTGATGAGCGGCTGGCTGTCGCCGGAAGAGTGGTCGGCGCTGGCGCTGTCCTTCAAGGTCGCGGCGTGGTGTACGGTATGCGGGATCATCCCGGCGGTGTGGCTGGGTTGGCTGCTGGCGCGTCGCCGTTTTCCCGGCAAGTCGCTGGTCGATGCGCTGGTGCACCTGCCGCTGGTGCTGCCGCCAGTGGTGCCCGGCTATCTGCTGTTGCTCGCCTTCGGGCATAACGGCGTGATCGGCCGCTGGTTGCTGGAGCACACCGGGATATCTTTCGCGTTCAACTGGAAGGGCGCGGCGCTGGCGTCGCTGGTGATGGGCCTGCCGCTGATGGTGCAGTCGATCCGGCTGGCGATCCAGCTGGTGGACCGCAAGCTGGAAGACGCCGCGCGCACGCTGGGCGCGGGCGGCCTGTCGGTATTCTTCACGGTGACGCTGCCGCTGGCCTTGCCGGGCATCCTGGCCGGGGCGTTGCTGGGCTTCAGCCGCAGTCTCGGGGAATTCGGCGCGACCATTACCTTTGTCGGCAATATCGACGGTGAAACCCGCACGTTGCCGCTGGCGATCTACAGCGTGATCCACCAGCCGGACGGCGAGGCGATGGCCTCCCGCCTGATCGTCATTTCGCTGGCGCTGGCCTTCGGGGCCTTGCTGGTCAGCAACCGGGTATCGCAACGGATGCGCCAACGCCTGGGGTACGCCGCCGATGCTTGAGCTGGATGTCGAGGTGCGGCGGGGTGATTTCCGGCTGGCGGTGGCGGCGACGCTGGATGCGCCGGTCACCGGCATTTTCGGGCCGTCGGGCTGCGGCAAGTCCACGCTGCTGGGCGCGGTGGCGGGGCTGGTGACGCCGGATCGCGGCCGGATCGTGCTGGATGGCGAGGTGCTGGCGGATACCGCGCGCCGTCTGATGCTGCCGCCGCAACGCCGTCAGATCGGCCTGGTGTTCCAGGATGCGCGGCTGTTTCCGCACCTGTCCGTCGAGGACAACCTGCTTTACGGCTTCAAGCGCCGCGCGCCGGACGAGCGGCGGTTCACCCTGGGCGATATCGCCGCGCTGCTGGAAATCGGACATTTGTTGCCGCGCCGTCCCGCCGACCTGTCCGGCGGCGAGAAGCAGCGCGTGGCGCTGGGCCGGGCCATCCTGTATTCGCCGCGCCTGCTGCTGCTGGACGAGCCGCTGTCCTCGCTGGATAACCGCCGCAAGGCGCAAATCCTGCCGTTCCTGCGCCGGGTGCGCGACGAGGTGCGCATTCCCATGCTGTACGTCAGCCACGCGATGGAGGAAATCGCGTATCTGACCGACACCGTGGTGCATCTGGCCGAGGAGGAGCGGGCGAGGGAACGGATCGTCCGCGCGGTTCAGGCGTCGTCCGCGGGCGGGTCGGCGGGCTGACGCAGCAGGCCGGTCAGCGCGCCCTCAAAGGCGGCGGCTTCGCGTTCCACCGCGCGCCTCAGGTCGAGATACAGCGTCAGCACCTGTTCCCCGAGCGGGCTGAGGTGCGCGCCGCCGCCATGACGGCCGCCCGCCGCGGACTGCACCAGCGGTTCGCGGAAGCACCGGTTCATCGTTTCCACCAGATCCCAGGCGCGGCGGTAACTCATGCCCAGTTCGCGGCCGGCCGCCGCAATCGAGCCGTGCGCGGCGATCGCCGCCAGCAATTGCGCCTTGCCCGGTCCCAGGGCGATATCCTCGCCCAGCATCAGGCGGATTTGGGTTTTCAGGCGCGGCGCGGCGGCGGGATCGGCGGTCATCCGGGTTTACTTCAGCGCCGCGATCGCCGCCGCGTAATCCGGTTCGTTGACGGTTTCCGCGACCTGTTCGGTGTGAATCACCTTGCCGTCGGTTCCGATCACCACGATCGAACGCGAGAGCAGGCCGCGCAGCGGGCCGGTGCTGAACGTCACGCCGTAGTCCTGGCCGAAGCCGCTGCGGAAGCTGGAGCCGGTCTTGACGTTGGTGAGGCCTTCCGCTCCGCAGAAACGGCCTTGGGCGAAGGGCAGGTCGGCGGAGACGCAGAGCACGACGGTATTCGGCAAATCTCCGGCGGACTGGTTGAACTTGCGGACCGACATGGCGCAGGTGCCGGTGTCGATGCTGGGGAAGATGTTGAGGATGATGCGCATGCCGGCGAAATCGGCCTTGCGGATGTCGCCGAGGTCGGCGCCGGTGACCGTGAAGTCCGGGGCGACGCTGCCGACGGCGGGCAGGGCGCCGACGGTCTCGAAGGGGTTGCCTTGCAGGGTGACGGTGGCCATGACGGTGTCCTTGTTGTTCTGGTGAGGGTGCAAGGATAGTGCGTCGGCGGCGGCGAAAGATCAACGGGACAACCCTGGGGCTATTGCGCCTGCTTGGTGGGTTTCCGGACAAATTCCCCGGTAATCCCCGGGGTTGACGTAAGATGGTGACGTCCGATACTCACACCCGTCATCGCTGTCGACCATGACCACCCCGAAGCCCGTCGCCCTGCCGCTCATCGACCCCGACCGCTGCACCGGTTGCGGCCGCTGCGTCGGCGCGTGTCCGCCGCATGTGCTGTGGCTGGAAGCGGAGCGGCCGAACGGCTGGGGGAAAAAGCGGGCGGTACTGCATGACGAAGACGGCTGCACCGGCTGCGCCAAATGCTATGCCGTGTGCCCGTTTGATGCGATCCGCATGGTCAAGACCTGAAGCGGCCCGTGGTCCTACCCCGACCTCCCCACCCCGTCGATCAACAACCGCAACGTCGCCTCCACCAACCGTTCCCGCCCCTCCACATCATCCGGTTTGTACAAAAACCGCAGCGCTCCGCCCAGCAGCAGCCCGATCACCGCATGACTGGTGGCCTCCGCATCCAGATCCGCGCGCAGGAAGCCCAGTTTTACCCCGTGCGCCAGATATTCGGCCGTAATCCGCGCCCCGAATTCCTGCAGCAGCATGATGCGGTTCGTCATCTCCGCATCCACCGACGTCGCCTCGAACAGCACCATGCGGATCATGTCCGGGTTTTCCGCCATCACCGCCACGAAGCGGTTGCCGATGCGGCGGCACTGCTCGCGGTATTCCGCCAACGACCCGGCCGCGCCCGGCGCGTTCTCCGCCGCCAGCGTCTCCATGATCTGCCGGGAGACCTCGTCGATCACATGCTCCAGGATGTCGCGCTTGTTCTCGAAGTAGCGGTAGAAGGTGCCGTGGCCGATGCCCAGCCGCTTGGCGATGTCGGCAATGCCGGTCTGGTGATAGCCCCGGGCGGAGAATTCGGCGAAGGCGGCCTGGATGATCTCGGCGCGCAACTGCTGCTTGTTGCGCTCGGCGCGGGACAGGGAATTCTCGGTCATGGCGGACTCGGAACCTGAATAGTGACATTTCGTTCCGATGTTGACACTTCATTCCGCCGATGACAATATGTTCCTGTCACTGGTACGGAAGTACCACAATTCTGCCGTCCCTACTTCATCCCGGAGCCCCCGATGACCGACGCCCCGAAAGCCGCCAAACCCCGCCGCAAGCCCGCCGTCAAGGCGGCTGAAACCGTCGTGCCCGCTGTCGCGCCGACGCCGGTGCGCGAGGTGGAGGCGCTGATCATCGGCGCCGGGCCGTCCGGGCTCAGCGCCTGCATCAAGCTGAAGGAGCAGGGCATTACCGACACCGTCATCCTCGATCAGGCCAGCCGCATCGGTGGCACCTGGGCGGTCAACGACTATCCCGGCCTGCAATGCGACGTGCCCAGCGAGATGTACTCCCTCGGCTTTGCGCCCAATCCGGAATGGACCCGCACCTACGCGCCGCAGGCGGAAATCCAGCGCTATCTGGAAAAGGTGGCGCATGACTTCGGCATCGTCGCGCAGATCCGCCTCAACACCCGTGTCGAGGACGCGCGCTGGGATGCCGCCGCCGCGCGCTGGCGCATCACCACGGCGGGTGGCGAGCAGTACAGCGCCCGTTTCTTCATCCCCGCCGCCGGGTATATCGGCGAGGCGAAGATGCCGCAGTTTCCGGGGCAGGACCGCTTCAAGGGCGCAGTCTTCCATTCCGGCTTGTGGAACCATGACTACGACCTGCGCGGCAAGCGCGTGGCGGTGATCGGTTGCGGGGCGTCGGCCATCCAGTTCCTGCCCGCCATCCAGCCGGTGGCGGGTCACATCTACAGTTTCCAGCGCACGCCGACCTGGGTGTTGCCGAAGCCGGATTACGCGGTGCCGGAGCCGGTGCGCAAGCTGTTCAAGCGCGTGCCGTTGCTGGAAAAACTGGTGCGCGAATCGGCGTTGCTCGGCTTCGAGCCCTTGCTGCCGCTGTTCCTGCGGGAAAACCTGGTGAAGCGCTTTGGCAACCGGCTGGGCGAAATGAACATCCGCCTGGGTATCCAGGACCCGGCGCTGCGCCGGGCGCTGACGCCGGACCACACCTTCGGCTGCAAGCGCCCGCTGTTGTCCAACGACTGGTATCCGGCGCTGGCGAAGCCCAATGTCACCGTGCTGTTCCAGGGCCTCCATCACATCACCGAAAACGGCGTGGTGGGGGATGACGGCGTGGAAATCCCGGTCGACGCGATCATCTTCGGCACCGGATACGCGGTGGCGGAACCGGCCATTTACCGCATCATCAAGGGCGCGGACGGCCGCAGCCTGAGCGAGCACTGGCAGGGCTGCCCGCGCGCCTACCAGGGCATGGCCATCCACGGTTTTCCCAACATGTTCATGATGCTGGGCCCCAACTCGCACAGCCTGGTGGGTTCGGTGATGTGGACCTCGGAGCATCAGGCGATCTACATCGCGCAGGCGGTGAAAGCCTTGCAGCAGGGCGGCCGCCGCGTGCTGGAAGTGCGGCGGCAGGTGCAGGACGATTTCAACGCGGGTATCGAGGGACGGCTGGCGAAGATGCCGATCCGCGCCGATGTCTGCCAGAGCTATTACCTCGACAAGGGCGGTCGCAACCAGTTCGTCTGGCCGGAGTACGGGGTGAACATCAAGAAGCGGCTGACGCGGTTCGAGGCGGCCGATTACGCGTGGCAATAATCACAACACGACAGCCCTGCGGGGCCGGAGCAGCACCATGTCGAAATTCGTGAACCTGAAGGGCGCCGTGGTCGCCGTAACCGGCGGCGCGCGCGGCATCGGCCTCGCCACCGCCAAGGCGCTGACCGCCGCCGGGGCGCGTGTCAGCATTGGCGACGTTGATCTGGACCTGGCGCAACAGGAGGCGGCGAAACACGGCCTGCACGCCGCCCGCCTCGACGTGCGCGATCCCGCCAGCTTCGCCGAATTCCTCAAGTCCACCCGTGAGGCGCTGGGACACATCGACGTGCTGGTGAACAACGCCGGGATCATGCCGATGGGCGGTTTTCTGGACGAAGCGCCCGGCCTGAGCGACGCCCAGATCGACATCAATTTCCGGGGCGTGATCCACGGCATGCGCGCCGCGCTGCCCGACATGCTGGCGCGCGGTC
>JAYRMT010000088.1:1709-12361 GCA_041912575.1 Fluviicoccus sp. | reverse complement strand
TTGGGTTGCGCGCATCTCAATTCTTAGTGGCCTCCATACACAAGAAACCGTGGAGACACTCGCAATGTTCAACATTGTCCGCAAGGAATTCCAGTTCGGCCGCAACAGCGTGGTCCTTGAAACCGGGCGTATCGCCCGCCAGGCCAGTTCGGTTATCGTCACCACCGGCGGCGTGACCGTACTGGTCGCTGTCGTCGGCGCGAAAAACGCCAGGCCGGGTCAGGATTTCTTCCCGCTGACCGTCAACTATCAGGAAAAAACCTATGCTGCGGGTCGCATCCCGGGCGGGTACGGCAAGCGCGAAGGTCGTCCTTCCGAGAAGGAAACCCTGACCTCCCGTCTGATCGACCGTCCGATCCGCCCGCTGTTCCCGGAAGGCTTCTACAACGAAGTCCAGGTGACGGCGACCGTCATTTCCACCAATCGCACGACCGATCCCGATATTGCCGCCATGATCGGCACTTCCGCCGCCCTGACCATTTCCGGCATCCCGTTCAAGGGGCCGATCGGCGCCGCCCGTGTCGGTTACATCAACGGCGAGTACATTCTCAATCCGAGCTACGAAGAGCTGAAGAATTCCGATCTGGATCTGGTGGTTGCCGGAACCGACAAGGCGGTGTTGATGGTCGAGTCCGAAGCCAAGGAGCTGAGTGAGGACGAGATGCTGGGCGCCGTGCTGTTCGGTCATGATGAGATGCAGGCCGCCATCGAGGCGATCAAGGCATTTGCCGCCGAAGTGAACAACGCGCCGTGGTCCTGGCAGGCTCCGGCGGTGAACCAGCCGCTGAAGGATGCCCTCAAGGCCGCCTTCGAAGCGCAGATTTCCGAAGCCTACACCATTACCGAAAAGCAGGCCCGTTACGCCCGTCTCGATGAAATCGAGAAGGAAGCGCTGGCCCGCTTCGCCGTCGAAGGCGGCGACGTGTCCGCGGACGACGTCGGCGTGTATTTCGAAGACCTGAAGTACCGCACGGTCCGTGACAACATCCTGTCCGGCAAGCCGCGTATTGACGGTCGTGACACCAAGACCGTGCGCGCCCTGGACATTCAGGTCGGCGTGTTGCCGAATGCCCACGGTTCCGCCCTGTTCACGCGCGGCGAAACCCAGGCCATTGTCACCGCAACGCTCGGCAGCCAGCGTGACTCGCTGATCGTTGATGCACTGGAAGGCTCCTACACCGATCCGTTCATGCTGCACTACAACTTCCCGGCGTATTCCGTCGGTGAAACCGGACGTGAATCCGGTCCGAAGCGCCGTGAAATCGGTCATGGCCGCCTGGCCCGTCGCGGCGTGCACCCGATGCTGCCGGAAGTCGAAAAGTTCCCCTATGCCATTCGTGTGGTGTCGGATATCACCGAATCCAACGGTTCCTCGTCGATGGCGTCGGTCTGCGGCGCTTCGCTGGCCCTGATGGACGCCGGCGTGCCGGTGCGCGCCCCCGTGGCCGGCATCGCCATGGGGCTGGTGAAGGAAGGCGAGCGTTTCGCTGTCCTGACGGATATCCTGGGTGACGAAGACCATCTGGGCGACATGGATTTCAAGGTGGCCGGCAGTTCGCGCGGTGTGACCGCTCTGCAAATGGACATCAAGATTGAAGGCATTACCGAAGAGATCATGGAGATCGCGCTGACCCAGGCCAAGGCCGGTCGTCTGCACATCCTTGAAGCCATGAACCGCGTGCTGCCTGCGGCGCGTCCGGAAGTCAGCGGTAATGCCCCGACCTATGCCACCATCCAGATCAACCCGGAGAAGATCCGCGATGTGATCGGCAAGGGCGGCGCCACTATCCGCGCCATCTGTGACGAAACGAAGGCGAGCATCGATATCGAGGACAGCGGTCTGGTCCGGATCTACGGCGAAACCAAGGCGGCCACGCAAGCCGCGCTGGCCAAAGTCCAGTCCATCACGGCCGAGGTCGAAGTCGGCACGGTCTATGAAGGCACCGTGGCGCGCATCGTCGAGTTCGGCGCGTTCGTGACCATCATGCCGGGCACGGACGGTCTGGTCCATATTTCCCAGATCGCCAACCAGCGCGTGGAAAATGTCAGCGACTTCCTCAAGGAAGGCCAGAAGATCAAGGTTCGCGTGCTGGATGTGGATCAGCGCGGCCGGATCAAGCTGTCCATGAAGGACGCGGGCGAAGCCTGAGTCATCCTCAGGTTATCCGGGCAACCCCAGGGTTGCCCGGATAACCTGATAACAAATCTGTCGGGTCAATGATTGCCGCTTCGTGTTGGTGAACATTACCGGATGGTGTTATCTTTGTCGAAATCCGGAACCCCACCCCCTAAAAAACAAGAAGGCAGGAGAAAGAAGGCATGAAATTCTCGCGTAGTCTGCGCTTGGGCGTTGTTGCGTCTGTCATCGGTGTTCAAATGCTGTTTACAGGGTGCTCCCAGGTCGTGAAGACCGGAGCCAGCATTGCCGTCAAGTTCAGTGAAAACAACATTGTTCCCCCGATCATGGCGCTGGATGACGCTCAGATGGCCTGCGCCTCGGGCGAAGCTCTGACACCGTTGATCCTGGCGACCGAAGGCATGGGCGCTGATCCGGCGAAGATGGCGGTGATGATGTATGTTGCCGCCGGACTGTGCGCCGAGGATCGCGCGTTGGAACACGAGTTGCGTTACCTGCGTTCCTCCCGCGCCAATCTGATCGAGGACGCCCAGGACGCGCGTATTGCCCAGAAGCGCTGGTCAGCACTGGCGGCCCGCCGTCAGCAGGAAGCGTATCGCCGTTTCGTGGAACATTACGAAAAGACCTTCAATTTCAAGCTGGGTGAAAGTTGCCCGAACATGCACACTGACTTTGAAAAGATGGTGTACCTGATCGGTTTGGCTTCCGGCATGCAGGCCGTGGTGAACGATATCGCTTCGCAAGGCGCTGTTGGCGTGCCGAAGGATATTGGCGGTTTGGTGGAGCGCGGCATGACGTGTCTGGATAACGCCGAATTCTGGGGTGTGCCGATGGCGACCCGTGCGGCGGTATGGAGCCTCCTGCCCGGTGCCAGCGAGGGCAAGCCGGATCCGTTCACGGTCATGAAGGACTCCACCCGTATAGCCGAGCGCAAGGGCGTGCGGTTGGCGCATGCCATTTACGCACTTTCCGCTCAGGCGACCGGGAAGGAAGATCTGTTGCGGGACGCTCTGCGGACCTATGGCAACTCCTCCAACATGGCGGTGAATCCCAAGTTCCGGCTATTTGACGTCATGGGCGGGTTGATGGTGCAAACCATCGCCGACCGCTATTGGACGGAAAAGACCGGTACACGGATGCCCGAAGGCGGCTTCACGAAGTTCTGGGACGACAAGCCCTCGGCTGAAAGCAGCGGCATCTCCATTGATGACCTGCTCTAAGGTCGGGCTGACGGTTAGCACATGAAGCGGTATCTCGTTGCTTTCCTGATGGGATTTCTGGCGTGCTGCGGCTCGGCGGCGCAAGCCGCCGTCGAGCGGTCCCTCTGTGTCTGGGACCTGCTGGGCGCCAACGGAGAAACCTACAATCTGATGAAGGATTATCGGGTTGCTGCAGTAGCTTGGGGCGTCAATTTCAACCTTCAGGTCTACAGCGAAGAGAAAATTGCGGCCGAGGACTTCCGGGTGGGGCAGTGCGATGCGGTCGTCATGACCGGGTTGCGCACCAAGCCGTTCAATCCGTTTACCGGCAGCCTGGAGTCCATCGGCACTATTCCCTCGTATGACCATCTGCGCCTGGTGATCAACGCGCTGAGTTCGACCAAGGCCGCAAGCCTGATGACGAACGGCAACTACGAAGTGGCGGGCATCGTTCCCTTCGGGGGGGTGTATTTCTTCGTTAATGATCGCGACATCAATGATGTCGGTAAATTGGCGGGGAAAAAGATCGCCTTTTTCGATTACGACAAGTCACAGGCCAGGCTGCTTCAGCAGATTGGCGCGCAAGCGGTTCCGTCAGATGTGACGAACTTCGCGCCAAAGTTCAACAACGGGGCTGTTGACATCATTTTTGCCCCGGCGGCGGCCTACCGACCGCTGGAGCTGTACCGCGGCATGGGCAAGAAGGGGGGGATTCCCGACTTCCTGCTGGCCCAGTCCTCGTTGCAGATCGTGATTCATAATGACCTGTTTCCTCCGGGATTTGGTCAGAAATCGCGCAATTACGTCAATGGGCAGTTTGATCGCGTCCTGTCGACGATCCAGAAGTACGAGAAGGATATCGATAGCCGGTACTGGTTTCATATTCCCGATGCCGATCGGGAACGTTATCTCGGCATGATGCGGGAAGCGCGCATCAATCTGGCCAAGGACGGGCTGTATGATCGTCGCCTGATGTCGCTGCTTCGCAAGGTGCGTTGCCAACTGGATCCCGCCAAGGCGGAGTGCAGCGAAAATCTTGAGTGAATACCTCGCGACCGGTTTTACCGGTCGTTGTGGAACGGGGTCACAGCCCCCGGGCCGTTGCGACGGCGCGGGAGGCTATTGGGGTGCACGCACTGCGGATGGTCAGGGTGTTGCGCGAGGAAGTCGTAAACAGAAGCGAATGACATGAATCATAAGCCGGTGTTACTCAATCGCTCGCTCGGCGAGTGGTTTTCCAGTCTGCCTGTATTCGCCTTGCTGATCCTGACGCTGGTCATCGGGACCGGCGAAATGATCCACGGGCAATTGCTCCGCATGGGGGAGCGCCTGTTCGGCGATCCTTCTACGGGCGTCCAGTACTTCATGATGCGTGCGGATCCGGTCAAGCCGGACTGCAACCCCAACCCGGATATCGAAGCGGAAGTCCAGAAGCAGGTGGCTGCCGAGTCTTCCGATGACAGCTTCGGCGGTCTCTTTGGTGCGACCGATCCGAACGCCGTCCGGCAATCGGTGATTGCGGCGCAGGCGCTGTGCCAGGAAAAGCACCGCAACTACAATCTGCTGGTCAAGCACATGACGCCGTTCGTGAAGGCTTACCGGACCTTCGAAACGGCCTTTTTCTCCATTTTCAAATTCGGCACGGAGAACCGCTCGGTCGTGCTGATCCTGATGGTGGCGATTGCAGCGACGGCAACCACGATTGCCCGACATCACATTGCCCTGCGTCCGCCGCGGACGAAAATGGATTACCGCTTCTACTCGGGCTTCCTGTTTATCGCCAGCGGTCTGCTGTTGGCGTCCACCATAGCCTACTGGCGCCTGGAGCATGCATCCGATATTCCGATCGATCATCCGATCATCGACTATATCTGGGGCTTCCTGTTTACCGGCCTGATGGGGATTTCGGCCTGGCAGTTCCTGAATCCGCCCAAGGAGGCGGAAGAGGGCGGCAGTATCGGTCACGCCATGCTTTCCGTGCCGATCTTCGCATTCATGACGCTGAACTGCGGCACCTTCTTCCTGATACACCAGCATTGGGGCGGTCTGGCCATCTATCTGGGCAACATGAAGGAACTGGCCAACATCTTCCTGAATCTGTCGCTGTACATCTGGTGCGGCATGCTGCTGAAGCAGACACGCATCGTCGACATGTTCCTGAACATTTTCCGTCCCTGGAAGTGTTCGCCGGAAGTGCTGACCTACATCATCCTGCTGTGTGCCGCCGTGCCGACGGCTTACACCGGTGCGTCCGGTATCTTCGTGATCGCGGCCGGTGCAGTGATTTATCGTGAAGTGCTGAATTCCGGCGCGAGCCGGCAGTACTCGCTGGCCGCCACCGCGATGTCGGGTTCACTGGGTGTGGTGCTGCATCCTTGCCTCTTGGTGGTGGTGATCGCCGCCATGAACAAGGAAGTGACCACTTCCATCCTGTTTTCGTGGGGTAGCCACGTTTTCCTGCTGACGTCGACCCTGTTCCTGATCGTTTCCCTGATCGTGGCGCGCGACAAGTTCCGCCTGGCGCGGCCTCGGGATGCGATGCCCGGTTGCGCCCGCGGTATCGCGAACTTCTCGCCCTATGTCGTGATCGGGTTGATTGTCTGGGCGTTCTATTTCTACGTTCTGGATACCAAGCTGGATGAATTCACGTCTCCGATGATCCTGCCCTTCATGCTGTTGGCCGTGGTCTGGTTTGACAAGATCCGTCGCGAGCCGGTTGCCGCCGTCTCGGGACAGCAGGCGCCGGTCGGCCAGGAACGTCGCGTGGGCTTTGAAGAAGCGGTGCGAACCGCGACCAACGACACCATTGGCCATATCGGCGCGCTGATCATGCTGATGGCCTTGTCACTGTGCGTCGGCGGCATGGTCGAACGTTCCGGCATGATGGACTATGCGCCGCAGCACTTCCCGAACATCTGGCTGGCCATGACCTTCCTGGTGATCGTCAAGGTGTTGCTGGGCATGGTGATGGATCCCTTTGGCGCCGTGATTCTGGTGTCGGGTACGCTGGCGCCGATTGCTTACCATAACAACATCGATCCGGTGCATTTCTGGATGATGGTGCTGGTGGCGTTCGAGCTGGGTTACCTGCTGCCGCCGGTGGCGCTGAACCAGATCCTGACCCGCCAGGTGATTGGCGAGGCGGAAATGGACAAGGCGGATGCCGAGGTCCGTCATCTCGGCTTCTTCCGGCGCTATGAGCGCTGGAACCTGCCGGTGATCGTGATGACCATTGGCATGCTGATCGTCGCCTACGTCCCCCTGTTCTTCTACGCCAAGTAGGGACGCATCCGCCTTCGGCATGCTGAAGGCCTGCATGACATGACGCCCGTTTTCGGGCGTCATGTTTTTTGAGGTATCCAACATGAACAGCCGGAAAGGACTGTGAGGCAAGGCGGGGTAATATTCCTCGGCGGTCTTGTCGCCGGGCTGGCTTTGGTCCAGCTGGTCGGGCCTGCGCTGCTGGAGTTTGACCGCAGCCGGATGCTGCAGGGGGCGTGGTGGCGGCTGTGGACCGGGCAGTGGGTCCATCTTAACTGGCGGCATTTTCTCCTCAATGCCGCCGCGATCCCCTTGCTGGCCTTGCTGTACCGGGAAATGACCGGCTGGCGGACCTGGGCTGCATTCCTGCTCGCGGGCGCACCCATGCTGGGCGTCGCCATCTGGTTCGCCTGTCCCGCCATCACCCGGTATGCCGGTCTTTCCGGATTGTTGCATGGCGTTTATGTGCTGGGAGCCCTGGAGATGCTGTACGCGCGCAGGGACAGGGCGTGGGGTGCGGGACTGCTGCTGCTTGTGGCAGTCAAGCTGCTGACTGAGGCGGACCTGACCGAGCATGGCCTGACGGCGGGCTTGATCGGCGGACCGGTGCTAACGGACGCGCATCGTTTCGGCGCCCTGATCGGCGTGATTTTCGCTTTGGTCCGCTATTCTTGCCGCCACTACTCTACAAAAGAATTACCATAATGTCCCCGTGGTGACTTCCGCCGTAACCCGAATTCACTATGATGGGCGTGTTAACTCCTGAAGATGATCCACTATGCGCTTGTTATTACGAGTCCTGATGTTCTTTTGCCTGGCTGGAGGCCTTGCCACGGCGTGGGGGTATGAGCCGCCCGCCGCCAGCCTCAAGCTTGTCCTGGATAAACAAGGGGTCAAGGTGTGGTCTTATCAGGTTCCCAATAGTCCGCTTTCCGGATTCAAGGCCATAACGACCGTGCGTAGCAACCTGTCCGGGCTGGTCAATCTCATCTCGGATACGCAGAGTGCGAGTCGCTGGATCTATCGCACCAAAGAAGTGGAACTCCTGCAACGGAATGATGCCGACATGACTTTCGCTGTCCGGGTGATCACCGATTTCCCGTGGCCGATCAAGGATCGCGAGGCGCTGGTCGCCGGCAAGATCGTTCAGGACCCGAATACCTTGCGGGTGCGCATTGACAGCAGCAGCATTACCTCGTTCCCGCCGCGTCCCGGCTGTTTGCGCATGCCGGTCGTCGAGGGGTCCTGGATATTCCGACCCTTGGGCGACGGGCAGGTCGAAGTCACGATGACCGGTCACGCCGATCCCGGCGGCATGATTCCATCCAGCATGGTGAACCTCCTGATACAGGAGCATCCTTACAATACGCTGCGCGGACTGCGCAAAATGGTTGTCGAAGACAAATACCAGCATAGCCGGTTTCCCGGCATTCACGAACCGCAGGGCTGAGTCATCGGTCGGCCGGACGGCCGTGCTCTGGGCAGGACCCTTCGTCGCTGCTACAGTAGAGGGCTGAAAACAAGAATCAGGTGATCAGGGATATGAGGGTCCGGGGCTGTATCCTGTCGGCAATCCTGTCGCTATCGCTGCATGGCGTTGTCTTCGCGGACAATTTTCCGCGCGAGCCCCGGATGGAAAACTACCGGGATTACGCCTCCTTCCGTCACGATTGGGAGCGTTGGCGTCAAGAGCAGATCGCACCCGGCAATCAGGTGATGATCCACATTTCCGGTTATGAACATCCCGAGGCGGCCCGTGACGGATTACCGCCGGGGAGTCGCTTGCAGGAACTCGATGCCGGCTCGGTCGAGATGAATGAGAACCTGCTGGACGGTTATCATCCGCCGATCACGGTGACCGGCCCCGAGAGCCTCGATGTCGCGGTGGAGCAAGCCACACATTTCGTGCATCCGGTGTATGCTTCTCGCTTGCGTTATAATCGCACTCACTTTTACAGCTTCCCGTTACGTCAGGCCGATACGCCTGCGCTCGAAGGTGCCTCGGTCGACGCCATGCCTCTTGATGACCTCCTGCATCCCCGGATCGTCGATATCCTGACCGGCCTGTTGGCAAGGGCTTCCGGCGCGGTCATCGATTCGGTCACTGGCCAGGTCGAGCGCGCGCCAGGGTTCGCCATGAGTCCGGCGGCTGTTCCGATCGAGCATTGGTGGGGCTCCGATCCCCTGCGATCGATGGCGGCGGCGCGGCAGCCGCGGATTGAACTGTCCCTGCGTTAACCTGGAGCGGATGACGTGCTGAACCGGAAGTCGCGGATGTTCCGATGCCCCGAAAGACCCTGATCTGGCGGATTGCCGGCGGCCTGCTGGCTTTCCTGCTGGCGTACCAGCTCTGGCTGCTGGCGCATGTCTGGTGGTGGATTGATCATAATCCTGAAACCAGTGCCTTCATGGAAGAGCGTCTTGCCGTGATGCAAGCCGAGGACCCCGAGGCCGAGCTTCGGCATCGCTGGGTGCCCTACGCCCGAATTTCTCCCAATCTCAAGCGCGCCCTGATCGCTTCCGAAGACGCCAAATTCCTCGATCATGACGGTTTTGATTGGGAAGGCATCCAGACGGCGTGGGAAAAGAATCTGAAAAAGGGTCATATCGTGGCCGGCGGCTCGACGATTTCCCAGCAATTGGCGAAAAACCTGTTCCTGTCGGGGCGACGGACGCCGTGGCGTAAGCTGGAGGAGGCGGCCATCACGGTGATGATGGAGCAGATGATGAGCAAGCGCCGGATTTTTGAGATATACCTCAATGTGATTGAATGGGGGAATGGCGTGTTTGGTGCGGAGGCGGCAGCCCGGCACTATTTTCACAAGTCCGCCGCCGCCCTGGGATCGGGTGAGGCAGCGATGTTGGCCGCCATGGTGCCGAATCCGCGCTATTTTGATACGCACCGGTCGGATCGCAAGTTGTTGCGGAAGGCGCGCATCATCCAGCGCCGGATGGGGTATGCGGATTATCCCTGAACGGGGTGTCACTCCGTTGTCATGAAAACTTCATAAATTATTGCCTTGCCGGATTTTCAGGGTTGCGCTCATGAATCAGGAACACATTGTCGACCTGCACCGTCCCGAGTTGTTCATCAACCGCGAACTCAGCATTCTCGATTTCAACCTGCGCGTGCTGGAACAGGCGGTGGATCCGCTGCATCCGCTGCTGGAGCGACTGAATTTCCTGCTGATTTTCAGCCGGAATCTCGACGAATTCTTCGAGATCCGGGTTGCCGGATTGCTGGAGCAACTGCCGCTGGAGCGTCCGCTTGGTCCTGACGGCTGTCTCCCCGAAGATATCCTGAAGAAGATTTCGGAGATCTGCCACGCGGCAGTCGAGCGTCAGTACCGGATTCTCAATGAGGACCTGCTGCCGGCGCTGGCGGCTGAGAATATCCGCTTTCTGAAGCGCGACGAGCTGAGCGTGGCGCAATCGCAATGGGTCAAGCAATATTTCCGCGAGCAGGTGTTGCCGGTGTTGACGCCGATCGGGCTCGATCCGGCGCATCCCTTCCCGCGTCTGGTCAACAAGAGCCTGAACTTCATCGTATCGCTGGAAGGCAAGGATGCCTTCGGCCGCCAGATGTCGCTGGCGGTGGTGCCGGCGCCGCGCTCCTTGCCCCGGGTGGTGCGCCTTCCCGACGAGCTGACCGGCGGCGGCGATCATCACGTACTGCTCTCGGCGATCATCCACGAGCATGTCAGCGAGCTTTTCCCGGGTATGAGCGCCACCGGTTGCTACCAGTTCCGGGTAACGCGCAATGCCGATCTGGAGCTGGACGAGGATGTCGACGATCTGGCCCTGGCCTTGAAAGGGGAGTTGTTCTCGCGGCGTTTCGGCGCGGCGGTCCGGCTTGAGGTTGCGGATAATTGCCCGCGTCCGATCATCGAATACCTGCTGCGTCAATTCAATCTGAATCAGGATGCGCTCTATCAGGTCAACGGCCCGGTCAACCTGGCGCGGTTACTGTCGAATTTCAACCGGCCGCGCCTGCGCTATGCGCCGTTCACCCCGACCATTCCCTCCGCCTTGCAAAAGTCGGACAGCGTGATGGA
>JAYRMT010000088.1:0-1609 GCA_041912575.1 Fluviicoccus sp. | reverse complement strand
GTGCAGGCCGGAAAGCCGGGGAAAATCATCATCAAGGTCAACGCCATCACCGAGAAACAGCTGATGCAGGCGTTGTACCGGGCCTCCATGGCGGGCGTGCAGGTCGATCTGATCGTGCGTTCTATCTGCTGCCTGCGACCCGGTATCCCGGGGGTTTCGGAGAATATCCGCGTCCGCTCGGTGGTCGGCCGGTTCCTGGAGCATACCCGGGTGTTCTATTTCGAGAATTCCGGGGATCCGCGCGTCTATTGCGCCAGCGCGGACTGGATGGACCGCAACCTCTTTTCCCGGGTGGAGGTCTGTTTCCCGATTGATGATCCGGCCCTGCGCAAGCGGATAATCCGCGACGGCTTGCAGAATTACCTGCTGGACAACCAGTCAGCCTGGCATCTGCAGGCGGACGGGCGCTGGGAACGGCAAGGCATGGGGCCAAGCGAAACACCGCATCTGGCGCAGAATATCCTGCTCGAAAAGCTCGCCAAGCTGTAACCCCGCCGTCGCAAGTCCCGGGCAGGCTTCGCGCCTGCCTTTTTCATGGCGGTCGCCGAAAAGTTAACGATACGTGTTTGCAATAGCAAATGAGAAGTAATATCATTTGCGTATTGTCACTTGATCGTTATCCGATTCCCCATGTCGCCTCGCTATCTGGTTCTCCCCGTTTTCCTCGCCCTGGCGGGCTGTCTTCCGGATTCTTCACCGGCCCCGGCGGCGCCCACTCCGTCGGCCTCGCTGGCGGTGCTCGGCGAAGCCCTTTTCCATGACACGAGCTTGTCCAGCGAGGGCAATCAGGCCTGCGCCAGTTGCCACGATCCCGCGCACGCCTTTACCGATCCGGATGCCTCGTCGCCGGTCTCGCGCGGTTCGGTGACGGGACGTTCCGGCCGCCGCAACAGCCCGAGCGTCTCGTACGCCATGTTCGCGCCGGCCCTGCAATCGCGGGTGGAGGACGGAGAAATCCTGTGGGTGGGCGGGCTGTTCCTGGACGGCCGGTCGGATTCCCTGGAAGAGCAGGCGACGCGGCCGTTGTTCGACGCCAACGAAATGAATCTGGCCGACCGGCGCGATCTGCTGCAGAAATTGCGCGCCAGCCCGAATGCCGAGGCCTTCAAGGTGGTCTTCGGCGAGCACGCGCTGGACGACGGCCATGAGGACGAGGCGCTGGCGCAATTCGCGCAGGCGGTCGCCGCCTTCGAGCGGACCCCGGCCGTGAATCCCTTCAGCTCGCGCTATGATGCCTACCTGCGCCGTCAGCTCAACCTGAGTCCTCTGGAACTGGAAGGCTTGAGCCTGTTCGTGCGTGCCGACAAGGGCAATTGCGCGGCCTGCCACGTCATGGATCGCGGCCCGAACGGCGAGCCGCCGGTCTTTACCGATTTCACGTACGACAATATCGGCGTGCCCGAGAATCCGTCGATTGCCCAGCCGGATACGGACGGCCTGTTCGCCACCGCGCGCACGGGCGGTGATCCGCGCCTCAAGGGCAAGTACAAGGTGCCCAGCCTGCGCAATGTGGCGGTGACGGCGCCGTACATGCACAACGGTCGTTTCACGGATCTGCGCACGGTGGTGGAGTTTTACAATACCCGCGATACCGATCCTGATCGCTGGG
>JAYRMT010000087.1:0-12587 GCA_041912575.1 Fluviicoccus sp. | reverse complement strand
ACCGTCGTAAAGATTTGATCGGGTTTTGATTCCCCGCCAATCGTCACGTTGACAGAGTACGGATATCCATGAACAAGACGCTCAACCCCACCAATGCCTACACCGTGCCGTCTGTTTCCATCGCCACGGCGCGCACCGGCGCATCCAGCAAAGCCAACGAACTGGGCATGCGCACCATGCAGGAACGCGCCTACGCCAAGCGCGGCGAGCAATATCTGCTGATCAAATCGCCGCCCGCGTCCGGCAAGTCCCGCGCCCTGATGTTCATTGCGCTCGACAAAATCCACAACCAGGGGCTGCGCCAAGCCATTGTCGTGGTGCCGGAACGTTCAATCGGCGGCAGCTTTGCCGATGAACCCTTGAGCCAAAACGGTTTCTATTGGGATTGGCAAGTCGCCCCGCAGTGGAATCTGTGCAACGCGCCCGGCGCGGACGATGCGAAGGTGGCCAAATCCAAGGTTAAGGCCGTGGGTGAATTTCTGGCAGGCGAAGACAAAGTGCTGGTCTGCACGCACGCCACCTTCCGCTTTGCGGTCGATGAGCTGGGGATTGAAGCCTTCGATGACCGCCTGATTGCCGTGGACGAATTCCACCATGTTTCCTCTAATCCGGACAATAAGCTGGGCAGCCAGCTGGGCGCGTTCATCGCGCGCAACAAGGTGCATCTGGTGGCCATGACCGGTTCCTATTTCCGTGGCGACAGCGAAGCGGTGCTGGCTCCGGCGGATGAGGCCCGTTTCGAGACGGTGACCTACACCTATTACGAACAACTCAATGGCTACCGCTGGCTCAAGTCACTCGACATCGGCTACTTCTTCTACACCGGCCCGTATGTCAATGCCGTGACCAAGGTACTGGACCCGTCGCTCAAAACCATTGTCCACATTCCCAATGTCAATGCGCGGGAAAGCCTCAAGGACAAACAGCGTGAAGTGGAAGAAATCATGCACGGTCTGGGGGAATGGCATGGGGTTGATCCCGTGACCGGTTTCCATCTGGTGCAAACACCGGACGGGCGCATGTTGAAAGTGGCGGACCTGGTGGATGACAGCAACCCGGCCACGCGCAGCAAAGTGCTTGCCGCGCTCAAAGACCCGGCCCAGAAAGAGAACCGCGATAATGTGGATGTCATCATTGCGCTGGGCATGGCCAAGGAAGGATTCGACTGGATCTGGTGTGAACACGCCCTGACCATCGGTTATCGCAGCAGCCTGACCGAAATCGTGCAGATCATCGGTCGCGCCACCCGCGATGCCAAGGGCAAGGAGCGGGCGCGTTTCACCAATCTCATCGCGGAACCGGCAGCCGAGCAATCGGCGGTGGCGGAAGCGGTGAACGACATGCTGAAGGCCATATCCGCCAGTCTGCTGATGGAGCAGGTGCTGGCGCCGCGCTATGAGTTCACACCGAAGAATAGCGGCCCCAAAGAGGGGTTTGATTACAACGACGGAGCAGGCTATCAGGAAGGTCGCGCCAATGTCGGTGTCAACGAAGCGACTGGTCAATACCATGTCGAAATCAACGGTCTGGTGAAGCCTCAGACGGCCGAGGCCACGCGCATCTGCAAGGAAGACCTGAACGAAGTGGTCACCAGCTTCTTGCAGGACAAAACCGTGCTGGAGCGGGGTCTGTTTGACAAGGAAAACACCCTGCCCGAGGAGTTAACGCAATTGCGGATGGGCAAGATTGTTCGCGAGCGTTATCCCGAACTCAGCGAAACCGATCAGGAAGCGATTCGTCAGCACGCCATTGCGGCGATGAACATCACCCAGCAGGCCAAACTGGCGCTGGCCAAGGCGGATGCTGAAGGGGAAGGAGCGGCGTCAGGCAATACAGCGCTGTTGGACGGCGTGCGTAAATTCGTCAACGTCCGGGATCTGGATATTGATCTGATCGATCGTATCAACCCCTTTGATGCCGCATATGCAGTGCTGGCGAAAGCCATGGACGAGAAGTCGCTGCGGCAGGTGCAGGCCAGCATTGCTGCCAAAAAGGTCAGTATTCCGGAAGACGAGGCCCGGGATCTGGCCAAGCGAGCCCTGCTGTTCAAGAATGAGCGAGGCCGCCTGCCCGACATCAACTCCGCCGATGCCTGGGAAAAACGGATGGCGGAAGGTGTGGCCGCTTTGGCCCGCTATCGCGCGCAAGCCAAGGCGGCGCAGCTTCAGGGAGATTCCGGCAATGGCTGAAATGGATGATGATGAACTGCTGGAGGCTTTGGGGGTTGAAGTCACACCGCTCAAGGTTTCAAGCCGGACGCCGCGCGAAGAGCGCATTATTGCCGGTTTCGAGGATATCCTGCGTTTCCACCAGACTCATGGCCGCGCCCCGCAACATGGCGAAGATCGCGACATATTCGAGCGGTTGTATGCGGTGCGGCTGGACCAGATTCGCAAGTTGCCTGAAGCGCATACCTTGCTTTCCGGACTGGATACCGTCGGGTTGTTAAGTGGCGGGGCGGCGCCGATGGATGTGGATGCGCTGGATGAAGACGCGCTGCTGGCCGAGCTGGGCATTGAGGACACGACCTCCGCGCAGGATGACATCCGGGTGCTGAGGCATGTCCGGCCCTATGTCGAAATCAAGGCGGCCGAAGATATCGCCAACCGCACGCCCTGCGAGGATTTCGAGACCTTTAAACCGTTGTTCGAGGAAGCGGAGAACGGCCTTAAGGCCGGGGACTGGATGACCAAGCCGTTCCTGAAGAACGCTGGGATCCAGGTGGGTGATTTCTTCATTATCGGCGGTCAGATTGCCTATGTCGCGGAAATGCAGGCCGGTGGCAAAACCAAGGACGGCCGGGATAATCCGCGATTGCGGGTCATTTTTGATAATCGGACCGAGAGCAATCTGTTGCTGCGCTCGCTATCGCGCTCGCTTTATCCGGACGGCGATACCCCGGTGGGGCGGAGGCTGATCCGCAGGGATGACGGCCCGCTGTTTGGCAGCGTGGCGGAGCCGGATGACATTGAGACGGGGACAATTTATGTGCTGCGCAGCCTGTCCGACCACCCCTTTGTCGCGGAGCACCGCGAGTTGATCCACAAGATCGGCGTGACGGGTGGGAAGGTCGAGACACGTATTGCGAATGCGCCGAAAGATGCAACATATTTGCTTGCCGGCGTTGAGGTGGTCGCCACCTACAAATTGCACAACGTGAGCCGCACCAAGCTGGAAGGCATCTTCCACCGACTTTTTGGTGCGGCGCAGTTGGATCTGACCATAGAAGATCGCTTCGGTCATCCGGTCAAACCCAGGGAGTGGTTTTTGGTGCCGCTCCAGGCGATTGATGAGGCTGTGCAGCGTATCTGTAATGGATCAGTGACCGAGGTTGTTTATGACCCAAGCATCGCTCGCCTTGTCCCCAATCAGGTGTGAGTTGTAACTTGAGAAGACCCTGTTCCTGCTGGAACGGGGTCTTTTTCATGACCTCATCGGTGCATCCCGCCCGCACCCGCCGTGCGCACACCTTTCCGACCCTTCCCCCGCCAGTTCGTCGAGGATCGGACACTCCGGCCGCTCATCGCCCTGACAACCTTCCACCAGCAGCTCCAGCGTCGCCTTCATCGCCTGCAACTCCGCCAGCTTGCGCTCCAGTTCCGCCAGATGCGTCCGCGCCAGCGCCTTCACCTCGCGGCTGGAGCGCTCCCGGTCCTGCCACAGGCCCAGCAGTCCCCGGATTTCCTCCAGCGAGAAGCCCAGGTCCCGCGAGCGGCGGATGAAGCGCAGCAGGTGGATATCCTTCTCCGCATAACGCCGGTAGCCGTTGTCGCCGCGCCAGGCCGGGGCCAGCAGCCCGGCGCTTTCATAGTGGCGGATCATCTTGGCCGTGACCCCGGAGGCCTTGGCCGCGTCGCCGATATTCATGACGTTTTCCTCCCCTCGGTCGCGGTGTCCGACGCGCCGCGCCAGCGCCGCAGCAGCAAGGCGTTGGTGACGACGCTGACACTGCTGAAGGCCATGGCCGCCCCGGCCACCACCGGACTCAGCAGCCCCAGCGCCGCCAGCGGGATGCCCAGCACGTTGTAGGCGAAGGCCCAGAACAACCCCTGCCGGATCTTGCCGTAAGTGCGGCGGGAGATGTCGAAGGCGTCCGCCACCAGGCGCGGGTCGCCGCGCATCAGGGTGATGCCCGCCGATTCCATGGCGACATCGGTGCCGGTGGACAGGCCCAGCCCCACATCCGCCGCCGTCAGCGCCGGGGCGTCGTTGAGGCCGTCGCCCACCATCGCCACCACCCGGCCGTCGGCGCGCAGCGCGCGGATGATCTCGGCCTTGTCGCCCGGCAGCAGTCCGGCATGCACTTCGTCAATCTGCAGTTCGCGGGCCACGGCCTGCGCGCTGCCGGGGTTGTCGCCGGTCAGCATCACCGTGCGCACGCCCAGCGCCTGCAGGCGCGCCACGGCGGCGGCCGATACCGGCTTGAGCGTATCGCCGAAGGCCAGCAATCCGGCGACCGTGACGCCCTCCGGCCCCTCGCGCAGCAGCCAGGACAGGCTGCGGCCGTCGCCTTCCAGCCGCCGGGCCTCGGCCAGCAGCTTCTCCGGGGCGCTGCCGTGTTCTTCCAGCAGGCGGGTGCTGCCCAGCAGCCAGCCCGATCCGTCCACGTCACCGCGCACGCCGCGTCCGGGCAGGGCGGCGGCGTTGGCGGCAGGCGGGATATCGAGCCCGGCGTCGGCCACAGCCGTCATCACCGCGTGCGCCAGCGGGTGGTCGCTGAACTGTTGCAGGGCGGCGGCGTGGCGCAGTATCGCTTCGCGGTGGAAACCATCCGCCGGGAGGATGTCGGTGAGCGCGGGCTTGCCCTCGGTGAGGGTGCCGGTCTTGTCGAAAGCGACGGCCGTGACGGCGTGGGCGATTTCCAGCGCCTCGGCGTCCTTGATCAGGATGCCGTGCCGCGCGGCGACACCGGTGCCGACCATGATCGCGGTCGGCGTGGCCAGCCCCAGCGCGCAGGGGCAGGCAATCACCAGCACCGCCACGGCGTTGATCAGCGCGGCTTCCCAGTGCGCGCCCGCCAGCATCCACCCGGCAAAGGTGAGGGCGGCGAGGGCCAGCACCACCGGCACGAACACGGCGCTGACCCGGTCCACCAGCCGCTGGATCGGGGCCTTGGCGGCCTGCGCCGATTCCACCAGCCGGATGATGCGCGCCAGCGTGGTCTCGGCGCCGACCGCGCCGGTCAGCACCCGCAGCACGCCTTCGCCATTGACCGAGCCGCCGGTGACCGCGTCGCCGGGCTGCTTGGAGACAGGCAGGCTTTCGCCGGTAATCAGCGCCTCGTCGACATGGCTGCGGCCCTCGGTGATGCGGCCGTCCACCGGCAGGCGCTCGCCGGGGCGGACGATGACGGTATCGCCCACCGCCACCTGCGCCACCGGCACCTCGATTTCCTGCCCGCCGACCACCACCCGCGCCACGGTGGGGCGCAGGGCGTTGAGGGCGCGGATGGCGTCGGTGGTCTGGCGCTTGGCGCGGGTTTCCAGCCACTTGCCCAGCAGCACCAGCGTGATCACCACCGCCGAGCCTTCGAAATAGAGGTGCGCCATGCCGTGTTCGCCGTGCTTCAGCAGCAGGTAGAGCGACATGCCGTAGGCCGCCGAGGTGCCGATGGCCACCAGCAGGTCCATATTGCCGGACCAGGCCCGCGCGGCGTGCCAGCCGCCCCGGTAGAAGCGCGCACCCAGCCAGAATTGCACTGGCGTCGCCAGCGCCAGCTGCCACCAGCCGTCCAGCATGACCTCGATGCCAACCAGCGCCAGCAGCATCGGTGCGGTCAGCGGCAGGGTGAGCAGGGCGGCGACAGCCACCGGCCACCATTCCGGCAGGCGGCGGGGCGGGGGGGCGGCTTCCACGGTGTCGTCGGTCACGGCGACGGCGGTGTAACCGGCCTTGACCACGGCGGCGGCGGCCTGCGCGAAGGATACGGACGGATCGGCGGCGACGGTGGCCTTCTCGGTCGCCAGGTTGACCGAGGCGGCGCTGACACCGGGCACTTTCAGCAGGGCCTTTTCCACCCGCGCCACGCAGGAGGCGCAGGACATGCCCTCGATCTTGAGGGTCAGTTCGCGGGTGTCGGGATCGGGATGTGCGGCGGTCATGGCGTTCTCCACGGGGGATCATTTGCCGGCAGTCTGAACCTTCCCACAGTAGTAAGGTCAAGCGCGAAAAGAAAGGGCGCACGGCGGAAAACGGGGTTGACCTTCCCCCCGTGGCAAGGTTCAGACTCGGTCCTGACGGTATTAACCTTATGCGGGAGAAAGCAGCATGATTGTATTCCAGGTGAACGACATGACCTGCGGCCATTGCGCCGGGGTCATCACCAAGGCGGTGCGCGACACCGATCCGGCGGCGCGGGTGGAGATTGATCTGGTGGCGCACCGGGTGATGATTGAGTCCGCGCAGGCGGATGCCGTCCGCTTGGCGGCGGCGATCCGGGAGGAAGGGTATACGCCGGAAGCGGTGGGCTAGAGGCTCAGGCCGGCCTCCCTTGCCATGTCATGGAGCGTCAGCAAATAGGCGACATCGTGCCCGGCGCGGTGCCTGCTCATGACGGTTGATCGGGCCAGCTGTTTGAGCTCCCGCAGGCGGAGCAACGCATACGCCGGGTCAGCCCCTTCCGGACAGATCAGGCGGATCAGCAAGTCATCGACATGCCGCACGGTGAAGCCGGGCTTGAGGCCTCCCGCCTTGCTGAACAGTTCCTCAAGCCAATGCCTGTCGTAGTCAGGGTTGTCGCTATGGACTTCCCGGCCTGCCAGTTCGCGGTTCAGACGCTCCGCCACCCAGCGCGGCGTCTTGCCCTCGGCCAGCAATTGTTCCCGGGCGATGCCATGCAGACGTTCCGCCGCCATGCTCCAGTCATGCCAGCTCGTGACACCCGCCGGAGATATCAGGTGTGACTCGATGACGGCAAGACTGTCTCCCCAAGCGACCTCAATGGGGTACGACGCGCTGCCGAGACTGGAAGCCTCGATGTCCAAGAATATCAATGGGGGGATGTGACGTTCATAAGGCTTACTCGGGGACATCACAGTGACTCCGCCAGCCCTGCTTCCAGTAATACCCGCTCTACCCGGCCCGCTTCCTCCATGATGTACGCGGTCATTTCGCCTGATTCAATCATCCGCCAGGGTTTGCTGCGGCACCCCCAGTCCTGCAATTCCCGGTTGACATATTTGAAAGGCCACCAAGGGGATTGCTCCAGCCTCAGCGCGCTGAAGTGGGGTTCCTGACTGATTGCGGCAAACACGTTTTCAGCATAGACCGAATCCTCGATATCGTCCCGATACCGGCAGATGCCCAAGGTCATTTGGCCGAATTCGGCGCGCATGAACTGAATGCGGAAACTGTAGCGGCGCTGACCCGGCTGGAATTGAATACGGATGGCTGACTTCTTGTCGCGGGAAAAGCGCGGATTGTCGAGCAGCCAGCCCCGCTGGATACAGGCCTTCTCCACTTGCCGGTGCAGGCGGTCGATCAGCAAATCCTGAATTCTGGGAAGGCTCAGGGCGATTTCCAGGGCAGCGCTCAGGTTGTCCCCGTTTTGTGTTGCGAGTTCCACAACGGCGTTTTGCTCTGTCATGTCCCTGACTCCCTCGAAGGTTTGCTGAATGTATTTTGCCAAGGCGGCGACGAAATTCCGGACCTGCTCGTTCTGACAGGGTTCGAGACAGTGCTGCAGCCACTTGGTCAGCGCCGCATAGCTCAACAAGGTGAATTGGCCTTGCAGTTCCCAATGCTCGATGGTGTCGGGGCTGGCGCTTTCCGCACCTGGCTGTTTTCCGCTCCCCGACAGATAGACCAGATGCCAGGACTGCGCGTGGCGACCCTCAAGCTCTTGGGCATAATCTTCCAATTGCCGGGGCTGGTCGGCAGCAAATGGCTTGTTCTCGATACAAAGCCCCAGGCTTTGTCCCTCCGGCCCCCGGATCGACAGGTAGATATCCATCCGGCGGCGGGTCAGTGATTTCCAAGTCTGTTCCTCGCAGGATAACGTAACCTCGCGGGCATTCAGCCATGACTCGCGGGCGGGATCCGACAATTGCAGGAGCTCCAGAAAGCCATCCAGAAACAACCGTCCTTGCGCGTGACGCCCTTTGGGGTCAAGCAAATCGCGGAGGATACCGCTCAGCATCAGTTCGTCCGTGTCGATGTAGTCAAACACCGAGAAACGCGGCGCCAATTGCGGCGCATGATGCTCTTGATGCTGCGCTACCGCACGGATGGCTTGAGTGGTTGATGACAACAGATGTTGTATCGGGTTTTGATCCATGGGCGTAATTGTCCTTCCTGCCGGTTTGGCTGACATCTGAAGATGGCAGATGGTAGCTACCCTATAAAGTCAATCGTGAACCTAGTGGATTGTCCAGGCAGCGCCAATGTATCCGCGACATATTATGTCGCTCCGACAATGTGCCGCCAGACATGCAGATATTCCTGGCGAAGCATACCGGCAACCAAGGCAGTCCGCGCCGGCCCTTAACTTGGCATCAATTGCCTTGAATTGACCAGCGCGGAAAGCGGTCGCGACGGGGAGTGATGATGTCTTGATGGCGGTTTGATCGGTGAGGCGCGGCTTCAAGCGCCTCACCGATCAAAGGTCTTGCTACTTCACCTCAAACCGGTCCAGCTCCATCACCTTCGCCCACGCCGCCGCGAAGTCACGCACGAACTTGCCTTCGGCATCGCGCTGGGCGTAGACCTCCGCCAGCGCCCGCAACTGAGAGTTCGAACCGAACACCAGGTCCACCCGTGTCCCCGTCCATTTCACCGCGCCGGTCTGGCGGTCCCGCCCTTCAAACAGCTCCGCCGTGTCCGAGGTCGGTTGCCAGGCCGTGCCCATGTCCAGCAGGTTGACGAAGAAGTCGTTGCCCAGCTGGCCCGGCCGTGTCGTGAACACGCCGTGCGCCGAACCGTCGGCATTGGCCCCCAAGACCCGCAGGCCGCCCACCAGCACGGTCATTTCCGGCGCGCTCAGCGTCAGCAGCTGCGCCTTGTCCACCAGCAGCGCCTCGGCCGGAGCGGTGAACGCCGCCTGCTGGTAGTTGCGGAAACCGTCCGCCTGCGGCTCCAGCACGGCAAAGGACTCCGCGTCGGTTTGCTCGGCGGAGGCATCCATCCGGCCCGGCGTGAAGCGCACCTCGACCGCCTGACCGGCCGCCCGCGCCGCCGCTTCCACCGCCGCATTGCCGCCCAGCACGATCAGGTCGGCCAGTGAAACCCGCTTGCCGCCGCGCTGCGCGGCATTGAAATCACGCCGGATGCCTTCCAGCACTGCCAGCACCTTCGCCAGCTGCGCGGGCCGGTTCACCGCCCAGTCCTTCTGCGGGGCCAGACGGATGCGCGCCCCGTTGGCCCCGCCGCGCTTGTCCGAACCGCGGAAGGTGGACGCCGAGGCCCAGGCCGTCGACACCAACTCGGCGATGCCCAGGCCGGACGCTAGAATCTTCGCCTTGAGCCCGGCGATATCCGCCGCATCCACCACCGGATGGTCCAGCGCCGGGACCGGGTCCTGCCACACCAGCGTTTCCGCCGGGACTTCCGGGCCGAGGTATCGCGCTTTCGGACCCAGGTCGCGGTGCGTGAGCTTGAACCAGGCGCGCGCGAAGGCGTCGGCGAAAGCCTGCGGGTCCTGATGGAAGCGGCGGGCGATCTTTTCGTAGGCCGGGTCGAAACGCAGCGACAGGTCGGCGGTGGTCATCATCGGCGGGTGTTTCTTCGACGGATCGTGCGCGTCCGGAATCAGATGCTCCGGCTTGCAGTGCTTCGCCACCCATTGCTTGGCGCCCGCCGGACTTTGGGTCAGTTCCCATTCGTAGCCGAACAGCATGTCGAAATAGCCGTTGTCCCACGTGGTCGGGTTCGGCTTCCACGCGCCCTCGATGCCGCTGGTGGTGGTATGCACGCCCTTGCCGGAACCGAGTCTGTTGATCCAGCCCAGGCCCTGCGCCTCGATCGGCGCGGCTTCCGGCTCCGGACCCACCAGCGCCGGGTCGCCCGCGCCGTGCGCCTTGCCGAAGGTGTGGCCGCCGGCGATCAGGGCGACGGTTTCCTCGTCGTCCATCGCCATGCGGGCGAAGGTCTCGCGTACGTCGCGGCCGGAGGCGACCGGGTCGGGGTTGCCGTCCGGACCTTCCGGGTTCACGTAGATCAGGCCCATCTGCACCGCGGCCAGCGGGTTGGCCAGTTGCCGGTCGCCGGAATAGCGGCTGTCGGCCTGGTCGCTGGTGGCCAGCCATTGCGTCTCGTTGCCCCAAGAGATGTCTTCTTCCGGCTGCCAGATATCGGCGCGGCCGCCCGCAAAACCGAAAGTCCGGAAGCCCATGCTTTCCAGCGCCACGTTCCCGGCCAGGATCATCAGGTCGGCCCAGGAAATGCGGTTGCCGTACTTCTGCTTGATCGGCCACAGCAGGCGGCGGGCCTTGTCGAGGTTGCCGTTGTCCGGCCAGCTGTTGACCGGGGCGAAACGCTGGTTGCCGGTACCTGCGCCGCCGCGCCCGTCGGCGGTGCGATAGGTGCCGGCGCTGTGCCAGGCCATGCGGATGAAGAGGCCGCCGTAGTGGCCCCAGTCGGCGGGCCACCAGTCCTGGGAGTCGGTCATCAGTGCGGCCAGATCCTGCTTCAGGGCGGCGTAGTCCAGCTTGCGGAATTCGGCAGCGTAGTCAAAGTCGCCGCCCAGCGGATTCGAGGCCGGGGCGTGCTGGTGCAGGATCGCCAGGTTGAGCTGGTTGGGCCACCAGTCGCGGTTGGAACGGGCCCTGGCGACGGCGTTTCCGCCGTGCAGGGCGTGGAACGGGCATGGGGATTCGGTGCTCATGGCTGCCTTCCTCTGGGTCTTTAGAACGGTGTAGGGGAAGACTAGTCAGGGAATTCGCTAGGGGCCAATGATTTAATGCAATCGCGACGATAGGTCACGGCTATCGTCTGTGTCCCGGCGTAGCGGAGGCGGCAAGTGGTTGATTCTACGGATTCTGTGGCGTGGTAATCAGCCCGGACAGGTCGTAGCCCTGCGCCAGCGCCGCCTGCCGGGCGGCTTCCAGTTGCCCGGGCGGCAGGACCGGCGTGCGCGAGAGGATCCACAGGTATTTGCGGCGCGGTTCGCCAACCACCGCCCAGCGGTAATCCGGGTCCAGGCCGATCACCCAGTAATCCCCGGAGAACGGCCAGAAGAAGGTGACTTTCAGCCGCGCGTTGCCGCTGTCCTTCATCACGCGGGCTTTGCCCTTGGCCTGGTCGACACCCTTGGCGGTGCGGCAGCGGTTGAGGACGCCGATGCGGCCGTCGTCCAGCAGGGTGTAGGTGGCGGTGGTGTCGGCGAGGCAGTGGCGCTGGAAGAACATCGGCAAGTGCGCGATTTCGTACCACGAACCGAGATAGCGGTTCAGGTCCACCGACGGGACGGGGGTGACGGGGGTAGCCGGCGCGGCGTGGGCAAGGGCGGCGGCGAACAGCGGCGCGGTCAGGCGGGCAAGCAGGGTTTTCATGGACGGGCCTCTCCGGGAGCTGGACCCATCATCCGGCGGCGGCGGCAGGGATGTCCACTGGACAACACGCGGGGCGAAGCCCCCGGAACGGCCTGTCGCCCGGGCGGACCCGGCGCCCCCGGAGGAGCGCCGTTCCGGGGACGCCCAGCATGCCGCCGGTTTGTCACAGGAGCATGACAGCCGTGCACGCCCGACTTGTCCGCGATCATTTTTCCCGGTCGTTCCGCCGCCTAGAATCCCGGCGCATTCGCTTCCGCCCGGATCATCCATGGACGCCTCACGGTACATCCACACGCTGGGTCACGCCCTCCGGGCCCGTCACGGCCGCCGGGTGCACAAGGTCGCGCTCGACGTCGGTTTCACCTGCCCCAACCGCGACGGTAGCAAGGGGCGGGGCGGCTGCACCTTCTGCAACAACGACTCGTTTACGCCCGGCCGCCGCGCGGCGGATGTCACCGCGCAGATCGACGCCGGCGCGCGCGCCCTGCGCCGCCATCATCGCGCCCGCAAGCTGCTGGCCTATTTCCAGGCCTACACCAATACCTACGCCGAACTGGACCGCCTGCGTCGCTTCTACGACGAGGCGCTGGCCCATCCCGATGTGGTCGGCTTGTCGATCGGCACGCGGCCGGACTGCGTGCCGCAAGAGGTGCTGGACCTGCTGGCTGACTACCGCGCGCGCGGTCACGACATCTGGCTGGAACTGGGCTTGCAGAGCGCCTTTGACGACACGCTGGCGCGGGTCAATCGCGGCCACGGTTTCGCCGAGTACGCCGAGACCACCCGCCAGGCGCGCGCGCGCGGCTTGCAGGTCTGCACGCACCTGATCCTCGGGCTGCCGGGCGAGGGCGAAAGCCACGCCCGCGAGACGCTGGCGCGGGTGCTGGCGGTCGGGACCGACGGCCTGAAGCTGCATCCGTTGCACGTGGTGAAGTCGACGATGCTGGCCTACCAGTGGAAACGCGGCGAGTACGCGCCGATGCAGGAAAGCGACTACGTGGAACAGTGCATCGACCTGATCAGCCGCACGCCGCCGGAAGTGGTCTACCACCGCATCACCGGCACCGCGTCGGCCGACATCCTGCTCGCGCCCGCCTGGTG
>JAYRMT010000086.1:0-12605 GCA_041912575.1 Fluviicoccus sp. | reverse complement strand
TTGGTGAAGCCCGACGACGTTACCGTCGTGGTGTCACCGGCCTTGCTGTTGGCGGACCACGTCTTCTTCAGCGTCAGCGTCGCGAACTTGCGCGTATTGGTCTCGGTGCAGGTGATCGCCGTGTCCGCCGGATCAACGGTCAGTGTCGAACCCGACAGCGCCTGGGTATTCCCCGTGCAGCTCAGCGATGCCGTGTAGTTCGCCGCCGAGCCGACCCCGAACGCTTCCGTGATCGAGCCCGATTCCCCCGCGAACACCGTCACCGACGTGCCGGTCGTCGTGTTACCGGCGGCGGTCGCCGTCGACAGACCGGACGACGCATTGTTGGTGAAGCCCGACGACGTTACCGTCGTGGTATTCCCGGCAATGCTGTTCGCAGCCCACGTCTTATTCAGGGTCAGCGTCGCCGACTTCCGGGTGTTGGTATAGGTACAGGTGATCGGGTTTGTCGCCGTGGCAGCCCCCGTCACCGCCAGCGTGTTTCCCGCCACCTGACCGTTCGTCCCCGACAGGGTCCCGGCATTACAACTGATGACCGTGCTGTAGTTCGCCAGCGTCCCCGTGGTCATCGTTTCCGCCGGCAGTGTCGCCGTCTCGCCCGCGAACACCGTCACCGCCGCACCGTTGGTGTTGGTGCTGGCGGTACTGGTAAATACTGCCGTGTTGTTCGTGAGGCCTGTCGTTGCCGCCAGTCTTGCCACGTTCCCCGCGATGCTGTTCGCGCCCCAGGCCTTCGCCAACCGGAAGGTGGTGCTCCTGCGGGTGTTGGTGTAGGTACAGGTGATCGGGCTCGTCGCCGTGGCCGCCGCCGTAATCGCCAGTGTGTTACCCGCAGACTGACCGTTCGTCCCGCTCAGGGTTCCGGCATTGCAACTGATGACGGTATTGTAGTTAGACAATGTTCCGGTGGGCATCGTTTCCGCTGGCAGCGTTGCCGTCTCGCCCGCATAAACGGTTACAGTCGCGCCGTTGGTGTTGGTGCTCGCCGTGCTCGTGAACAACGCCGTGTTGTTCGTCAGGCCCGTGGTCGCTCCCAGGCTCGCCACATTGCCGGCGATGCTGTTCGCGCCCCATGCCTTCGCCAACCGGAAGGTGGTGCTCCGGCGCGTGTTGGTATAGGTACAGACAATCGCCTTCCCCGCATCCCCGGCCCCGATCAGCAACGTATTCGACACCTGACCGTTTGTGCCCGACAGGGCGTTCGCTGTCGCGCCGCCGTTGGCCGTACAGCTCAAAACGGTATTGTAGTTGCCGATGTTCGTCCCCGTTTCCGCCGGGAGCGTGATCGTATTGCCGACCTGGATGTTGACTGCCGCGCCGCTGTTGGCGTTTGTGCCACCCGGAGTGCTGAACGGAGAGGTATTTGCACTGCCGCCCGTTGTCGCGCCAATCGTGGCGCTGTCACCGGCCGAACTGTTCGGGCCCCAGGCCTTCGCCAACTGCAGCGTGGGTGATCTGGTATTGGTGAAGGTACAGGTAAACGCCTCGCCGTCAGTCACATTGCCTGCAGGGATGGTATAGGTTGAGCCGGACAGACTTCCCACGGTAGACCCGGCGGCATTGGTACAGGTCGCCCCGGTAAGGCTCCAGCCCGAAGGCAGGCTGTTCTCGTTTATGGTGATCGCCGTACCAATGGTGTTTACAAGATATGCCTGGGTTCCGCTCGCCGAAGTGTCGCCATCCACCTGTTGCGGTGTACCGGCGGCCGTGGTGGTGATAGTGCCCGTGGTCTGTGTGGTATTTGTCAAGGCAAAACCGAACGTACCGGTTCCTCCCACGGATGTCTTGCGCAGGGTCAACGTGGCACGCGGGAGACACCACGAATACTGGCCAAGACCAATGGATTGCTGAACCGTCGTTCCCGAGGCATGCGCTGCAAGGAATTGAAGAGCGGCGCTGTTGATACCGGAAGTATTGAATTGCACCTCCACGTTACATGCCGTGCTCGTGGGGCCGCAATTCGCTGAAGTGGTTGCGATCGCATTTCCGGTACTGGTGTTCGTGGTGACATTCGTCGTATTAACAGCCGTCATGGCTGTTGGAAATATTGAACCGTTCATCGTCGCAACAATACGGTCGGTAAAGTTGCTGCTGCCACTGGGGCTGTAATCAATGTCATAGACATTGTAGACCAGCTTGTTGATCGGCTTGGTCGTGACCAGGTTCAGGGTGGAGAGGGTTGCACCAACCCCGGCATTGATTCCGGAGATCACCAAGGCATTGGCGTTGTTGCCGGACTGGCGGAGTGAGGGGTCGCCGGTGATGGGCGTCGCGGTCTGTACGTTGCTGAATGACAGGGTAACGGTATTTGGAGCCGTACCAACCGTATAATTATTGGGCCCATTGGAGCCACCGGGCCAAGTATTGGCCCCGCCAAACGTAAACGTCTGCGCAACCTCGTTGGCCGCGCACGCAAGGGGTGCCGCGCGGGCGCTCTGCGCCGAGCCCAACCCGGCCAATACCAGCAACCACAACGCCAGCCACCCGAAAAGGCCGGCTTCCTGGGAATTCCGGCGGGTATCGCCACCCACACGCATCACGCCGGCACGACCAAGAACCCCAACAGAACTCATAGAACACCTTTTCGGGAAAACACACGGGCTACCAGCGATGGGCAATCCGGTTGCCCCCCTAACATGCCCCCGTCCGATGGTCATGTCGCGCGGTCCTTTCTAGCACCGGAGCCCCGGCTCCCACGCGACCGCGGGCACCGGATGCCCTCGGCAACAGGCACGCCATTCACGAAGGGTATACACCCTTTTGTTAAGGACCTGTTGACGCAGGGGGAACACAAACCAGTGTGTATTTTTGTGATGGATTTGGCAGTGATTATAGAGAAGTGCGGGGCGAAGGTGCACTCCGAAAACCGAACTTACGGCCCCACCGGGGACACCTTCTGACGGGAAGCCCTCAATAGATGATGAATGGCAGGCCGCTCAAACCGTCTCCGCCAGGTTCCCCTTGTCCTCCAGCCAGGCCTTCCGGTCGGCCGAACGCTTCTTGGCCAGCAGCATGTCCATCATGGCCGCGGTTTCCTTCTCATCCTCCAGCGTCAGCTGCACCAGGCGCCGGGTATTCACATCCATGGTCGTTTCCCGCAATTGCAGCGGATTCATCTCGCCCAGGCCCTTGAAGCGGGTGACCTGCGGCTTTGCCTTCTTGTGCTCGGCGGCCAGACGGTCCAGCACGCCCTGTTTTTCGTCATCATCCAGCGCGTAGTAGGTTTCCTTGCCGGCGTCAATGCGGTATAGCGGCGGCATGGCCACGAACACATGACCATTCTTCACCAGCGCCGGGAAATGCTTCACGAACAGGGCGCACAGCAGGGTGGCAATATGCAGGCCATCCGAGTCGGCATCCGCCAGGATGCAGACCTTGCCGTAACGCAGGCCGGTCAGGTCCTCGGAACCGGGATCGACCCCGATGGCCACCGCGATGTCATGCACTTCCTGCGAGCCCAGCACTTCGTCCTTCGACACCTCCCAGGTATTGAGGATCTTGCCGCGCAGGGGCATCACCGCCTGGAACTCCTTGTCTCGCGCCTGCTTGGCCGAGCCGCCGGCAGAGTCCCCTTCCACCAGGAACAGCTCGCCGCGCATCACGTCCTGGCCCACGCAGTCGGCCAGCTTGCCCGGCAGTGCCGGACCCTGGGTGATCTTCTTCCGCTCGATCTTCTTGCCCGCGCGCAGGCGACGGCCGGCATTGGCGATCGCCAGCTCGGCCAGTTGCACACCGATGTCGGGATGCTGGTTCAGCCACAACGAGAAAGCGTCCTTGGTCACGCCCTGCACGAAAACCGAAGCCTCGCGCGAGGACAACCGCTCCTTGGTCTGGCCGGAAAACTGCGCCTCCTGCATCTTCATCGACAGCACGAACGCGACCTTTTCCCAGACATCTTCCGGCGCCAGCTTGAGGTTGCGCGGCAGCAGGTTGCGGAACTCGCAGAATTCCCGCATCGCATCGGTCAGGCCCTGACGCAAGCCATTGACGTGCGTACCGCCCAGAATCGTGGGGATCAGGTTGACGTAGGACTCCTGCACCGCCTCGCCGCCTTCCGGCATCCAGAACACCGCGAACTCGCAGGCCGCCTTGTCACCCTGGAAGTTGCCGACAAAGGGTTCTTCGGGCAACACCGGCCATTCCTTGCAGGCATCCACGATGTACGCGCGCAGGCCGTCCTCGTAAAACCAGCTCTCCTCTTCCTGCGCTTGCTTGTCCTGAAAGCGGATCGTCAGGCCGGGACACAGCACCGCCTTGGCCTTGAGCAGGTGTTTCAGCGCCTTGGTGGCGAATTTCGCCGTATCGAAATAGGAGGCGTCAGGCCAGAAGCGGACGCTGGTGCCGGTCTGGCGCTTGGGCGCGGTGCCGACGACCGTCAATTCGGACGCCTTGTTGCCGTTCTCGAAGCGCATGGCGTACTGGTTACCGTCACGCTTGACCCGCACCTCCACCACGGTGGATAGCGCGTTGACCACCGAGATACCGACACCGTGCAAACCGCCCGAAAACTGGTAATTCTTGTTGGAAAACTTGCCGCCCGCATGGAGCTTGGTGAGGATAAGCTCGACGCCGCTGACCTTTTCTTCCGGATGGATGTCCACCGGCATGCCGCGTCCGTCGTCGATGACTTCCAGCGAGTTGTCCTCATGAAGGATCACCTGGATATTGCGGGCATGGCCCGCCATCGCCTCGTCAACCGAGTTGTCGATGACTTCCTGCGCCAGATGATTCGGCCGACTGGTGTCGGTATACATGCCGGGACGGCGGCGGACGGGATCCAGGCCGGACAGGACTTCAATGGCATCGGCGTTATAGGTCGTCATGGTCGGCATTCAGTGCGTCAGGAAATGGACAATCGCGGGAATATGCGCGGCGAAGGTCGTGTGGCTATGATCGCCCCCCTCCTCCACCAGTTGCGGACAGGCGGCATAGTAGTTTCGCGCGTCGCGGTAATCCAGCGTTTCGTCCCCGGTCTGCAATAATACCCACAGCCGTGACGGTTCGGGCAGGTTCTCCAGCGCCAGAGGGTTCAACTCGGCGACCATTTCCGTCGTCAGGATGTACTTTTCACCGGTATAGAGGTTTTGCTGCTCACCCAGATAGGTGTGGAAACGGGTGTGGGGACGCACGGCGGGATTGATCAGCACCGCCCTGCGGCCGAAGGTTTGTGCGGCCCAGGTCGCGTAGAAACCGCCCAGCGAACTGCCGACCAGCGCGGCTTCGGGATATTCGGCCATCAGATCGCGAAGGATGCCGGCCACGCGGGCGGCGTTGAACGCGATCATCGGGGCGACGAAGCGAATGTCGGGACGATGCGCCGCCAGCCAGTCACGCATCTGGCCAACCTTGTGGGATTGCGGGGAGCTGTTGAAACCGTGCAGATAGACAATCACAGGCATGCGGGTCTTCGCGTCGGAAAAGCGGAAAGCAGCGCGGGACGATCAGTAACCCTTGACCGTCCAGTCCACCACGAACTTGACGCCTTCCACCCGCGAGACACCGGTCTCGATGCGACCGTCGGCGTGCAGGTCGATCCAGCGGTAGCCGGGATTGATATCGTCAATGGCGAAATCGTCGCTCAGCGGCTTGAACTGCACGCAGGTTGACGGGGTGGACATCAGGCGCACCCCCTTGCGCTGCTGGTCGGACTCCTGGTGCACATGGCCCCAGAGGATCGCCTTGATGTGCGTCTCGGCATCCACAATCCTCCAGAAATCGCCCGCATTGCGCACGACCTGGGTATCCAGCCATTTGCAGCCCATCGGCACCGGATGGTGATGCAGGCAGACCATCACATGTCGGTCGCGACTGTCGGCGAGCGCCTGCTTCAGGAAAGCCAGCTCCTCGGGCGTGAAGCGGCCGGGCACCTGGTGCTCGATGCTGGAGTTCAGCATGATCACGCGCCAGCCGTCACGATCAATCACGCAGGGACTCAGGTGCGAATTACCACCAAGAACGCCCAGCATGGGCGCGGTGATGTCATGATTTCCCTGCAGCCAGTAGCTGGGCGCCTTGAAACTGCTGATATGGCGATGGAAACGGGCGTAGGCCTCGGTGGACGCATCCTGGGAAATGTCCCCGGTGGCCAGGATGAGGTCGATGTTCGGCTGTTCCTTGCGAATCTTGTCCAGGACCAGGCTCAGACTGTCTTCGGTGCAAAGCCCCAACAGTCGCCCGTCCGTGCCGGCGAAGAGGTGACTGTCAGTGACTTGGACCACCCGGAGTGGTCTGGGGTTCTGCTTGCTCAAGATGCCATCCCTAAAGCGGATCTCTTCTCGTTCTTGTTTTAACGCAGAAAATACTATTTTTCCAGCGTTGCGCCAAGAACATGGCGCTCATTTCCGCCAGTCCGCCCTCAGACGGTCCCGGTTCTGCCGGAACCAGTGCAGGGCCAGCAGGGCCGGCGCGTTCGTGATCCGGCCTGCGGCCAGCGCATCCAGGGCCTGATCCGACGGGCACACCACCACGCGGATATCCTCGCCTTCTTCGGGAAGACCATGCACTCCGCCCGCAGCCGAGAGATCGGCTTCCGCGACATACAGATGGAAGCGCTCGTTGCTGCTGCCGGGGGACATGAGGAAATCGAAGAGGTATTCCGTCCGGCCCAACACCACGCCCGCTTCCTCGACCGCCTCGCGGCGGGCGACATGCTCAGGGAGCTCACCCTCGGCAACCAGTCCGGCGACCACTTCAAGTTGCCAAGGCGAATCCAGTCCGGCGGTCAGGGCGCCGATCCGGAATTGCTCGACCAGCAACACGAGGTCCCCTACCGGATCGTAGATTATCACACCGACTCCGACCGGTCTGATAAGCACTTCGCGTTTGATCACCGGGCCCATGCCGCCCGCAAAGCGGCGGTGACGCAGCTCCAAGACGTCCAGCCGGGCAAAACCGCGATAGGCCGTCCGCCGATCAACGAGCTCGACATCCTCCGGCCGGAATCCGCTGTCCATGCCGCGCTCCTCAAACGGTCTTGTAAATCTCGCTGCCCTGGGCGCGAAACTCCTCGGCCTTGGCCTGCATGCCCTCCTCGGCGGAAGCCTCGAGCGAATCGGCGTAGTCGCGCACGTCCTGGGTAATCTTCATCGAGCAGAATTTCGGACCGCACATCGAACAGAAATGCGCCACCTTGTGCGCGTCCTTCGGCAGGGTCTCGTCATGGAAGGACTTGGCGGTGTCCGGATCCAGGCTGAGGTTGAACTGGTCTTCCCAGCGGAACTCGAAACGCGCCTTGGACAGGGCGTTGTCGCGGATCTGCGCGCCCGGATGGCCCTTGGCGAGGTCGGCGGCGTGAGCGGCGATTTTGTAGGTGATGATACCGTCTTTCACGTCCTGCTTGTTCGGCAGGCCCAGGTGCTCCTTGGGCGTAACATAGCAAAGCATCGCCGTACCGTACCAGCCGATCATCGCCGCGCCGATGGCGGAAGTGATGTGGTCGTAGCCGGGCGCGATGTCCGTGGTCAGGGGACCGAGGGTGTAGAACGGGGCTTCATGGCACCATTGCAGCTGCAGGTCCATGTTTTCCTTGATCATGTGCATCGGCACGTGACCGGGCCCCTCGATCATGACCTGGACGTCATGCTTCCAGGCAATCTGCGTGAGCTCGCCCAGCGTTTTCAACTCGCCCAGCTGCGCTTCGTCATTGGCGTCCTGGATGGAGCCGGGACGCAAGCCGTCGCCCAGCGAGAACGAGACGTCATAAGCCTTCATGATCTCGCAGATTTCCTCGAAATGCGTGTAGAGGAAATTCTCCTTGTGGTGCGCCAGGCACCATTTGGCCATGATCGAACCGCCGCGCGAGACAATGCCGGTCAGGCGCTTCGCCGTCAGCGGCACATAGCGCAGCAGCACGCCCGCGTGGATGGTGAAATAGTCGACGCCCTGCTCCGCCTGCTCGATCAGCGTGTCGCGGAAGATTTCCCAGGTCAGGTCCTCGGCAATGCCGTCAACCTTTTCCAGCGCCTGGTAAATCGGCACGGTGCCGATCGGAACCGGGGAGTTGCGCAGTATCCATTCGCGGGTCTCGTGGATATTCTTGCCCGTCGACAGGTCCATGATGGTGTCGGAGCCCCAGCGGATGCCCCAGGTCATCTTCGCCACTTCTTCCTCGATGGAGGACACCAGCGCCGAATTGCCGATATTGCCGTTGATCTTCACCAGGAAGTTGCGGCCGATGATCATCGGCTCCAGTTCGACGTGATTGATGTTGGCGGGGATGATCGCACGGCCGCGCGCGATTTCGCTGCGCACGAATTCCGGGGTGATTTCCTTGGGAATCGCCGCGCCGAAGGACTGCCCGGGATGCTGGTTCAGCAGCCCCTGTTCACGGGCTGCTTGCAGCTTGAGGTTTTCCCGGATGGCGACGTATTCCATCTCGGGCGTGATGATGCCGCGCTTGGCGTAGTGCATCTGGGTGACATTGGCGTCCGCCTTGGCGCGACGCGGCTTGCGAAGGTGACCGAAACGCAGTTGCGCCAGGGTCAGGTCGCGCTCGCGCTGGCGGCCGTAGTGCGAACTGAGGCCGGTCAGCTGCTCGGTATCGTCGCGCTCCAGCACCCAGTTCTCACGCACGGCGGGCAGACCCTGGCGGATGTCGATGCGGACGTCGGGATCGGTATAGGGGCCGGACGTGTCGTAAACCACCACCGGGGGATTCGTTTCGCCGCCGAACGCGGTCGGCGTGGCGTGCAGCGTGATCTCGCGCATCGGCACCCGGATATCGGGACGGCTGCCGGTCACGTAAACCTTGCGGGACGAGGGAAACTGCTGGGTCGCGGCGGCGTCGACTTGCGCCTGCTCGCTGAGGAACACGGTGGCCATAGAAACGAAAATGAGTCCGGTTTGACAAGGGTGTGACTATACGCCGCGACGTTCCGCTCCGCCACTGTACGCATACCCCCGCCAGTAACAACAAAACGACGACATTGCCTTGCTTTCAACGGGTCAAAAGCATACGCTCGCGCTATTATCCATACTGATCGGTATGTTCATATGCGCCAACTGCTCGCCGCCTCCCTGGTCACTGTTTCCCTGACCCCGCTCTGCCATGCCATGGACCTCGCGGAGGCCTACCGGCAAGCGCTGAAGAACGATCCGCAGTGGAGCGCCAACACGAACTCCTACCTGGCGGAAAAGGAGAAGGCGGGGCAGAGCAGCGGCGCCCTGCTGCCGACCGTCGCGTTGTCCGGCTCACTCTACAAGAATCACTTCTCGCCGGAAACCGGCGCATCGCTGAACTACAACGCCACCCAGTACGGCGCGCAGGTTCGCCAGCCGCTGTTCCGCGCCGACCTGTGGCGGGACTACCAGCGCTCGAAAACCCTGACCGATGTCAATGAAGCGAATTACCGCCAGAAGGAACAGGATCAGGTGCTGCGGGTCAGTCAGGCCTATGTGGACGTGCTGCGCGCGCAAGAAACCCTGAGCACCACGCAGGCCGAGGAAGCGGCGCTGAAGCGTCAGCAGGAACAGGCGCAGAAACGTTTCGAGGTCGGTCTGATCGCCAAGACCGACGTGCTGGAAGCGCAAGCCCAGCTGGACGGCGCGGTCGCCAACCGCATCAGCGCGGAAGCGGCGCTGGCCAGCTCCCGCGAAGTGCTGGCAACCATTGTCGGCGGCGACCCGGGCACGCTGGACGCCTTGCGTGATGACTTCACGGTGACGCCGCCCTCACCCGCCAGCGCCGAAGAGTGGGCCCGGCTGGCCAATGACAAGAATCCGCAGCTCAGCGCGGCTCGCCTGAACTACAAGGCCGCCCGTCAAACCCAGGATGTCCAGCGCGCCGGTTTCCTGCCGACCGTGGACTTGGTGGGCTCCTACAGCCATGTGGACAACAAGGTCGACGCGGCCAGCAGCCCCGGTCTTTTCGCGCAGAACGGCAACCGCACGGCGGCGGGCGTTGAAGTTCAATGGCCGATCTTTGTTGGCGGACGTACTTCGAACGCCGTGCGTCAGGCGACATTCGCCGCCGATGCCGCGCGCGATCAGGTCACCGCGACCGAACGCCAGCTGAATGCGCAGACGCGCACCGCCTTCCTGAACGTATCCGCCGACAGCTACCGGGTGGCTGCGCGCCAGCAGGCCGTCAAGTCGAGCGAAGCCGCGCTGGCGGCGACCAAAGCCGGCTATGACGTGGGCACGCGCAACATCGTCGATGTGCTGCTGGCCGAGCGCAATGTCTACGCCGCCAAGCGCGACTATGCGAACGCGCGCTATGACTACGTGATCAACACCCTGAAGCTGCGCGCGGCCAGCGGACAGTTGGGGGAAGTGGACATCAAGGAACTGAACGGCTGGCTGACGAAGTAACTTCCGATCCGCATGTCTCAGGGCGCGCAAGCGCCCTTTTTCATGTTCGCAGGACGGCTGATCAGCGACACTCCACAAAACAGTGCGGCGGGATCTTGTCCTTGATCAGCTCGTGATACTGCGGCAACAGCGACCAGTGGATGAACGGCTTGATGTGATGCGCCGTGTGATAACCCAGGTTGAAGGTCCGGTAATTGTAGAACGGCCCCACCCGGTTCCGTGACGCTTCGAAGTGGTTTTTGGTGTACAGCCCGCTGTGGTGTTCGTAGGTCAGATCGTACACATAGAGCAACATGCAGAAGGAAGGGATCAGGAATATCGCCAGCCAGTTCTGCCAGTTGAACCAGGCAAGCGTCAACTCGACCGCGGCGTAAGGAATCAGCATCAGGAAAAACGCCCGCAAGGCCTGCGGGTGCTTGAAGCCCACCAGAATGCTGTCGTAGGGCGCGCGGAACAGGAGGTTCAGCGAGTATTCGATTCGCCCCATTTTGTCGCCATTGCGACGCGCCCAGCGGGACTCATCCTCATCGGCGTCCGGCGGCTGGTTCATGTAATGCGGATGGTGCCCGTAATTGTGGTGCAACACCCAGGCATAGGACGTAATCATCGTCTGCACCCCCAGCACCAGCTCGAAAAGGCGGTTCAACACCGGCGCGTTGAACGCGTTGTGATGCTGCTGGTGATGGTTGTAGATGGCGCAACTGCCGAGGAACGGCAACAGCAGGATGCCCGCGATGATGGCTCCCCAGAGCGGGAGTAAATCCCACGCCAGCAGCTGGACCGCGAAAAGCCCGTAGATGAAAAGCACCGCCCGGCGATCGGCGCGGAACTTGATGATTTTGCCTTCGACGGTTTTGTTCTTGAGATAGATCTCGTCGAGTGTCACACCCTGCCTCCCGAAATAAGAACGGCCGCATCACGCGGCCCGAACTCCGTCATGGGGATCTACCGTTTCGGCCTCCCCGCATTGTTGTTTTGCAAGAGTGCTGATTTCATCACATTTCAGCGGAAAATACATGACAAATGTCACTGGCATTGGCAACAAAAGATGTGATCCGACGAGTAGCGGCTTTACGCTGCAACCAGGACCTTTCCCTCCCCGTCAACGCCTCAGCCAAGACCGCAGACGATCTCCTTCCAGCGCCGAAGCACCCGCGCGGCCAGTTCCCCGTCGCCCGCCACCACCGGATGCAGCCGGATGGCGAGCGCCCGCCGTCCGTTGCAAAGAATTGTGTTGAGACTGACCGGATAGCCGTGGCTGCACGGGGAGGAGCAGATGACCCCGTCCGTATTCGGGGCGTCCCATACCCCCAGGTTCGTGTAGGAACCGGCAAATCGTCCCGGCGGCGTGGCGACCTGACGATAAAGCCAGTGCACGCCGCGCCGACCGATCAGCTTGCCGATGTTGACCATGAACCACATACGCCAGTGCTCCAGCCGTTCCAGCCGGGTCGTCACCTGCTCTCGCAGGGCGGCGGGCGAGGTCTCGTCGGCCAGGTGCACGGTGACGGCGCTGGCCTGGTTCATGGTGTCGCGCGCGCACCGGACGGCGCCGCGCAGGTTGGCCGGATACAGCCAGGGCATCACCGCGCCCTCCCCGAACAGCGCCTCGCGGGCGGCGCGGTCGCCGGCCCAGAATAGCCAGAAGGTGCTGCGGACACCGGCATCTTTCGCGCACTGCTCGACTCGCGCGGTTTCCTCCGGCGTCATCAGCAGGGTGACCGGCATGTGGGAGGTTTCAGTCTCGCGGAACGGTTGCAGCGCTTTCCAGCGGATCTGCAAGGAGGGTGCGGCGAGCGGCTTGCGGGCGGCGCGCAGGAGCTCCAGCAAGGACGGGACATGGGTGTCGCGCCCCTTCGGCAGGCCGTCCGGGAAATGCAGGCCGCGCGTTTTCATCAGCAGGGACAACGCGCCCAGTCCGTCATAGAAACGGTGGGAATAGCGATACCAGCGCGGGCTCTCCGCACCGGATTCGTAGATACCGAACAGCATCTGGTCATCAATGCCGTATTTGAGCCGGGCCTCGTACCACAAACCGACATAATCCATGTCATCCGGATGCGCGGTTTCCATCGGCACGGCCTGTCGATAGGCCTCGGAACAGGTCAGGGTATCGGGCAAGTCGTACATCGGGACGGACATGGCGCTTTCCTCCACGGCTCAGGAACGGCGGGGATCCGCGACCGGCATGACCGGCGGGCGGACGGGATTCAACCAGCGGTATGGCGTGCGGACGATGTAGGCAAGTCGCGGATAGGCGCGCATCAGGTCGTCGACGCAGGTGTACATGACCGGGA
>JAYRMT010000085.1:0-12605 GCA_041912575.1 Fluviicoccus sp. | reverse complement strand
ACCTGGGCCAGGTTGCAACGACCCGCGAAGGAGCCGGCCGGATCGTACACGTAGGCGATGCCGCCGGACATGCCCGCCGCGAAGTTGCGGCCGGTGTTGCCGAGCACCACCACGGTGCCGCCGGTCATGTATTCGCAGCCGTGGTCGCCCACGCCTTCCACCACGGCGGTGCCGCCGGAGTTGCGGACGCAGAAGCGTTCGCCGGCGACGCCGGTGAAGAAGCTCTCACCCGAGGTGGCGCCGTACATGACGGTGTTGCCGAGGATGATGTTCTTCGACGTGTCGCCACGGAAATCGGCGTGAGGACGGATGATGATGCGGCCGCCCGACAGGCCCTTGCCGACGTAGTCGTTGCCTTCGCCCACCAGCTCCAGCGTCACGCCCTTCGCGAGGAAGGCGCCGAAGCTTTGGCCGGCAGTGCCGTTCAGGCGGATGTGAATGGTGTCGTCCGGCAACCCGGCTGCACCGTAACGCTTCGCCACTTCGCCGGACAGCATGGTGCCGCAGGTGCGGTTGATGTTGCGGATCGGCAATTCGATCGACACCTTCTTGCCGGATTCCAGGGCGGGTTTGGCCAGCGCGATCAGCTGGTGATCGAGGGCCTTCGCCAGACCGTGGTCCTGACCTTCCGTATTCAGGCGCGGCACCGAGGCGGGCACAGCGGGCTGGAAGAAGATCTTGGAGAAGTCCAGACCTTGCGCCTTCCAGTGGGCGATGCCGTCGCGGGTGTCGAGCAGGTCGGCGCGGCCGACCAGTTCGTCGAACGTGCGAACACCCAGCGACGCCATGATTTCACGCACTTCTTCCGCAATGAAGAAGAAGAAGTTGACCACGTGTTCCGGCTGGCCGGTGAAACGCTTGCGCAATTCCGGATCCTGGGTCGCCACGCCCACCGGGCAGGTGTTCAGGTGGCATTTGCGCATCATGATGCAGCCTTCCACCACCAGCGGGGCGGTGGCGAAACCGAACTCGTCCGCGCCGAGCAGGGCGCCGATGACCACATCGCGGCCGGTCTTGAGCTGGCCGTCGACCTGCACGCGGATGCGGCTGCGCAGCTGGTTCAGCACAAGAGTCTGCTGGGTTTCGGCCAGGCCGAGTTCCCACGGCGAACCGGCATGCTTGATCGAGGACAGCGGCGACGCGCCGGTACCGCCGTCATGACCGGCGATCACCACGTGATCGGCCTTGGCCTTGGACACGCCGGCGGCGACGGTGCCGACGCCGACTTCGGACACCAGCTTCACCGACACGGAAGCCGCCGGGTTGGCGTTCTTCAGGTCATGGATCAGCTGCGCCAGATCTTCGATCGAGTAGATGTCATGGTGCGGGGGCGGGGAGATGAGACCGACACCCGGCACGGAGTGACGCAGGAAGCCGATGTACTCGGACACCTTGTGGCCGGGCAGCTGGCCGCCTTCGCCGGGCTTGGCGCCCTGGGCCATCTTGATCTGGATCTGGTCGGCATTGCTCAGGTATTCGATGGTGACACCGAAGCGGCCCGACGCGACCTGCTTGATCGCGGAGCGCAGGCTGTCGCCGGCCTTCAGCGTCAGGTCGCGTTCGATGCGGCCCTTGCCGAGGATGTCGGACAGGTTGGTGTCTTCCTTCAGCGGAATGAAGCGCTTGGCGTCTTCACCGCCTTCGCCGGTGTTCGATTTGCCGCCGATCCGGTTCATGGCGATGGCCAGCGTCGTGTGCGCTTCGGTCGAAATCGAGCCGAGCGACATCGCGCCGGTGGCGAAGCGCTTGACGATGTCCTTCGCGGATTCCACTTCCTCGATCGCCACCGGGGTCACGCCCTCGGTGCGGAACTTGAACAGGCCGCGCAGCGTCAGGTGGCGCTGGGACTGGTCATTGATGATCTTGGAGTATTCCTTGTAGGTCGCGTACTGGCCGGAGCGGGTGGAATGCTGCAGCTTGGCAATCGCGTCCGGGGTCCACAGATGGTCTTCGCCGCGGATGCGGAAGGCGTATTCGCCGCCGGCGTCCAGGGCGTTGGCCAGCACCGGGTCGGTCCCGAAGGCGGCCTGGTGCATGCGGATGGCTTCCTCGGCCACTTCGAACAGGCCGATGCCCTCGACGTTGGACGGGGTGCCGGAGAAGTACTTCTCGACAAAGCCGGATTGCAGGCCGATCGCTTCGAAGATCTGTGCGCCGGTGTAGGACATGTAGGTGGAGATGCCCATCTTGGACATGACCTTGCACAGGCCCTTGCCGATCGCCTTGGTGAAGTTGTAGACGACCTTCTTGCGCTTGTCGGCGTCATCGCCGGCCAGCGACTGCAGGGTCTCCAGGGCCAGATACGGGTGGACGGCCTCGGCGCCGTAGCCGCCCAGCAGGGCGAAGTGGTGCACTTCGCGGGCCGAACCGGTCTCGACGACCAGGCCGGTGCTGGTGCGCAGGCCCTTCTTCACCAGGTGCTGGTGTACGGCGGAAGTGGCGAGCAGCGCCGGGATGGCGACGTTGGCGTTGTCCATGCGACGGTCGGAGACGATCAGGATATTGGCGCCGGAACGCACGGCATCCTCGGCTTCGGCGGCGAGGGAAGCCAGTCGGGCCTCAATGCCTTCCTTGCCCCAGGCGACCGGGTAGCAGATGTCCAGTTCCTGGGAACGGAACTTGCCGCCGGTGTACTTCTCGATATGGCGGATCTTCTCGATGTCGCCGAAGTTCAACACCGGCTGCGCCACTTCCAGGCGGATGGGCGGGTTGATGTCGGTGATGCCCAGCAGGTTCGGTTTGGGACCGATGAAGGAGACCACGGACATGACCAGCTCTTCGCGGATCGGGTCGATCGGCGGGTTGGTCACCTGGGCGAACAACTGCTTGAAGTAGTTGTACAGCGGCTTCAGCTTGTTGGACAACACCGGCAGGGCGGCGTCGTTGCCCATGGAGCCGGTGGCTTCCTCGCCGCTGGCGGCCATCGGCTCCAGAATGAACTTGATGTCTTCCTGGGTGTAGCCGAAGGCTTGCTGACGGTCGAGCAGGGTGACCGGCGAAGCCTCGGCGGCTTCTTCGGCGACCGGGACTTCGTCCAGCTTGATGCGGATCTTGTCGATCCACTCGCGGTACGGCTTGGCGCTGGCGAGGGAGTCCTTCAGTTCCTGGTCGTCGATGATGCGGCCGGCTTCGGTGTCGATGAGGAACATCTTGCCGGGCTGCAGACGCCATTTCTGGACAATGCGCTTGTCTTCGATCGGCAGCACGCCGGATTCGGAAGCCATGACGACCAGGTCGTCATCGGTGACCAGGTAGCGGGCCGGACGCAGGCCGTTACGGTCCAGCGTGGCGCCGATCTGACGGCCGTCCGTGAAGGCTACGGCGGCGGGGCCGTCCCACGGTTCCATCATCGCGGCATGGTATTCATAGAAAGCACGGCGCTTTTCGTCCATCAGCGTGTGCTTTTCCCAGGCTTCCGGGATCATCAGCATCATCGCCTGGGCGAGGGAGTAGCCGCCCATCACCAGCAGTTCCAGCGCGTTGTCGAACGCGGCGGAGTCGGACTGGCCGGGGTAGTGCAGCGGCCAGACCTTCTTCAGGTCGTCGCCGAGGATGGGCGAGGAGATCGCCTGCTCGCGCGCCTTGAACCAGTTGACGTTGCCCTGCACGGTGTTGATTTCGCCGTTGTGGGCGATCATCCGGAACGGGTGCGCCAGGTCCCAGGTCGGGAACGTGTTGGTCGAGAAACGCTGGTGCACGAGGGCCAGAGCCGACACGCACTCGGGGTTTTGCAGGTCGAGGTAGTATTCGCCCACCTGGTCGGCCAGCAGCAGGCCCTTGTAGACGATGGTGCGCGCCGAGAAGGACGGCACGTAGAATTCCTGCCCGTGCACCAGGCCCAGCGCCTTGATGGCGTTCGCGGCGCGGCGGCGGATGATGTACAACTTGCGTTCGAGGGCGTCGGTGACGAAGACGTCAGGACCGCGGCCGACGAAGACCTGACGGATGACCGGCTCTTTCGCCTTGACCGTCGGAGACATCGGCATGGTCGAAGAGACGGGGACGTCGCGCCAGCCCAGCAGCACCTGGCCTTCGGCGGCGACGGCACGCTCGATTTCTTCCTGGCAGGCCATGCGCGAGGCGTTTTCGCGCGGCAGGAACACCATGCCCACCCCGTATTCGCCCACTGGCGGCAGGACGATGTCCTGTTTGGCCATTTCGGCGCGCAGGAAGGTGTCCGGAATCTGGATCAGAATGCCCGCGCCGTCGCCCATCAGCGGGTCGGCGCCCACGGCGCCCCGGTGATCCAGGTTTTTCAGGATCAGCAGGCCCTGTTCGATGATGGAGTGGCTTTTCTGCCCCTTGATGTGGGCGATGAAGCCGACGCCACAGGCGTCGTGTTCGTTGGCGGGGTCATACAACCCTTGCCGTTCGGGTACTGCGGTTGCCTTCACACTCTGATCCTCATTAGAACACAAGCCCCGGCGCGCGCTCACGCGCACGCCGAAGGATTCGAAACTCCAGCGCGATGCCAGTCGGTAACAACACGGGGAAACATTTAATTATACCGTGAATTCACGGGGCGACAAGTATAGTTATCCGCGCGTTTCTGGCAAGGGGAATCCTCCGCGCGTCCGGCGGGGATTGGCATCCGGCATTGGCGCGCGGGGCTCGGGAGATGGCAAGCAAGTTCCGGGCCAGCAGACGCACCCGCCGGCGGGGCGGGCGGGGATTCAGGCGGCAGTGGCGCGATTGCCGGACGGGGCGTTCCCGTACAACGGCTCCGAGAGCGCAGCCCAGTCGATGTCGCCGTCGCTGACGAGGTTCTCGTATTCCAGAATGCCGAGCGCCTCGAATTTCGGCCGCACCGTTTCGGTGAGCAGGCCGATGCGCGCCAGGTTCGGCACGATCCGGGTGAACAGGAATTTGCTGAAGTATTGCATGACGGTAGCGTCCAGCATCATTTTCCGCGCCGCTTCGACATCCCAGCCGAACTCGGCGAAGACCTCGGTGGCGATCAGCCGTTCGCGCATCACCACGCAGGCTTCATAGGCGAACTGGGCGCGCTCCTCGATTTCTTCCGGGGAAAGATGCTTGACAATGTATTCCAGGTAATTCACGCCAAAGGTGACATGACGGGCCTCGTCGCGGGTCACCAGGTAAATCAGGTCCTTGAGCAACGGGTCCATGCACGTCATGCGCATGGTGTTGAAGGCGGCGAGGGCGAGTCCTTCGATGATGATCTGCATGCCGATGAATTTCAGGTCCCAGCGCGGATCGGAGAGAATCTTGTCCAGCAGGGCCTTGAGATGCGGATTGACCGGATACTGGATGCCCACCTTGTCCTGCAGGTAGCGGTTGAACGTTTCGACGTGACGGGCTTCATCGAAGGTCTGCGAGGAAGCATACAGCTTGGCGTCGAAGGTCGGCGCGCAGGACACCAGTTGCGAGGCGACCAGCAATGCCCCCTGCTCGCCATGCAGGAATTGCGACAGCGTCCAGGCTTGCTGGTGCCAGGCGAAGCGGAGCTTTTGCGCATCGGTCATCGTCTCGAACGGGGCGTAGCCCGCGAACGGGTTGAAGGCGATGTCGCTCGGGATCTGGTCCTTGGGAAAGGTCCGGCTCCAGTCGAGGTCGGTGTCCGCATTCCAGTTCAGTTCCTTGCCGAGCCGGTAGAGCTGGCGGATGCGGCCGTCGGCGCTGACATAATCCCAGTTGTAGGCGCCGGACAGCGGTGTCTTGAATATTTCGATCAGGTCATCGACGTGCTTTTCAGTCATGCGGGCGGCCGGATCGTCCTCGGCGGGGAAGTAACGGACCTGATCGGGCGTCTGGGTAAGGACAGTGATGGCCATGGCGGGAATCCTCGGCTTTCTTATTGTTGGATGATGTCGCCGGACGTGAGGCGTCACCCGGTTATACGCCCGCCGTCCGACCGGCGCAAATCCTTTTCTGTGGTAGCATGGCGGCACTTTTTGCGGAGAGTCCCATGTCGCGTGAACAGACCCTCCGGGACCGCCTGACGGCGGCTTTGTCCCCGGAACACCTCGAAATCCTCAACGAATCGCACATGCACAGCGGCCCGCCCAACCGGGAGACGCACTTCAAGGTGGTGCTGGTGTCGCGCGCATTCGAAGGCAAGCGTCAGGTGCAGCGTCACCAGATGATCTACGCCCAGGTGGGGGATGAAATGCAGGCGGGGCTGCATGCGCTGGCGCTGCATACCTATACCCCGGACGAGTGGGCCGCGACCGCCGCCGCCCCGGACAGTCCCGCCTGCATGCACCGCCGCCTGGTCTGAGGATTCGCCATGTACCTGATTCTGAAACATCTCCATCTCACCGCCGTGGCCTTGAGCGGTCTTTTCTTCTTGGTCCGGGGCGTCTGGCTGATGCAGTCGCCCGAACGATTGCAGGCCAAGTGGGTGCGGATCAGCCCGCACATCATCGATACGGTGCTGCTGCTCTCGGCGATCGGCATGCTGGTCAGCGCGGGCATGTTCCCGGCCTGGGTGCATGTGAAGATCGCGCTGCTGGTGGTCTATATCGGACTGGGCGTGATGGCCTTCCGCAAGGCGAAGACCAGCGGTCAGAAAGCCGGTTTCCTGCTGGCGGCGATCACGGTGTACCTGTTCATCGTCAGCGTGGCGATCACCAAGTCGCCGCTGGGGATCTTCGGCTGATCAGCCGTCCCGTTCCGCAGCGGCTTCGCGCCGCTGCGCTTCCTCTTTCTTGGCGTCATCGATCGCGGCGAACAGGCTGATCAGGTCCACGGTGGTGTCGTCCTCCTCGATCACGCCCGTCAGTTCGATCTCCGGCGTCAGCTCGCCGTTCTCGTACAGGGTCCAGATTTCCGGCCCGTAATGCGTGTCCAGCAGTTCCGGAGCGAAGCGTCCGAAGAAGTCGGCGAGGTTGCGGATGTCGCGCTCCAGCAGCGAACGCGCGTGTGCGTTGGCGGCGGCGTCCACGGCCTGCGGCAGGTCGATGATCACCGGACCGTCCGGCGCCATCAGGATATTGAACTCCGACAAGTCGCCGTGGACGACGCCGGCGCAGAGCATCATCACCACCTCCTGCACCAGGAAATCATGGCAGGCGACGGCTTCAGCCGGGCTGAATTCGACTTCGCTCAGCCGGGGCGCGGGACGCCCCTGTTCATCGGCAATCATGTCCATCAGCAGCACGCCTTCGTGGCAGACGTGCGGCGTCGGCACGCGCACGCCCGCCTCGGCGAGCCGGAACAGGGCGCTGACTTCGGCGTTATGCCAGGTTTCTTCCTGTTCCTTCTTGCCGTGACGGGAGCCCTTGGCCATGGCGCGGGCGTCGCGGGAGTTGCGGACCTTGCGGCCTTCGCGGTAGATGGCGGCCTGACGGAAGCTGCGGTGCTTGAGGTCCTTGTAGACCTTGGCGCAACGCAGGATATCGCCGCAGCGCACCAGATACACGGTCGCTTCCTTGCCGCTCTTCAGTTGCGCGAGCACTTCGTCGATCAGGCCGTCTTCCAGCAAGGGAATGAGGGGCGGCGGGGTTTTCATCGGCGAAGGGTTCCTCGGGGAGCAGACTTCATGATGATATAAAAAATGACGGGTGTCGCCCGACAATTTTCGTCGGGATGACGTTACCGCGAGACGGATTGCAGGGGATTTGAGCGGTTCGGGTGGTCGGCGGCATGAAAAAGGGGCACCGAAGCGCCCCCGCGGTGTCGTGTCTTCCGCTTACCAGTGTTGGCCCGGCAGCAGGTTGGCCAGGGCGATGGCGCCGGCACTTGGCTTCTTCTCCTGGACGCCCTTCGCGGCGGCTGAGGACGGGAAGAGCTTGAAGCCTAGGCTGAGGATGCGGTCGTTCAGCTTCGGCCACAGCGCGTAGGAGATCTCGGCGGTCTGGCCCAGCGAGGTCTTGATGCGCTTCGGCTTGTCGACAATCGCCTTGATCACCAGGTTGGCGGCCTGATCCGGCGTGTAGGTCGGCACATAGTCGTACATCTTGGTCGGCGCGATCATCGGCGTGCGCACCAGCGGCATGTAAATCGCGGTGGTCTCGATGTTGAACTGCTTCACTTCCGCCGACAGGCAGCGGGTGAAGGCGTCCAGCGCCGCCTTGCTGGCCACGTAGGCGGCGAAGCGCGGGGCGTTGGCCAGGCAGCCGATCGACGAGATATTGATAATTTGGCCACGCTTGCGGGCCGCCATCGACGGCAGCAGGCGCATGATCAGGCGGATCGTGCCGAAATAGTTCAGCTGCATGGTGCGCTCAAAGTCGTGGTAGCGGTCCAGCGACTCCATCACCGCGCGGCGGATGGAGCGGCCGGCGTTGTTGATCAGGATGTCGACACTGCCGTGGTCCACCAGCACCTGGTCGGCCATGGCGTCGATGGCCTCCAGATTGGTCAGGTCGCAGGGATAGATGAACGCTTCCCCGCCGACGGCGCGGATCATTTCGGCGGTCTGCTCCAGCTTCTCGACGCCGCGGGCCACCAGCAGCACGCGGGCGCCGGCCTTGCCGAGCTTCTTGGCCACCGTGAGGCCGATCCCAGAGGAGGCGCCGGTGATCAGCACGGTCTTGCCGCGCACCACGCGCAGGGCGCGGCCGGAGGCGAAGGCGGCGTCGTCGAGGTACCACTCCCAGTATTCGAACAGTTTCTCGGCGTAGGTTTCCAGGCGCGGGCACTTGATGTCGCTGCCGGCCAAGGCCTTGCGGGTATGGGTGTCGTCATACTCGGCCTTGTTGAACACAAAGCTGAGTGTGGACAGCGGAATGCCGACCGACTTGGAGATGGCCTGGGCAACGGAGCTGCTGCCGATCGCGCTGAGCAGTTCGCGGGCGGCGGCGGGGATCTTCATGTCGCCGACCGGCAGGTTCTTGCTGAACTCCGGGCCGTGCGCGGCGGTGAAGAGGATCTGCATCAGCTCGCCGACGGTCGGAGCCGGATTCTGCACAAGGCAGAATACCTTGCGGTCCAGACCATCCTTGTGGGCGATGTGGTCCACGGCGTCCGCGACGTAGTTGACCGGCACCACCGGCATCTGGCCGCCGTCGATGCCCACCAGCGGCAGCCATTTCGGGACGTTGTCGCGGATGCGCTGGATCAGCTTGAAGAAGTAGTAGGGTCCGTCGATCTTGTCCATCACGCCGGTTTCGGAGTCGCCGACCACGATCCCCGGACGGTAGATGCGGTAAGGCGCCTTGCATTCGTCGCGGACAATCTTTTCCGAGGTGAACTTGCTGCGGTAGTAGGGGTGCGTCAGGTTCTGGCCTTCGTCGAAATGCGTTTCCTTGAAAACGCCTTCCCATTCGGTGCCGGCGATGGCGATCGAGCTCATGTGGTGCAGGCGAGCCTTGCCGCCCAGGCGGTTCACGAAATCGACGACGTTGCGGGTGCCCTGGTTGTTCACGGTCTCGCCGGTGGCGTCGTCCATGTTCATGTCATAGACGGCGGCGAGGTGGAAGACATGGTCGATCTTGCCGCTCAGGCGGGCGAGATCGTCTTCCGAGACCAGGCCGGGGTGCGAGATATCGCCGAAGACCGGGATCAGCTGCTCGTCGGTGGCGCCGAGCTCGTCCAGCAGCTCCTCGAACTTGTGCTGGGAAGACTTGCGGCAGAGAACGTAGACCACCGCGCCTTCCCGTTTCAGGAGGCGGGCAAGCAGGAAGCGCCCGATGAATCCGGTACCGCCGGTGACGAAGTAGTTCATGGCTCAGACCCTCGAATGTGTGGATTAAATCCGCTTGTTGTCAGGCGCTATGCCTGTGTTGTGGGAGCGAGTATAGGAGAGGGGTTACTGGTATAAATATTCTAAAGCGATCAAAAAACAGGCGGTCGAACGCAAATTCATGACATTTTGTGTAGAGCAAAATGCCTAATTCGTAGGCAGATTATCTTTGGTTTGATTAAGGTCAATTTTTGGGGGGAAAGTGATCGCACCGGTGTTTGTCAGGGTTATCTTGGAACCGTTTGTCGGCCAGGGATTGGGAATGTGAAAATAATTGCCTATATTGTGGAAAAGTTTTTCCATTTCAGGCGCCGTTCGTCATGATCGATCGTCCAATCCGGGAGGGTGCCCGCGCCGCGCTGATCGCCGCCGGAACGGATGTTTTCCTGACCGAAGGTTTCCGCGCAGCCCGCGTGCAGGACATCGCCGCCAAAGCCGGAGTCCGTCTGTCCGCCATCAATTACCACTTCGGCGGGAAAGAAGGCCTTTACCACGCCGTGCTCGAGCACCATGCCGATCTGGCGCTGACCTTCGCGCCGTTCCCGATGCCGGTCACCGGTTTCAGCCTCGAACAGCGTTTCCGCCTGCTGGTGCGCGCGCTGGTGTCGCGCTTTCTCGATCCGGTCAATCCGTCCCGCCTGGGCAAGCTGCTGGTGCGTGAAGCCGCCAATCCGACCGGTGCGCTGGACATGCTGTTCGAGCGTTATGCCCGACAGCAGGCCCTGATGGCCTTTGCCTTCCTGAAGGAATGCCTGCCCGACGCGGATCCCGACCTGCTGGCGCGCGTGATGCTGAGCGTGATGGGGCAGATCGTGATCTATGTGGCTATGCCGCCGATGGTGACCCGGCTGCGTCCCGGTTTCGATCACGGTCCGGCGGCGCTGGAGCAACTGATCGATCATGTTTCCACTTTTTCCTGGGCCGGTATCCAGGCCCTGACCGCGCGGGAGACTGCCGCATGAAACCTTTATGCCGTTTTTCCCTGCCGATTCTGGTTGTCACCCAACTGGGCGCCTGCGGGAAAGCCCCGCCGGACCATCTGGACGGTTACGTCGAAACCGAGCCTGTACGCCTGGCCGCGCCGGTGGCGGGACGTCTGGTGGAATTGAAAGCGGATCTCGGCCGGAACCTCAATCCCGGTGATATCGCCTATCGGCTGGATACCGACAATGAGCAGCTTTCCGTCGCCGAGGCGCAGGCGCGTATTCGTCAGGCGGAAGCGCAGGCGCGAGACCTGCAAAGCGGCAAGCGTCCGGTGGAACTGGATGTCTATGAAGCCAATGTGCGCGCCGTCGAGGCATCGCTGCATGCGACCGAAGTCGATCTCAAGCGCCAGCGTGAGATGAACGCGCAAGGGTTTGTGTCCAATTCCACGCTGGATGTGCTGAAGGCGCGTCGCGACGCCGAAGCGGCGCAGCTGGAACAGACGAAAGCGCAGCTGGCCGCCGCCCGGCTGGCCGCGCGTGAACAGGCGCAGGTTGCGGCGCAGGCCGGGATCGATGTGGCGAAGGAGCAGCGAGCGCAACGGAGTTGGCTTCTGGGCCAGAAAACGGTGCTCTCGCCCATTGCCGGACGGGTGGAGCAGGTCTATTTCCGTCCGGGCGAATGGGTGCCTGCCGGAAGTCCGGTGCTGAGCCTGCTGGGGCCACAGGCGTTAAAGGTGCGCTTTTACATCCCCGAACCGCTGCTGGCGAAATGGCCGCAAGGGCAGAAGGTAAAGGTGCGATGTGACGGTTGCGTGCACCCGCTGGATGCGGTGGTGAGCTATGTCGCCCGTGACGCAGAATTCACGCCGCCGGTAATCTACAACAAGGACAACCGCGTCCGGCTGGTGTTCCTGGCCGAGGCAAAACCGCTGCTGGAGCAGGCGAAATACCTGCGCCCCGGTCAGCCGGTCGAGGTGGCGCTGCCATGAACGGCGACTGGGTGATCGACGTCCGTGACCTGACCAAGCGATACGGCGACAAGACAGTCGTTGATCGCCTGGACATGAAGGTGCGGCGCGGCGAAATCTACGGTTTTCTCGGCCCCAACGGCTCGGGAAAGACCACCTCGATCCGCATGATGTGCGGCCTGCTGACCCCGGATGGCGGCAGCGGGCACACGCTCGGTTACGATGTCCTGACGGAGGCCGCCGCGATCAAGCGCGAGGTCGGCTACATGACGCAGCGCTTCGGCCTCTACGATGACCTGAGCATCCGCGAAAACCTCGATTTCATCGCCCGCGTCTACGGCATGGCGGATCGCCGGAAGCGGGTGGATCAGGCGCTGGAGCGGCTCGGGCTGGTGGGTCGGCAGAAGCAATTGGCGGGATCGTTGTCGGGCGGATGGAAGCAACGGCTGGCGCTGGCCGCCTGCATGCTGCATGAACCGAAGCTGCTGCTGCTGGATGAGCCTACCGCCGGGGTTGACCCTAAGGCGCGCCGCGATTTCTGGGATGAAATCCACCAGTTGGCTCACGATGGCATCACCGTGCTCGTATCCACCCACTACATGGATGAAGCCGAGCGGTGCCACCGGCTGGGCTATATCGCGTATGGCCGGTTGCTGGCGACCGGCACGCCGTCGGAGCTGGTGCATCAGTCCGGCCTGCATACCTGGCGCGTGGCCGGGGATGAGGTCACGCTGCTGGCGCGGGCGCTGGAGCAGCGTCCCGGGGTCGAGCTGGTGACCCGTTTCGGCAATGCGTTGCATGTCTGCGGGCGCGACGCCGACCTGCTGGCGCTGGCCATCGCGCCCTTCCGTCACGACCCCGACCTGCGCTGGCACGAAGCCGCGCCGCAATTGGAGGACGTGTTCATCCACCTGATGCAGCAATCGGCGGACAACTATGCCCCGGCTTGACGGTTTCAACCCGCGCCGTCTGCTGGCGGTGATCATCAAGGAGTTCATCCAGCTGGGCCGCGACCGGCTGACCTTCGCCATGATGGTCGGCATTCCCATCATGCAGCTGGTG
>JAYRMT010000084.1:0-12686 GCA_041912575.1 Fluviicoccus sp. | reverse complement strand
GCAAGGAAGTGACGCAGGGCGGACATGTACGGGGACAGGAAGGCCTGCCGGAGGGGCGTTTTCCACTCGTCATTCAGCTGCACGCGGCTCAGGATTTCTTCCTGTTCCGGCGTCAGGGCGGTCATGTCCATGTTCGGATTTTTCCTACGGGATGAAATCGACGATTGTGCGTCGGCGTATAAACTCAGAACCGGCAGATACCGCGCACCTGGAACATCAGGAGGCGTTGCATGGCGGCGCGGTCGTGCTGGCCCGGCGGCCGCAGCAGGCCTTCGATCTCGAGCTGGCGCAAGGTCATCAGGATCAGTCGCGCGCCCGCGACGGGCTGTTCGACGCCGATGAAGGCCAGCATTTGCGTGGCGTCGCGCAGCACGCTCTGGCTGTAATCCAGCGCCAGCGGATGAAGGCGCTCGTCCTGAAGCACGGCGTACCAGAAGGATTGCTCCACCATCAGGCGCTCACGGTGGTTGGTCAGGCGGTCCACCACGTCATCCACCGCCATGGAGACGATGTGTTCGGCGATGGCGGGCAACTCGACTTTCAGGTCCAGCCCGGAAAACAGGGGGTAACGCACGAACAGCCACTCGCGCACCCGCACCCAGAACGGGTTGACCACATTGTCCATCACCGACTTGGCGTAGAGCGTCAACGCATCGGCCAGCAGGTCGTGGATATCCTTGAAATAGTAGGTCGTGGCGGACAGCGGCACGTCGGCTTCCTGCGCGACCGCGCGATGGCGTACACCGCGCACCCCGTCGCGCACCATGACGCGCAAGGCGGCTTCGAGTATGGCCACGCGGCGCTGCTCGCTGCTTTGGCGAGCGGGTTTGCGGCCATGGTACGGGGTTCTGGCGGCTTTGGGCGACGGCGTGGCGGACATGATGATGACGACCCGGTAATGATGAACAGAATGTGTCAAAAATCGGTTCGGAAAGCCAGCCCGACCACCTGTGACGGGGTTCTTGAATAAATACGGCTAACTCTCTAATATGGCTGAAAATATAACATATTCGCCGGAGCGCGACATGAAAAACTGGTTGTTTGTCGGAGCACTACTCTTCGCCGGCGCCGCCGTCGCCGCCGACCTGCCGCCGCAGGGAATGTCCATGGCGAATGTAGCCAAGCAGTACGGCCAGCCGGTGCAGAAGACCGGACCGGTCGGCAAACCGCCGATCACCCGCTGGATCTACAAGGATTTCACGGTCGTATTCGAATACAAGCACGTGGTCCACAGCATGACCGTCGAGAAAGGCGCTCCCGCCGATGCCGCGCCCGCCGCCCCGGCTCCGGTGCAGAAAGGCAAGGGCGAAGCCGCGATCAGCGTCGACGTCAAGTAATCCGTGCTGATTGTCGGCCACCGGGGGGCGCGCGGCGAAGCCCCTGAAAATACCCTCGGTGGTTTCCGGCATCTCGCTTCCCTCGGTGTTCGCGCCGTCGAATTCGATATCCAGCTTTCAGGCGACCGGATTCCCGTCGTCATCCACGACGACCGTGTTGACAGGACCACGCAAGCCCACGGCCCGCTAGCGGACTTCGATGCGGGCGCCCTTGCCGCACTGGATACTGCACATCACAGGCTGTACCCTGACCCTGCCACTCCCGGCCGGGATATCCCCTGGCCCCGTCCCGAAGGCATACCGCCCCTGTCGGACGTGCTGACCCTGCTCGCGGACTTTTCCCACCTGCAACTCGAAGTCAAGTCACGCCGTCCGGAAGACTGCGAACGCCTGCTGGAAATCCTGCCCGCGCTCTGGCGCCCCTTTGGCCGCAGGGCAACCGTCACATCTTTCAATCAGGATTTCCTGACGCAAATCGGACACCGTCATCCGGAGATTCCGCGCGGCCTGCTGATGGAAACCGACGGCGACGCGGACACCATGATCTCCCGGGCGGTCGCGCTCGGTTGCCGTCTGCTGGGTCCGCATTTCAGCCTCTGCACGCCGGAGCGGGTTCGTGAAGCGCATGCCCTGGGGCTGCATGTGACGACCTGGACCGTCAACAGCCCCGAGGACATGCTGCGGATGCGCGACATCGGGGTGGACAGCCTGATTACCGATGTCCCGAGCCTGGCCCTGAAAATACTGGACCCGCGTCAGGCGGGTCCGGAATAGCAGATCGTCCAGATGAACGGCTCAGATAGGTTTTGAGCCGTAGGCGCTGGTGGGACGTCGGGGCGGATCGGCCGTCTCGTCGGGCGGTACTTCGGTGATCTTGCCGCCGCGCGCCAGGAACCGCTCCATTTCCTCTTCAAGCTGGCGGCGCACGGCCTCCTTGCTCGACACCGTCAGGGTTTCGGCTTCGGCAATATCGGAAACCACGGCCGACGCGCCTTCCTCACCGCCTTCGCTGGCCGGGGCGGCCTCGTCATCAACCTCGGGCTCGTCATCCACCGGGTCGGCGGTTTCATCAAATTCGTCATCGAAATCGTTGCCAGACATAAAAACCTCGACAGGTCAGGGTGACAATGAAGGGATTCTTACGACTTTCGCCGCCAATTTCCAGCCTTGAGACACAAGGCCAATCGTGCTAATGCGAAGCGCTCTTGGCAAGGGTTTTAGACGCTTGCGCCGCTTTTTCAAGCAGTCGCCCGATGAGTGCGGCCAAAATCAGGACAAGCTTGCGCCAGCCGGGGCAAGTCGCCCTGAAGACCGGCCGCCTGCCGCTCGAAAAACTGCTTGAGCGGCGGCAGGCGATCCACCAGCGTCACTCCGTCGTTGCGCGCCTGGATCAGCCAGGGCCAGACCGACGCGTAGATGCGCTCCAGGCCGGTCATGGTATGCATGGTCAGGGCGTTATGCGGACGACGACGACGCGAGTATCGTTCAAGCGCACTCAGGTGACCGATCGGCAATCCCCGCTGCACGGCGGCAGCCACTTCTTCGGCCAGAACGGCAGCGTCCAGGAAACCCATGTTGACACCCTGACCGGCCAGGGGATGAACAGTGTGGGCGGCATCGCCGATCAACGCCAGCCCGGGCAGGACATAACGCTCGGCATGGCGGGCAATGAACGGGAACGCGTATCGCCTGTCAACCCAGAGGACGTCGCCGAGGGCGTCACCAAACGCAAGGCCCAGTTCGCGGCGGAACGCCGCATCGTCCAGCGCGAGCAAGGCATCGGCGCGGTCATGCCCGCAGGACCACACGATGGAGCAGGTGTTCGGCTCGGCCAGCGGGAGGAACGCCAGCGGCCCGCCGCGCAAGAAGACTTGCCGGGCGCACCGGCCATGCGGCAACGCGGTACGGACGGTGCAGACCAAGCCTTTCTGGCGGTAATCCCATGTCGCCAGTCCGATGGCCGCCATGTCGCGCACGCGCGACTGCGCGCCGTCCGCGCCGACAACCAAGGCGGTATCAAGGGTTTCACCGTCGTCCAGGGTCACCCGCCAGTGCGCGCTGAAACGCTCCAGCGCCACCATGCGGGAAGGCGAACGGTAATCGACAGAGGGGTTCTCGCGGGCGCATTCGGTCAGCGCCCATTGCAGGACCCGGTTCTCCGCCAGATGCCCGAGATGGTCCGTACGGATATCCTCCGCCCGGAAGCGGAGAGCGGCATTGCCCTCTTCCTCCCAGACTTCCATGCGGTCATACGCGCACAAACGGCTTTCCGGCAAACGATCCCAGGCGCCGGCATGCCGCAGCAGGTTCTCGCTGGCCAGGGAAATGGCGGACACGCGAGGCTCCCAGAGCGCATCCGGTGCGGGCGCCGCAATCCGCTCAGGGTCCACCAGGACAATGCGGAGTTCCAGATCGCGCAAGGACGCCGCCAGCAGGCTGCCCACCATGCCGGCGCCCACGATCACCAGATCGGCCTTCATGCCTGCGCTTACCCCCGCATCAGTTGTTCGATATCATCCACGCGCTTCGGGGCCGCGACCGTCAGCACTTCCGCGCCCTGCCGGGTCACCAGCACATCATCCTCGATGCGCACGCCGATACCCCGCCAACGCGGATCGACTTTCTCGCAATCCGGCGAAATGTACAGGCCGGGCTCGATGGTCAACACCATGCCGGGTTCCAGTTGCCGCCACTCGTCCGCAATCTTGTAGTCGCCGACATCATGCACATCCATGCCCAGCCAATGACCGGTGCGGTGCATGAAAAACTCCCGGTAGGTCCCCTTTTCGATATTCTCGCTGACGGAGCCTTGCAGCAGACCGAGATCAATCAGGCCCCGTGTCAGGACATCCACCACGACCTCATGCGGCCGGTTCCAGTGGTTGTCCGGGTGCACTTCGGCGATCGCCGCTTCCTGTGAGGCCAAAACCAGCTCGTAGATCGCCTTCTGCTCGGGCGTGAAACGGCCGTTGACCGGAAACGTGCGCGTGATGTCGGCCGCGTAATGATCCAGCTCGCCGCCGGCATCGATCAGGACCAGGTCGCCATGCTGCATCTGGCGGCGGTTGTCGATGTAATGCAGGATACAGGCGTTGGCCCCGGATCCGACAATGGTGTTGTAGGCGGGCGCGGCGCAACCATGGCGCAGGAACTCGTGCATCAGCTCGGCTTCCAGCTCGAATTCGTACAGCCCGGGCCGGGCCTTCTGCATCGCGCGGATGTGCGCATGCGCGGTGATGCTCGCCACGCGGCGCATAACGCCGAGTTCTTCGGCGCTCTTGTACAGCCGCAACTCGTGCAGCAGGTGCGGCAGCATCAGGAATTCGCCGGGCGCCTTGACGCCCTGACGGGCCCGCGAGCGCAGGTGATTGATCCAGCCCATGAGGCGGTTATCGAACTCGGGCAAGGCGCCCATGTTGAAGTAGACGCGCTTCTTGCCTTCGAGGAGGCCGGGAATGATCTCATCGAGCTTGCCGATCGGATAGGCGTCATCCGCGCCGTACTGCTCGATCGCGCCTTCGACCCCGGCGCGGTAGCCGTCCCAGATTTCCCGTTCGCGGTCGCGCTCGCGGCAAAAGAGAATGAACTCGCCCTGAGGCCTTCCCGGGATCAGGCAGATCACCGCTTCGGGCTCGCCAAAACCGGACACGTAATAAAAGTCGCTGTCCTGCCGGTAACGGTAATCCGTATCCCGGTTCCGCACCGCCGGGACGGCGGCGGGCAGGATGGCGATGGAATCGGAGCCCATCCACTGCATCAGGGCGCTGCGCCGGTCGGCGAACTGCTGTCTCGACAACAAGGATTGCATGGTCTCAAGCCCGGCCTGTTCTTAATGTAATTGGGGATGTTCTTCGCGGTGCTCTTCGCGCGGCGCCATTTCCTCGAACAGGTGAATGGCGGCCAGCCTGACGAATTCGTAGATTTCCATGTAGGACTGTTCGTCCTCTTCGCTGTCTTCGCCACCGCCGACTTGGGCGATATGCACCAGATCCTGCAAGGTCTCCTGCAGATCGCCCTCCTGGAGACGGGCGTCGTCGCCACGCACCGCCAGGCCGAACCCCGCCAGCAGCCCTTGGCACCAGTCCGCGAGGCCCTCCAGGCGATCGGCCATGACGGCGTCATCCTCGGGAATCAGCGGCGCAAACACGAGATCGGTCGCGCCCAGCGCTTCGAGCGTGGCCAGTTGCAGCTGCCACAAACCGGCAATCAGTCGCTCGTCGAACGCCTGATCCGCTTCGGTATGCGCTTCCAGCACCTTGACCAGCTGCTGCCGGTTGAGGCGCACGCCGCCCGTCAACAGGCCCGTCATCATGCCGTGGATTTCGCTCGCGGAACTCGTCAGCTGCAAATCTTGTAACAGATGATTTAATTCCGCCAGACCTGGCGCATTCACCGCTGGATGCATGATAAATCCCGATTGACCCTGACAAACAAGAAAATCTATATTAGCCGCCAAAATCCACTCGTGCGACTGATAAATATGTTGGAACAAGAACTACGCACCCTGAATGCGCGCATAGACACCCTGCTCCAGCGCGTGCAGGCCCTGAATGCCGAGAATGCGCGCCTGCGCGCCGCCGTGGCGGAAAGCCAGTCGCTCCAGGCCCGTGTCGAAGCGCTCACTGCCGAAGGCAATACCCTTCGCGGCCGCGAATCCGCCCTGATTGCCGAACGCGACGAACTGGCGCGCAAGAACGACCTCGCCCGCGCCCGCGTCGAAGCGATCATCCTGCGCCTGAAAGCCCTTGAAACCCCCGAAGCCTGAGAGTGCCTGACATGTCGGTCGAAACCGTGGAAGTCCAGATTCTTGACAAGACCTACCGCATCCAGTCGCCCGCTTCGGAGCAGGCCACCCTGCGCCAGGCCGCCGAATACCTGGACAAGAAGATGCGGGAAGTCCGCAACGCCGCGAAGAACCTGGAGGCCGAGCGTGTCGCCGTGCTGGCCGCGCTGAATATCTGCCACGAACTGTTCACGCGCGGCAAGCAGACCGAGGACAACTCCAAGGTCGTGCAGGCGCTGCAAATCCTGACCGGCAAGATTGACAAGGCGCTGGCGGTATCCTGAGCCGACGGTACTCCGGAAACGACGAAGCGCTTTGCTTCGCCCGGCGGCTCCGATATACTGAAGCCATCTCTGGGATGCACGCCAACCTATCGCGTCCCCTGAGCCGATAACTTCTCTCTGGGAAGCGGTAATGTGTGGTGGTGAGCATGTCCGTTCATGGCTCCGGTTCGTCCGGCTCCACAACGGAAAGCCTGATACCGCATGCCAGCTTCCCCCTTGAACCTCTGGGTTCAAGGGTCAAGATGGGTAGCGGCATTCTGGAGTCCTCATCTTACCGCCATGGCCAGTCCATCCGACCTGCGGTCCTTCTTCCGTCGAGAACGTCGGAAAATTCCTTTCGCCGAACGCCAATACCAGTCACGCGCTGCCGCCCGCAGACTTTTGCGCTCACGCCTTTTCACCTCCGCGCGTCGTCTCGGTATCTACTGGCCAATGCCGGATGAAATCAGCCCCCTGCCCGTCGTGGAGTTCGCTCGCCGCTGCGGTAAATCCTGCTACCTTCCGGTCATCAGGCCCTCGGGCGAATTGGGCTTTGCGCCCTGCCGGTCCCCGCAGCGCATGCTCAGGCACCGCTGGGGCTTCAGGCAACCTGTCGGCGGCCGCTTCATTCCCCTGGCGCGACTGGATGTGCTGGTAATGCCGTTGCTGGCGTTTGACGAACGGGGAAACCGGCTGGGGATGGGCGGGGGCTATTACGACCGGACGTTGCGGAACAGCCGGCGCGGCAAACCGTTCCGGCTGGGAATGGCCTTCGAGGTCCAGCAAGCGGATCGCCTGACGGCCATGCCGTGGGACGTCCGCCTGGACGGCGTGCTGACGCCTTCGCGCCTGCGGTGTTTCCGGCAGGAACGTCAGCCGTAGAATTGCGGGTATCGCAGGCGACGCGCGGTCTCGCGCACTTCACGATCGGAAATGGTCTCCGCAAAATCCAGCACCGCCCGGGCGTATTCCTGGTTTTGCCGGAACCAGACCAGATCGATCACGCGGCCGCTGGCGCGGCGCAACGCGACATAAAAGCGGGTTTCCAGCACGATATGCTCGTCTTGTGGACTCGCGGCAGGGTCCGAAGCCGATACCTGTGATGCAGGCATGGTTGATTCACTCCTGTCATTGCTGATTTCGTGATCAACCTAGCAAATTGTCAAAGCACGACAATGCTTTTATTGTCGAACAATCCTGCAACTCATCAGCCTGCGGGACGGGTGGCGGGAAAAAACGGACGGGGTGTCAGCCTTCCCTCAGGTCCAGGATCGGCCACCCCGCTTCGCGCGCCTCGGCGGCAAGCACGGTGTCCGGGTTGACCGCCACCGGATGATCAACCACCCGCAGCAGGGGCAGATCGTTGCGGGAATCGGAGTAAAACCAGCTTTCCTCAAATGTCCGGTCTTGCCGGGCGAGCCATTCGCGGAAGCGCACGATCTTGCCGTCCTGATAGCACGGCGTGCCCGCGACACGACCGGTATAACGGCCTTCCACCTGCTCGGGGTCGGTGGCGAGCAGCTCGTCGATGCCGAAGCGCGCGGCGATGGGAGCGGTGATGAAGCGGTTGGTCGCGGTAGTGATCAGAAGACGGTCCCCGCGGGTGCGATGGGACTCCACCAGGTCAACGGCTTTCGGCAGCACCATCGGTTCGATCACGTTTTCCATGAAGCGGCGGTGCAGCGCCGCCAGCCAGGACGGCTCCTTGTCGACCAGGAAGGAAAACACGAACTCGCTGTAAGCGAAGATATCCAGTTTCCCGGCGCAGTAGTCGGCATAGAAACCGTCGTTTCGCGCCTTGTGCAGTACCGGATCAACCAACCCTTCCGCCACCAGGAATTCCCCCCAGGCATGGTCGGAATCGCCCGCCAGCAAGGTGTTATCAAGATCAAAAATCGCCAATCGCATGTTTTCGCCGCTTTCCGCGTCCGTAAATGACAAATCATAACAGATTGAGCTTGCCGCACGCCGCCGGTCTGGGGTATCAATAGCGCAAGTGTTTCAATTTTTTAGAGTATTCCCGTGATCGACGCTGAAGGCTTTCGCCCCAATGTCGGCATCATCATCGCCAACGACGACGGCCAGGTGCTCTGGGCGCGACGCAACGGTCATGATGCCTGGCAATTCCCGCAGGGCGGCATCAATGCCGGAGAGACGCCCGAGCAGGCCATGTACCGCGAACTCTGGGAAGAGATCGGGCTGGAAAAACAGGATGTGAAGCTGATCGCGCAGACGCGCGGCTGGCTGCGTTATCGCCTGCCCCGCCGCTATGTGCGCCACGACAGCATGCCGGTCTGTATCGGCCAGAAGCAGAAGTGGTTCCTCTTGCGTCTGGTCGGTTCCACCGAGCGCATTCGTCTGGACCGCTGCCGCCCGCCGGAGTTCGACGGCTGGCGTTGGGTCAGTTACTGGTACCCGCTGAACCAGGTGGTGTCCTTCAAGCGCGAAGTCTATCGCAAGGCGCTGATGGAACTGGCCCTGCGCGTACCGCTCGCCGAAAGCGCCTGACTCCGAGGAGAAACCCCGTCATGCTGGATGTGCTGCGCAAGATCGTTCTGGAAGTCGACAACGCCACCTCGTTGCAGACCGCGCTGGACGTGATCGTCTCCAGCGTGCGGGAGGCCCTGAAGACCGAGGTGTGTTCGATCTACTTGCTCGACGAACGCAGCAACCGCTATGTACTGATGGCGACTCAGGGCTTGAACCCCGATGCGGTCGGCGTGGTGTCCCTCGGCCTGTCGGAAGGGCTGGTCGGCGTGGTCGGTCAACGTGAGGAGCTGATCAACCTCGAAGAGGCGTCGGCGCATCCGAAGTTCCGTTATCTGCCGGAGACCGGCGAGGAACGTTACAACGCTTTCTTGGGCGTCCCGATCATGAACCGGCGGAAAGTGCTCGGCGTCATGGTCGTGCAGCAGCAGGCCAAGCGTCGTTTCGGGGAGGCCGAGGAAGCCTTCCTGGTCACGCTTTCAGCGCAAATTTCCGGGGTCGTCGCCCATGCCCGCGCCCTGGGACAGCTCGATAACCTTCACGCCCCCAAAAACGTCGCCACGCCGCGCATCTTCCAGGGTGTCGCGGGAGCCAGCGGCATCGCCATGGGTCGCGCGGTGGTGATCTATCCCCCGGCCGACATCGACTCGGTGCCGGACCGCGCGGTCGAGGATATCGACAGCGAACTGGCGCAACTGCAGCAGGCGCTGGGCGCGGTCCGCGCGGAAATGACCGCGCTGGGCAACAAGATGTCGGAATCGCTGATGCCGGAAGAGCGGGCGCTGTTCGACGTCTACCTGCGCATGCTGGACGACAACGCGCTCGGCGGAGAAATCGTCGACAAGATCCGCGCCGGCAACTGGGCGCAAGGCGCGTTGCGCGCCGTCATTGACGAGCATATGCAAAGCTTCGCTGCCATGGACGACCCCTATCTGCGCGAGCGCATGGCGGATGTGCGCGATCTTGGAAGGCGCATTCTGGCGCATCTGCAACGTCAGACCAGCGCCAATCGCGACTATCCGGAAAACAGTATCCTCATCGGCGAAGAGATCTCCACCGCGACCCTGGTGGAAACCCCGCTGGAAAGTATCGCCGCCATCGTCACCACGACCGGCGCAGCCAATTCGCACATGGCGATCGTGGCGCGTGCGCTCGGGATTCCGACCGTGGTCGGCGTGGCGGAACTGCCGGTCACCAGCCTCGATGATGCGGAGATGATCGTCGACGCCTATCAGGCGCGCGTCTACGTGCACCCGTCGCGCGAACTCCGCAAGCGCTACAAGGAAATCATCCGCGAGGAGCGGCAACTGGTGGCCGGGCTGGACGCCTACCGCGACCTGCCGGCCGAAACGCCGGACGGCCACCATGTCCTGCTGTATGTGAATACCGGACTGATGGCGGATGTCGCGCGCGCGCGCGATCGCGGTGCGGAAGGCGTCGGGCTCTATCGCAGTGAAATCCCGTTCATGCTGCGCGACCGTTTCCCAAGCGAAGAAGAGCAACGGACAATTTACCGTCAGCAGTTATCCGCGTTTGCTCCCCGCCCCGTCACCATGCGCACGCTGGATATCGGCGGCGACAAGGATCTGCCCTATTTCCCGATTGACGAAGTCAACCCGGCGCTGGGATGGCGCGGCATCCGCATCACGCTGGATCACCCGGAAATCTTCCTGGTCCAGATGCGCGCCATGCTCAAGGCGGCCATCGGCCTGAACAATTTGCAGATCATGCTGCCGATGGTGTCTTCGGTGTTCGAGATCGAAGAAGCCCAGCACCTGGTCCATCGCGCGCTGACGGAAGTCCAGGAAGAAGAGAATGTCGAACTGCCGACACCGCGCCTGGGCATCATGATCGAAGTACCCGCCGCCTTGCTGCAGGTCCGCGACCTGGCTTCGCGCGTGGATTTCGTTTCGGTGGGCTCCAATGACCTGACCCAGTACCTCCTGGCCGTGGACCGCAACAACTCGCGCGTGGCGGACCTGTACACGCCTTATCATCCGGCGGTCCTGCGCGCCTTGCGCTATGTGGTCGATGAATGCCGTGCCGTGGGCAAACCGGTCGGCATCTGCGGTGAAATGGCCGGCGACCCCGGCACGGCCGTCCTGCTGATGGCGATGGGGTTCGACTCCCTGAGCATGAGCGCCAGCAACCTGCTCAAGATCCGCAAGGTGATCCGCACCATCCCCATGGAAAGCGCGAAGGCCCTGCTGGCGCAGGCCATGAACGTCGACAACGCGGCGGTGATCCGCAGCATGGTCGAACTGGAGCTGAGCAATCAGGGCTTGTGGGACATGATCCGGCCGACCCAGCAGCGGCCGGTGGGCAGCAAGCCGGTCAGTTGAAACGACGCGCCGGGCAGCCCCGGCGGGAGAAGAAACGCATGAGTCCTTCGCTGCAAACCCGCGTGTCCCAGGAAGAATGGCAGGCGCGCGTCGATCTGGCCGCCGCCTACCGTCTGGTTGCGCTGTACGGCTGGGACGACCTGATTTTCACGCATATCTCGGTGAAGATTCCCGGCACCGAGCACTTCCTGATCAATCCCTACGGCATGATGTTCGACGAAATTACGGCCTCGTCGCTGGTGAAAATCAATCTGGCGGGGGAAAAGATCGAGGACTCGCCCTATCCGGTCAATCCGGCGGGCTTCACCATCCACAGTTGCGTGCACGAAGCGCGGCCTGACGTCAGTTGCGTCATGCACACGCACTCCATCAACGGTGTCGCGGTTTCCGCACAGAAGAACGGCGTGTTGCCGCTGTCGCAGCAATCCTTTTTCGTGCTGTCCTCGCTGGCGTATCACGATTACGAGGGTGTCGCCTTGCTGGAGGGTGAAAAACCGCGCCTGGTGCGCGACCTGGGCGACAAGCGCTTCCTGATGCTGCGCAATCACGGCCTGCTGACCACCGGCACCTCGGTGGCGGAAGCCTTCCTGGCGATGTATGTCTTCGAGGCCGCCTGCATGATCCAGGTGCGGGCACAAGCAGGCGGCGGCGAGCTGGTCCATATTCCGCAAGCCATTCTCGACATGGCCCCCGGCCAGATCACCCAGGTCACGCTGGGCATGGGCGGCGCGCTGGCCTGGCCGGCCCTGCTGCGCAAGCTGGACCGGCGCAATCCCGGTTACGCGCAGTAACCGGACTATTTGCGGTTGCGTCCCAGACGGTCGTGGCTGGACACCCATTGGTCCGACACGATCGCCGACGCCAGCGACAATTCGCCACAGAGGACCGTCGCCGCGACGATCTCCGCCAGCTTGTTCACCTTGCCCTGTCCGTAACAGCCCAGCACCTCCAGACATTCCCGCTGCGTCGGCAAGGCGGTACCGCCGCCGTAGGTCGCCACGATCAGCGCCGGGATGGTCACCGAAAAGTAGTAATCACCATTGTCCTTCAGTTCACCATGCACGAAACCGGCTGAGGATTCGGCGACGTTCGCCACATCCTGTCCGCAAGCGATGAACATGGCGGTAATGCCGTTAGCGAAGTGGGCGCCGTTGTTCACCGATCCCGCCATCAGCGCGCCCATGTTGGACAGTTGACGCTGCCGGAACAGCGCCGCGCCGGAGGTATGCATGACCTCTTCGACCAGTTTCGCGGGCAAGGTCACTTCCGCCACCACGCGCTTACCGCGCGTATGCAGGGCATTCACCTGGGAATGCTTCTTGTCGGTATCGAAGTTGGCGGCCAGCGAGAAATGCTCCAGCCCGGCCGGTTGCTGGTCCAGCATCCACAGGCAGGCATGGCGGGTCGCCTTGGAAACCATGTTCTGTCCGGCGGCGTCACCGGTCGTGAAACAGAACCGGAGCCAGCGCATCTT
>JAYRMT010000083.1:0-12725 GCA_041912575.1 Fluviicoccus sp. | reverse complement strand
GCGGACGCCCTGAGCGAGGCGCAGCGTGAGGAGACCCTGAGCCGCGCCCGCGAGCGTTCAACCACGCCGCTGCCGGTGCACCCGAAGCCGGTGGTGGCTGCCGCGGTCGCGCAGGCCGCGCCGGAACACCGCGACGACACCATCGAGTTCACGCCGGTGCGCTTGCCGCAAGGCGATGGCGACGGCGCGCACGCCTGAACCCGGAGCTCAGTACCCGCACTGTTTCGCGCCGCAGCACGCGGCGCCCATCTCGCAGGGCGGCACGCCTTTCAGACTGCCCGCCCGCACCACGTTGCCGCCGGTCGCCAAGCGCGTGACCGGACTCTCCGGCGCGGTGTCGCCGGTCTCCATCCCCAGCAACGCGCACAATTCGCCCCACGTTTGCAGGCGCTCGCTCATGCGGTGGCTCACTTCCAGCACGCGGCCATTGGCTTCGCAGCGGTAATCATAGGTCGGCATGAATAAACACTCCGGAATCATGGGGAAATTCTGGGGAGACGGCGGCGGATTTTCAAGAGGCTGCGCGCGGACGCGCCGGTCGACCGGCCAGCAGTTTCGCCTTGACGTCGCCGAAGCGGAAGGGTTTGGCCAGGAAGTCGTTCATTCCGGCGCGCAGGCTGTTTTCGCGGTCGGATTCGAAGGCGTTGGCGGTGAGCGCGATGATGCGCGGCTGCACCGGCAGCGGCAGCGCCCGGATGGCGCGCGTGGCAGCGAGCCCGTCCAGCTCAGGCATCTGGATGTCCATGAACACGACGTCGAAGGCGCCGTCGCGCACGCGATCGACCGCTTCGCGCCCGTTCTGCGCCACGGCGGCGTCAATACCGAGCGTCTTCAGGAAGCGCAACATGATGATCTGGTTGACCGCGTTGTCGTCCGCCACCAGCACGCGCAGGCGACCAACCTCGCCGCCCGCCGCCAGCGGACCGGGCGACACCGGCTCCGGCAGGCGTTCGGCCAGGCCCAGCGTGACCGTGAAGCGGAAAGTGGTGCCCCGTCCCGGCGTGCTGTCCACGGTAATCGCGCCGTCCATGGCCTCCACCAGCCGCGCGCAGATCGCCAGCCCGAGGCCGCTGCCGCCGTATTGCCGCGTGGTCGAGGAGTCAACCTGCGAGAACGGCTTGAACAGGCGGTCCAGCCGCTCCGGGGGAATGCCGATACCGGTGTCGGCGACCGCAAGCGCCAGACGGCAACGATCGCCGTCGCGGCTTTCCAGCCGGGCGCTGACCGTGACCGAACCGCCCGGGGTGAATTTCAGCGCGTTGGACAACAGGTTGGACAGGACCTGGCGGAGGCGCAGCGAATCGCCGCTCACCAGCGGCGGCAGGTCGGCTGACCAGTCGGCGTGCAGGGCCACGCCCTTGCGCTCGAACAGCCCGGCGTACAGGCCGAGCATTGCGTCCAGTTCCGACAGCAGCGAGAAGGCTTGCTGGTCCAGCTCCAGCTTGCCCGCCTCGATCTTCGACAGGTCGAGGATGTCGTTGATGAGGCACAACAGCACCTCGCTGCTGGAACGGATGGCGTCGAGGTATTCCGCCTGTTCGCCGGTCAGTTGGCCCATTGCCATCAGTTGCGACATGCCGATGATGCCGTTCACCGGCGTGCGGATCTCGTGGCTCATCACCGCGAGGAATTCGCTCTTGGCGCGCGTGGCGGTGTTGGCCTGGGCCAGCGCCTGCTCCAGCGCACGGGTGCGCTCGGACACTTTCACTTCCAGCGCGGAGGTCAGCTCCTGCAAGCGGCGGTTGGACTCGGCCAGCATCCGCTCCGCCTCGCGCTCGGCGGAGATGTCGCGCACGGTGCCCTGCACCACCGCGCGCCCGCCGATGCGAATGGCGGTCAGGATAACCTGGCAGAGGAAGGTGGAGCCGTCGCTGCGGGAATGAAGCCACTCGAAGGCGTGCGCGCCGTCCTCCAGCGCGATGGCAACCATGGCGCGTGCCTTCTCGTCGCTGGCGCGGCCGTCGGGCTGGTGCGGCGGCGAGACGCCCAGCGGCCCCCGTCCCAGCAGTTCGGCCTCGTCGCGGGCGCCGTACAGGGTGACCGCCGCCGCGTTGCAGGCGGTAAAAGCGCGCAGGTCCGGCAGTTCGCAGGTCACCATGGCGTCGCGGCTCAGCGTGAACAGCAGGCGGTAACGTTCTTCGCTTTCCGCCAGCGCGAGCTGCTCGGCGCGACGGGCGGTGATGTCGGTGACCATGGCGAGCGCGCCGGCGTATTCCCCCGCCGCATCGTACAGCGGATTCGTCGCCATGGTGGTCCACAGCGGCGTGCCGTCGCGCCGGACCAGCTTGAAATCATGCTGTTCGGCAATGCCCCGGCGGCGACGCTCCAGGTTGCGTTCGGCAATGGCCCGCCCTTCGTCATCCATGAAGTCCTGCATCGGGCGATCCGTCATCTCCTCCACGGTGTAGCCCAGCATGCGCGCCATCTTGGGATTGACGAAGGTGGTGCGCGCCTCGCGGTCGATCATCCACACGCCTTCCTCGCAGGTCTCGACAATGGCGCGGTGCCGCGCTTCGCTGTCGCGCAGACGGTCCTCGGCGCGCTGGCGCTCGACCGTGATCGCGGTCAGGTGCGCGGCGTTGGCGATGATCTGGATGTCGTCCTCGGTGGGCGCGTGGGGGTCCGCGTGGTAAATGGCGAAGGTGCCGATCACGCCGCCGTCGCCGCCGTGGAAGGGTTCGGACCAGCAGGCCCCCAGCCCGGCCGCCTCGGCGAGTGCGCGGTAATCGGCCCACAAGGGATCGGTGCGGATGTCGGTGACGATCACCCGCCGGTCATGCCAGGCCGCCGTGCCGCAGGAACCGGCGGCGGGCCCGATCGGCGCGCCATGGATGGCCTGGCTGTAAAACGGCGGCAGGCTCGGCGCGGCGGCGGTCAGGACGCGGGTGCGGGTATCGTCCAGCAGCAGGATGCTGCACATGCAGCCGGGAATCAGGGTTTCGACGCCGCGCACGATGGCGTCCAGGATCACCGGCAGCGGCTCCCCGCCCGCCACCCGCGACAGGATCTCGTAGCGCAGCGCTTCCCGCTGCTCGGCGGCCTTGCGGCGCGACAGGTCCACCAGCACCAGATGGCATTCCTCGGCGCGACCGGAGCGCCTTGCCTTGACCTGCAAGGGTTTGGCGGCCGCCCCTTCCCGTTCGGGGGCCAGTCGCAGTTCATGGCTGACCAGATCGCGGATGCGCAGGGCGCGCGGCAGGAATTCGAGGAAGGCGTCGCGGTCGGCGGGATGGACCAGCTCGACCAGCGACCGGCCGATCAGGGTCTCCGGCGTGCCGCCCAGCAGTTGCGCCGCCGTGGGGTTCAGGCGGACGATGCGCGCGCCCGTATCCATGCTGAGCAAGGCGGTGGGAGACAGTTCGTAGAGCTCGGCAAGCAGCGCCTGCTGTTCCCGGGCGTCGGCGGCGGTGGTCACGACGGCAAATCCCTCTGGCGGGCGCTCCCCGCGCGCCCGGCTTCTTCCTGAAGGTTAGCGGCCCGATGGGCGGATTGCCAGCGGTTTTGCCGCTCAGGACGGCCGGGGCAGGCTCCCCTCCTCCGTCGCCTTGTCCACCAGCGCGCCGGGCAGGGTCTTGGTCGGCTTCACGCCCAGCTGTTTCAGCATTTCCGCCTGCCGGATGACGTTGCCGCGCCCGCTGGCCAGCTTGCCGTGCGCCAGGTCGAACTCGCGCTGCGCCTGCTTCAGCCGGTTGCCCACCGACTCCAGGTCCTCGACAAATCCGACCAGCTTGTCGTACAGCTCCGCGCCCCGGTTGGCGATTTCCTGCGCGTTGCGGTTCTGCGCCTCCTGCCGCCACAGGTGCGCCACCGTGCGCACCACGAACAGCAGCGTGGACGGACTGACCAGCAGCACGTTGCGCTCCCAGGCGTCCATGAACAGCTCGCGGTCGTGGGTCACGGCGACCATGAACGCGGGCTCAATGGGGATGAACATCATCACGAAATCCAGCGATTTCAGGCCGTACAGCGCCTGGTAGTTCTTGCCGGACAGGCCCTTGATGTGCGCGCGCACCGAGTCGAGATGCCGCTTGGCGGCGGACAGGCGTTCCTCCTCGCTTTCGGCGATGGCGTAGTCCTCGTAGGCCAGCAGCGAGACCTTCGAATCCACCACCAGATGGCGGTCTTCGGGCAGGTGGATCACCACGTCCGGCTGCAGCCGCGAGCCGTCCTCGCGGGTATGGCTTTCCTGCACGTCGTATTCCTCGCCCTTGCGCAGGCCGGAGGCTTCCAGCACGCGCTCCAGCACCAGCTCGCCCCAGTTGCCCTGCGCCTTGCTGGAGCCCTTGAGCGCGCGCGTCAGGTTGCGCGCCTCCTGGCTGAGCGAACGGTTCAGCTCCATCAGCTGCCGCACCTGCTCGGCCAGCGCGCTGCGGTCCTTGCTCTCCTGCACGTAGACCTGGTCCACCTTGCCCTGGAATTCTCCCAGCTTGACCTTGAGCGGTTCCAGCAACTGGCCGAGGTTCGCCTGGTTCTGTTCGGTAAAGCGTTTCGATTTCTCTTCGAGGATGTCGTTGGCGAGGGCGCGGAACTGGCCGGACAACGATTCGCGGGCCTCCGCCAGCAGCGCCAGCTTCTCCTGCGACTGCGCGCGCTCGGCCTCCAGCCGGGTGGAGAGTTCGGCCAGTTCCTCGGCGAGACGTTGCGCGCGGGCGCGCACCTGCTCCCGCTCGGTGCGGGCGGCGGTGTGCGCCTCGCGCTCGGCCTTGAGTTCGGCGATCAGGCTGTTCAGCTGGGCGTCCAGCACCGGCACGCGGGCGGCGCGCTCCTGCTGCTGGGCCAGATCGCGGCGGGCGCGGTCGAGTTCGTCACGGGCCTGCAGCAGCGCGGGACGCTCGGCTTCGAACAGGCGCAAGCGCTCCTGCGCGACCGCCAGCCCGGCGGCGGCTTCCGCCTGCGCTTCGGCGCGCGCGGCGTCCACGCGCTCGCGTCCGGCCAGCCAGGCGGCCAGGAAACCGGCGGCCAGGCCAATCAGCAGACAAAGGATGGCGAGAAAGACAGGGGACATCGGCGGCTCCGGCGCGGGGAATGGCACAGCATCCCCGCTCCGGCGAACGCCCACAAGGGGGCGACACGCCTGATCGCACATTAGCGCGTCACATACTGTCGCCAAGAATCGCCCGACGGGAATCCTACAATTGATCGCCCGATCCCGCCCGCTCGTCCCCGTCCCCATTTCGTGCACATTTCGTCCCCAATCGGCGGCCACACTGCCCCTACAGAACACGGCACCACGGAGAACGCCACGATGAACACCCCGACCCGATTCCTGATCCGCCCGAGCGCCCTGGCGCTCGCCCTGTGGTCCCTGGCGCAGGCCGCCGCCGCCGCGCCGCCTCCCCCGCCGCCCGGCAAACCGCTGCCGCCGGCCATGACCCCGACCACGCTTCCGGCGCCGCCGACACCGCTCCGCCCCGCGCCGCAGCCGCCCACGCCACCCGCGCCGCCAGCCGCCACGACCGCGCCGGACACCGTCGTCGCCACCACCAGCGGACCGTCGGGCGCGGTCAACACCGCCAACCCCTTCTTCCAACCTCTGGGCAACGGCCGCAGCTGCGCCTCCTGCCATCAGCCGGACCAGGGCTGGTCGATCACCCCGACAGCCTTGCAGAAACGCTTCACCGACAGCAGCGGCAATGACCCGGTGTTCCGGCTGGTGGACGGCGCGAATTCCCCCGCCGAGCGCACCGCCACCCTCGCCCAGAAACAGCAGGCCTACGGCATGCTGCTGCGCTACGGCGTGATCCGCGTCGGCCTGCCGATGCCCGCCGTCGCCGACTTCACGCTGCAACAGGTGGAAGATCCCTACGGCTACGCCAGCGCGCAGGAGCTGTCGCTGTACCGCCGTCCGCTGCCCAGCACCAACCTGCGCTTCCTGAGCACGGTGATGTGGGATGCCCGCGAAACCCAGACCGGCACGGCGAACTGCCTGAAGGAGCCTAATCCGGCGCATTGTTTCGCCGACTTGCCGACCGACCTGCTGCGTCAGGCCAACAACGCGGTCAAGGGTCATGCGCAATTCACGCCGGGGCTGAGTGACGCGCAGTTGCAGGCGATCGTGGATTTCGAGTCGAAGCTGGTGACCGCGAAGGCGAGCAGTGCGGCGGCGGGCAGCCTGTCCGCCAACGGCGCGCTGGGCGGTACGGCGACGCTGGCGGCCACGCCGTTCTGGTTCGGCATCAATGATCCGGTGGCGGGCGATTACCGTACCGGCGCGCCCTTCAATCCGAACGTGTTCACGCTGTTCAACGCCTGGGCGCCGGCCTTTCCGGGCGGTCCGTCCCCGGCCGGTCTGACGGCGGCGCAGGCGGCGACCGGGCGCGGGCAGATGATCTTCAATACGCGGCCGATGCTGATCAGCGGGGTGAACGGGTTCAATGACGCGCTGGGCAAGCCGGTGGTGAAGGGGACGTGTTCGAGTTGCCACAATGCGCCGAATGTGGGCGGGGCGTCGGTGCCGCGCCTGATGAATACGGGGTTGTCGGCGGCGGTGCTGCGCACGCCGGACATGCCGTTGTATACCTTGCGGAATTCGGCGACCGGGGCGGTGTTGCAGGTGACCGATCCGGGGTTGGCGTTGCAGACGGGCAAGTGGGGGGATGTGGGGAAGTTCAAGGTGCCGGGGTTGCGCGGGTTGGCGGCGCGGGCGCCCTACTTCCACAACGGGCATGCGCCGGATTTGCGGGCGGTGGTGGGGTTTTATGACCGGAGGTTCGGGATGGGGTTGAGTCCGCAGGAGGCGGAGGATTTGACGGCGTTTTTGCGGGCGCTTTGAGGCAGTGGATGGGGGTGAACGGGGAAGTTTTAGCCCGCCCCGTTTCCGGCAAGTCGCTCACGAGCTGGGTGACTTGTCGCCCGTCCGCACTCGCCTTATTATTACCGGGTAATACTCCGGAGTATATCGTCATGCCGCCCCACACCATTACCAGCAAGGGCCAAGTCACCATTCCCAAACAGGTCCGGCAGCAACTGGGCATTCGGCAGGGCAGCGAGGTCGAATTCACCGTGGTGGGCGATCATGTCGAACTCCGGGTGGTGCAACAGCCCACCGTGGTGCCCGTCACCGGTTTCGGGCTGCTGAAAAGCAAGCGGCGCAGCGCGCCCGCCGATCTCGACCCCGCCACGCTGGCGCAAACCCCGTGATCGGTCTCGACACCAATATTCTGGCCCGCTATTACATCGAAGATGACGGTGACGCCGAGAGCCTGAAACAACGTGAAGCCGCGCGCCGCCTCATCGAGGCAGGCAAGCCCTATGCCGGGTGCGAGGCGATGGCCAGCTTCGACGACCGGCGCTTCGCCCGCCGTGTCAAAAAACTGGCGCTGATTCCTAATGTGATGATTCCGCGCTGATCCTGATGTCTGGCGCATAGGTCTAGCTGATTAAGACCAACATGATGCACCCTAAGCACATGAAAATGTTGAGTTTCGTGCCTTAACCCAAACCTACGAACTTAGAAATTAGGGAAATCCCATGGCTAAGAGAAACTACTTCGATGTTCAACATGGCGACTTCAAATTGACCTTCGCGGATGCCAAGCAAACCACAAAAAATATTGAGCAAATCTTTGTGTCAAGGGCAAGTTGGTTCTCGCGCCCGAAGCCCATGCCAATTGCCCTTCTTGAACAAGAGTATCACCGGCTCTGTCCAGACATGGAGATAATGTACCCAGGCGTTGTCGCGAAGATCATGCAACCGGAAATCCTCCGGCAGCTCGGATTTCCTGTCAGCGCAGATGGCTTGATACATTGGTCCGAGTAACCGCTCTTACCAGCTGGTCCCATGCGCGGCGGTAATCCGGCTTATGTCCGAGCCGTTCAGGTTGCATCTAGGGTTGCAAGGAGTTTGAAATTTTTGATACGTTCAAAACGTATCATGAGAGCATGAAGGCTCTTTGCATCGACGATACACTCAGGTAGCTTGCAGCGCCTACGTGCTCTTTTTTTGAGCAACATAGTTGTTCTTTACGTGTTAGATAGTAAGGTGGCATATGGATTTCTTGGTTAAAGGATTTTTGCTTGCGTTTATTTTCCTAGCTTCAGCGTGCGGTGGTGGAAGTGGGGGTGGAACCACATCAAATAGTCCACAAACTCCTATTGAGAAAGTTTCATCTATTGACATCTCTGCACCGGCTGATTTTTTCAATTTAAATCCTGGTCAGTCCAGCAAAATTACAGCAGTTTGCATCTGTGATGGCGTTAGTAAGGATGTAAGCTCCTTGGGCGAGTGGTCAATTGATAATAAAGATGTCGCTAGCATAAGTCCTGATGGTGAATTCCACCTGAAGAAATTTGGCTATTACACAGTTGACTTTAAGTATAAAGGAACATCGAGCATTAAGAAAATTTCCTACTCCCCTGCGACGAAGGTTGAAGAGGTAAACATACAACAGGATTCACTAAATTCTTATGTAGGCGAGAAACTGCAATTGGCCTTTGGTGTTTTTGATTTTTTGGGGCACAGCATAAATCAACCTGTTAATTGGTCTACCTCGGATGAGACTGTTGTCAGTGTTGATGGGAGTGGCATGATCACATCTCTTCGGGAAGGTGTTGCAGTTGTTAGTGCTGAATTTAACAACCACAGAGACCAAGTTAATATTGTTGTAAATAAACAAATGACTCTTGTAAAGGGGGTTATTGAGGGTGACGTAGTGTGGAGTATCGATGGCTCACCTTACCAAATAGATGGCATTCTGCAAATCCCTTATGGCTCCAAGCTGAAAATACAGGAAGGCGTTGTTTTTTATGGAAAGGTTAGGCAAGTACCTGTGACGACATCTTCATTTTACCATGAAGGAAGTTATTCTCCGGAGTTTGGGATTTGGGGGAGTTTAACCCTAGAGGGTTCAACTAATAACCCGGTTATAGCAAACGACGTGGTTTTTGCCCAGAAGTCTGGAAGAGTAAATGGAGTGGATTTTTTGGGTCAGTTGAATTTAATTAATACAAAAATCAAAAACTCAAACTTTGGTTCCTCTTCTGGGAATCTAGTTATTAACAATTCCGAGTTCATTGACTCTTATGGGCCACTCGTTAACTACCCATCAATTTCAAGCTCCTTTAAAAGCATAATTACAGGAAATATTTTTAGATCTCACAAAGGCATTATCTTGGACCCAAGCCAAGATATCATATTCTCGGATAACAAATTTATTGAATCCAACTCAATGAGCATCTGGATTAGGCCTATATATCTATCAAAAGGGCTTATTTTCAAAAAAAATACACTTGATAATCAGGTTAAAGTTTATTGTGACAACTCGGGAGCTTCAGACCCAAACTACAAGCTGGATATTTCAGATAACTATTGGGGTACAACCGACCCATCTCAAATATCTAGTATGCTGATCGATAAGTATGATGACCTGAATTACTCGTGTGAGCTAATCTTTTCACCATACCTGTTATCGCAACCATAACGTCATCTATATCTCACTGTAATGCGGCGCAATACGGATTGCGCCCTACTCTTTCGGTACGACCATAGCTGAATTCCCCTCCCGTCTCCCCAACGCCTCCCCCACAATCCACCGGAACTGCGCCAGCAAGCGCTCCACCGGATACCCCGCCGGATCCCCCCGCGCAAGCGCAACTTCACCAGAAATCGTAGGGCGCAATCCGTATTGCGCCGGATTCCTATTCATCCCCCGTCATCGGGCACATCCACCAAACCCTCCATCCCACCCGTCCAATCCACCGCATAAACCCCATCGCGACAAAGCCGGTGAAACGTCGAAAACGGCCAATCCTGTACCCGATCCACATAACCGTGCTTCAACGGATTGATATGCACATAATCCACATGCGCCTGAAAATCCGCCTCATTCCGGATCACATGCTCCCAATAACGGCGTTGCCAGATGCCGCGCTCACCCCGACGCTGACGGGCATCGTTCCGCCGTTCAACCACCGGCAAGGTTTTAGAAAAGTTCATCTTGATCAGCCGCCATCGCGTCGCATAGTCGGCGTCACCCTCCGGGAGCTCCAGAACGCAATGGATATGCTCCGGCAAGACGACCCAGGCGTGGATGTGAAACGGATGCCGTTCCTTGACGTCACGCACAACCTGCCGAAGCGCGGCGATATGGCGGACAAGCAGATCATTGTGACGACGTTGCAGCTCGCGCAGGCTGGGCTGATCAAGCCCAACATGCTGCACCATAACCGCATGAAAATTTTGGGCTTCGTGCCTCAACCCAACCTACGGACTGCCCCCAAACCACGGTGCCAAGCCCTTGAAATGGGTGTAAATGGGTGTACCATTGGTAGCATGTTACAGACCCGCACCCTTCAGATCACCCCCGAGATCCTCAAGCTCATCGCCAGGATCGACGAATTCAAAGGCGCATGGCGAGCGCTGGGAACCCTTGCGCCAGAAAGGCTGTCCGCACTGCGACGGGTCGCCACCATTGAAAGCATCGGCTCCTCCACCCGTATTGAAGGCAGCAAGCTCAGCGACCGCGAAGTAGAACGCCTGCTCTCCAATCTGGCCATCCAGTCCTTCGACACCCGCGACGAACAGGAAGTCGCCGGATACGCCGAATTGATGGACTTGGTGTTCAGTTCGTGGCAGGACATCCCCTTTACCGAAAACTACATCAAGCAATTACACCAGATATTGTTACGGCATAGCGATAAGGACGTTCGTCATCGGGGCCAATACAAAACCCACTCCAACAGCGTCGCCGCGTTTGATGAAAACGGCAGGCAGATCGGCATCATCTTTGAAACGGCCACGCCATTTGATACGCCAGGCCTGATGGCCGAATTGACGGCCTGGATCAACGACGAGCAGGCAAGGGAACAACTGCACCCCCTGTTGATCATTGCCGTCTTTGTTGTGGTCTTTCTGGAAATTCACCCGTTCCAAGATGGCAACGGCAGACTCAGCCGGGTATTGACCACCTTGCTGCTGATACAGGCCGGTTATACCTATGTGCCTTACAGCTCGCTGGAAAGCGTGATTGAGCAGAACAAGGAGGCCTATTATCTGGCGTTGCGCCAAACCCAAGGCACCATCCGTACCGACGCGCCGGACTGGCAGCCCTGGCTGGTGTTTTTCCTGCGATCGCTGGCGGAACAGGTCCGGCGCCTGGAGAAAAAGGTTGAGCGCGAGAAAATTGTCCTGGCCAGCTTGCCCGAACTGTCGCTGCACATCGTCGAATTTGCCCGCGAGCACGGACGCATCACGATCGGCGATGCGATCCGGCTGACCGGGGCCAGCCGAAATACGCTCAAACAGCATTTCCGCAATCTGGTTGAACGGGGACACTTGAATCAGCATGGTAGCGGGCGCGGGGTCTGGTACGAACTCAAGTAACGTCCCGTCTCCCCAACGCCTCCCCCACAATCCACCGGAACTGCGCCAGCAAACGCTCCACCGGATACCCCGCCGGATCCCTCAACCGCAACTTCACCAGCTCATCCCCGATAATGTGCATCAGATGCACCGTCAACTCCGGGTCCGGACTCGTATGCAAGCGCGTATCCGGCGCCAGCGACGCGAACAGCCCCGCAAAATACTGCCGCGTCAGATCCCTCCCCTGCTTCAGCCGCTCGTACAACTCCGGCGGCCCGCCCTCCGACGGCATCAGGAACATCCGCCAGGTCGCGGGATCGGCGTCCACCGCGCGCAAAATGCCCGCCATCGCGGACAGGAAACGGTCCTGCGGATCGGCGGCGGTCGGCATCACCGCAATCAGGAAGGCATGGCTGGCGCGGGCGTGCTCGCGGTCCACCAGCGCCACCAGCAGGCCGGACAAGGTGGTGAACTGCTGGTACACCAAGGTGCGCGTCACCCCGGCCTCGGCGGCCACCCGTTCGATGGTCACGGCGCGGAAGCCCTCGGTATCCGCCAGCCGCCGCGCCACGTCGAGGATCTGCTCGCGGCGTTCGGCGGCGCTCATGCGCGGGCGCGGCGCGGTTTCTTTTTTCATCACTCCCCCTTGTCGGCGCGGCCCGGCCAGAGTAACTTACAATTCGTAACTTACAAAATGTAATAAGAACGGAGCCCGCCATGAACTCCCTGCGCCATCCCCTCGCCGACTTCTTCGACAAGCTCTATCAGGTCGAAGTGCGCCGCCACTATTTCCCCGGCGTGCGCTTCGACGCCCCGGCCGGGGATCGCGGCTGGTTCGGGCCGGGCAGCGCGATGTGGCGGGTATTCAGCCACCAGCAGGTGACGCTGCTGGCGCTGGGCGCGGCGGCGGCCATCGAGTCCACCTACCCGGAAACCGAAGCCGCCAACAACGACCACTCGCGGGTGTGGACGCGCGACGCACAGGGCCGCTCCACCGGGCGCATGAGCGTGCGCGGCAACCAGGTGCGCAAGGGTCACACCATGAGCTTCTTCATGGGCACCTGCTTCGGCCCGACCGAGGTGGCGGAGCGACTGTGCCGCGTGGTCAGCGGCATGCACCATCAGGTCAAGGGGACCGGCGCAGGCGGGCTGGTCTATGACGCGGACAACCCGCACACCTTCCGCTGGAACTACGCCACCCTCGCCTGGGCCTTCGCCACCGCGCACGAGAAATATCACCCCGACCCGCTGGACGCGCAGGGCATCGAACGCTTCTACCGCGAATTCACTCGCGTAGGCGAGGCGCTGGGCGGCACCGACCTGCCCGCCTCCCGTCAGGCGGTGTGGGACTGCCTGCGCAGCGAATTCCACCGCCTGAAAACCCCGGACCATCTGGAAACCTACCGCGTGGCGATCATCCAGGGCGT
>JAYRMT010000082.1:0-12758 GCA_041912575.1 Fluviicoccus sp. | reverse complement strand
CGGTCGCCCATGAAATCCTTGATGCGCACCTGCCATACCAGATCCGGCCCGAAAATGCCGGCGGCGAGGATATCCACTACATCGAATCCCGGCTGGAGGAATACCGGCACAAGCTGTCCGGCCTCGCGGCGGAGCTGGATGCCCTGCGCCGCTTCCACCGCCAGACGCTGTACGATCTGCCTATCGGGGTGTGCTCGCTGGGACGCGACCTGGAAATCCTGAGCTGGAACCGCGCCCTGATGGACATGACCGGCATCTATGACGAGGATGTGATCGGCTCACGCCTCGGCAACCTGCCGGAACCCTGGCAGCAACTGCTCAACGACTTCCTGCACAGCCCCAGCGTCCAGCTCTACAACCAGGAAGTGGTCAGCCACGGCATGCAGCGCCGCATCAACCTGCACCGCGCGTTCATCGGCGAAGAGGCGCATGCGGAAGACATGGGCGGCAGCCAGGTGATCGTGCTGGAGGACGTGACCGAATTGGAACGTCTGGAAGCCCAGCTCGCCCACAACGAACGCCTCGCCGCCATCGGTCGTCTGGCCGCCGGCGTCGCGCACGAAATCGGCAACCCGATTACCGGCATCGCCTGCCTCGCGCAGAACCTCAAGGCCGAGTCCGAAGACCCGGAAATCCGCGAGGCCAGTACGCAGATACTGACCCAGACCAAACGGGTCAACGAGATCGTGAAATCGCTGGTCGGCTTCGCGCGCGCCGACCAGCAGGTCACTTATACCTACGGGCCGGTCAATCTCTTCCATGTCGTCAACGAGTCGATCCAGCTGCTGAACCTGACCGGCAACAAGGAACACCATTTCGACAATTTCGTACCGGAAAGCCTGATCGTCCGGGCCAACCCGCAGCGACTGACCCAAGTGTTCATCAACCTGCTCAGCAACGCGCGCGACGCCAGTCCGCCCGGCAGCCACATCCTGGTCGAAGCTCGCCCGCAGGGCCCGATGATCCATATCGAAGTCGAGGATTTCGGTCACGGACTGCCCGGCGGCGAAATCCGCGACAACCTGTTCGAACCCTTCGTCACCACCAAGGAAACCGGAAAGGGCACCGGTCTCGGTTTGGCGCTGGTGCACGGCATCATTGGCGAACATGGTGGTAAAATCCAGCTCATGGACAAGGCCGACTACGATCAGGGGCGCGGCGTCATTGTCCAGATTACCTTGCCGGCCAGTCCGGAATGAAACCGCCAGGAGAATCCCGCCCGTGAAGCACCTGCTCGTCGTGGAAGATGAAGCCCTCATCCGCAGCAGCCTCAAGCGCCTGCTGGAGCGCAACGGCTACCGGGTGAGTGAAGCCGCGTCGGTGCGCGAGGCGAAGGACAGCTTTCGTCTGGACGAATTCGACCTGGTGATTACCGACCTGCGCTTGCCGGGCGAACCGGGCACCGCGCTGATCGAACTGGCCCGACCCGCGCCGGTGCTGATCATGACCAGCTTCGGCACGCTCAAATCGGCGGTCGACGCCATGAAACAAGGCGCCGTGGATTACATCTCCAAGCCTTTCGACCATGACGAAATGCTGATGAGCGTGGCCCGTATCCTCCGGGAGCAGCAACTGACGCAGCAGAACGCCGTGCTCAAGCAGCAGGTGGAAGTCCCGGCCACCGGGATCATCGGCAGTTGCGCCCCGATGCAGGAGCTGTTCCGGCGCATCAGCAAGGTGGCGCCGATGTCCTCCACCGTGCTGGTTCGCGGCGAATCCGGCACCGGCAAGGAACTGGTTGCCCGCGCCCTGCACCAGCAGAGCCCGCGCAAGGATCAGGCGCTGATTTCCGTGAACTGCGCCGCCATCCCGGAATCGCTGATCGAGGCCGAATTGTTCGGCTATGAAAAAGGCGCGTTCACCGGCGCGAACACCCAGCGCAAGGGGCTGGTCGAAGCGGCGGACGGCGGCACGCTGTTTCTCGACGAGATCGGCGAATTGCCGCTGGAAGCGCAGGCCCGCCTGCTGCGTCTGCTTCAGGAAAAGGAAGTCCGGCGCCTGGGCGCGACCCAGACCCGCTCCGTCGATGTGCGGCTGGTGGCGGCCACGCACCGCAACCTCAAGCAACTGGCGGCGGAAGGCCGTTTCCGTGAAGACCTGTACTACCGCCTGAACGTGGTCGAGCTGATGTTGCCGCCGCTTCGGGAGCGCGGTCAGGATATCGTCGAGATTGCTGAATTCCTGCTGGGCAAAACCTGTGAACGACTGAACGTCACGCCGCTGCGCTTCCATGCCGACAGCCTGCAGGCCATGCTCGCCTACAAATGGCCGGGGAACGTTCGCGAGCTGGAAAACGCCATCGAACGCGCGGTCATCCTGGCTGACGACGATGAAATCACCCCGGACCTGCTCGGTATCGAGAATGAAGTCCCGACCCTGCATGTTCCGATCCATCTGGAAACGCCCTCGCCGGGCGCGCCGAGTCCCGTCTCCGATCCCATGGAGCCACCGGCCGGATTGTCTCTGGAAGATTACTTCCAGAGTTTCGTGCTCGCCCACCAGGAACAGATGTCGGAAACCGAACTCGCGCGCAAGCTGGGTATCAGCCGCAAATCACTCTGGGAACGCCGTCAGCGGCTGGGCATTCCCCGCCGTCGCGCCTCTGCGTCCGGTGGCCCCGACAACGAGAGCTGAGCCCGGTGCTACCGTGTGTCGCGCCTGTTACCGATGTAACCGGTGTGTTACCCAACGACACACTTGCGTTACCGTAACGTTGTCGGGCTGTTACTTCCTGCGCCAGACCCCTGCCCTCTGTCCATGATGATTTCCCATAATCACCTGTTTTTTATAGTCTTACTGCAAGCCATCAAAAGTTGGCATGACTTCTGCAGTATATTCATTGCGCACAGAACAAAAACCAGCGCACAGCCCAGATAACAAGAAGAATCCACAAGAAGAACAGAGCGGCCAAAGCCAAGCCCCGTTGAACCGGATGTTCCGGCAAGGCGCGAAGACGGTAACAACAAGAGCAAGACCGTCCTGATAACTGACTGATGGCAACAACAATCATAAAGCCATCCCTGACCGTAGACTGACGCGACAATCCATCGCCACGTCGGACACGGAATGAAAGCGACAACAACAAGAACACGGCCAACAAAAACAATAATGAGGTTAAACTCAGCGCACGCGGGGACTCCGGTCCCCGCGCTCCTGTTCGGTCACCCGCCGCCAATCCCCTGCCTACGAACGATCAAAAATTGCTATGATTGCAAGGAACTTTCCGGAACACGGCCGGGAAAGTCCCTGAACACACGGCGCGCCCCGCGCGGGCCCCTGAACTGAAACCCTGACAAACCCTACATGACCACCCAGACTCCCATACAGCCGGTGATTTACCAGGCGCGCGAGGTCGGCCTGAACCCCGCCGATTTCAGCGAGGCGGCCCGCGCTATCACGCGCGGATTGCATGACGCGGGATACCATGCCTACATTGTCGGCGGCGGCGTCCGCGACTCCCTGCTCGACCTGCACCCCAAGGATTTCGATGTCGCTACCGATGCGACGCCGGAACAGATCAAGCAGGTCTTCGGTCGCCAGTGCCAGATCATCGGTCGTCGCTTCCTGCTGGCGCACGTTTATCACAACCGGCAGATGATCGAGGTCGCGACCTTCCGCGCGCCGCATCATGAAAGCACCCATCACGGTGAAGTGTCCTCGCATGGCGTCATCGTCCGCGACAACGTCTGGGGCCGCATTGACCAGGACGCGATGCGGCGTGACTTCTCCATCAATTCGCTCTATTACGACCCGGTCGACGAAGTCATCCTGGACTTCTGCGGCGGGATGCCGGATCTCAAGAACCGCCAGTTGCGCATGATCGGCCACGATCCGGCCGAGCGTTACCGGGAGGATCCGGTACGCATGTTGCGCGCCCTGCGCTTCGCCGCCAAGCTGGGCTTCAACCTGGAGCCCGCGACCGCCGCGCCGATCCGCAGCCTGGCGCCCATGCTGGGCGGCATTTCCCACCACCGGCTCTACGATGAAAGCCTGAAGCTGTTCTCCTGCGGCCATCTGGAAGTGCTGATTCCCGGGCTATTGTACGCCGGACTGCTCGGTCAACTTTTCCCGCACCTGCGGGACAGCCGCCAACCGTCGCCGCTGGTGATGCTCGCCGCGCGCAATACCGACGAACGCCTGCGCCAAGGCAAATCGGTCAACCCGGCCTTCTTCTACGCCGTGCTGATGTGGGACTGGCATCAGTACGAGGTCAAACGCATGCTCGACAACGGCGAGGCCCTGGTTCCCGCCTGGCAGCAGGCGGCGATCAAGGTGATGGGACGTCAATACCAGCGCACCGCCCTGCCCAAGCATATCTCGCAGACCATCCGCGACATCTGGGAACTGCAACCGCGCCTGCAACGCCCGCGTGGACGCCTCGTGCCTGCACTGCTGGCGAATCCGCGTTTCCGAGCGGCCTTCGATTTCCTGTGGCTGCGCGAGCAAACCGGCGATACCCAGACCCAGGGCATGGGCGACTGGTGGCACCGTTATCAGGAAGCCGATGACGACCTGCGCGAAAGCATGTTGCGCCAGCTGGACCGTCCGGCGCGCAAACCCAAGGGCGGCCGCCAACCCGCCGCTACGGCGGACCTGGCGGCCGAAGCCGTCCCCGGGGAGTCCGGCGAGGCATGACCTTTACCGCCTGGATCGGTCTGGGCGCCAACCTCGGCGAACCGGACCGGCAACTGATCATGGCGGTTGCGGCGCTGGACACGCATCCCGCGCTGGCGCTGGACGCGGTTTCGCGGCTGTACCGCAGCGCCCCGATCGGCCCGGCAGGCCAGCCTGATTACGCCAATGCTGCCGTCCGGTTGCGCACCGACCTCACGCCGCACAGCCTGCTCCGGGCGCTTCAGGCCATAGAGAATGCCGCCGGTCGCGTGCGTGCGGAACGCTGGGGCCCGCGCCTGCTGGACCTCGACCTGCTCCTCTTCGAAGCGGATGAAATCCGTTCAACGGACCTGACCGTACCGCATCCCGAACTGGTCAATCGCGCCTTCGTCATCCAGCCGTTGCTGGACCTGGATCCCGCCCTGGCTTTGCCAAACGGGACAAAACTCGCTAGCCTACAGGCCGCCACCGAGCCGGCCGGGCTGTCGGTCGTCGCGGACAGCGACTGGTGGCGCTCCCGCTAGCCCACGACGAGGTGCTTCATGCCCGTATCCCTCACCACCCTCCGCCAGCTCAAGCAGCGCGGGGAAAAGTTTTCCATGACCACCTGCTACGACGCCATGTTCGCGCAGGTCATGAACCGCGCCGGGGTGGAATGCCTGCTGGTCGGCGACTCGCTGGGCATGGTGCTGCAAGGGAATGACTCCACGATACCGGTCACCATGGACGACATGGCCTACCATACTCGTTGCGTCGCGCGCGGCAATGCCGGAGCCCTCCTCCTGGCGGACATGCCCTTCATGTCCTACGCCACCGACACGGATGCGCTACGCAACGCCGCCCGCCTGATGCAGGCCGGCGCGCACGCGGTCAAGCTGGAAGGCGCGGGCTGGCTGGTCGACACCGTGCGGCAACTGGCGCGCGGCGGCATTCCTTCTTGCGTGCACATGGGGCTGACGCCGCAATCGGTCAACGTTTTCGGGGGCTACAAGGTTCAGGGACGCGGCGAGGAAGCCGCCCGGCGCATGATCGACGATGCGCGCGCGCTGGAAGCGGCCGGGGCGGCGTTACTGCTGCTGGAATGCGTGCCGACGCCGGTCGCCCGGCAAGTGACCGAAGCCGTGACGATCCCTGTTGTGGGGATCGGCGCGGGCCCGCATTGCGACGGTCAGGTGCTGGTGGTGCATGACATGCTCGGCCTCTATCAAGGCAAGCCCGCCCGTTTCGCCAAGAATTACCTGCAAGGCCGCGACAGCATTGAAGCCGCCTTTGCCGCCTATGTCCAGGACGTGAAATCCGGCGCCTACCCCGCCCCGGAACACGGCTTCGAACACTAAGCCGGAGCTCCGCACGCGATGAAAACCGAACATACGATCCAGGGTGTCCGCGACGCCCTGCGCCAGGCGCGCCGCGACGGCAAGCGCATCGGCTTTGTCCCGACCATGGGCAACCTCCATGCCGGACACATTTCGCTGATCCATGCAGCGCGCGCGCGCTGCGATATCGTGGTCGCCAGCGTGTTCGTCAACCCGACCCAGTTCGGGGCGAACGAAGATTTCGGCAGCTATCCGCGCACCCTGGAAGAGGATGCCCGGCTGCTGACCGAAGCGGCCTGCGACCTGTTGTTCGCCCCCGCCGCGCAGGAAATGTACGCCAACGGTCGCAACCAGACCACGTCGGTTCATGTCGCCGAACTGGGCAAGGAACTCTGCGGCGCGCACCGTCCCGGCCATTTTGACGGCGTCAGCACCGTGGTCAGCAAGCTGTTCAACATCGTCCAGCCGGACATGGCGTTCTTCGGCGAGAAAGACTTCCAGCAACTGGCCATCGTGCGGCGGATGACACGCGAACTCGACTTCCCGATCGAGATTGTCGGCGTGCCGACCGCCCGCGCCGAGGACGGCCTCGCGCTCAGTTCCCGCAACGGCTACCTGTCGCCGGAAGAGCGACAGCAAGCGCCCATGCTGTACCGCACGCTCTGCCAGTTGCGTGACGCCATCACCTACGGTCAGCGCGAATACGCCATGCTCGCCGATGCCGCCCGGCTGCACTTGCAAAAATCGGGATTTGAGCCAGACTATGTGGAAATTCGCCGCCGGTCCGACCTGCTGCTTCCTGAGCCGGGTGACCGCGAGCTGGTGATTTTGCTGGCGGCGCGGCTCGGCAAGACGCGCCTGATCGACAACCTGAACGTCGATGTTCCGGTTTGATACTGTACGGTCGTCCTGTTTTTTGACGCCGGAACGATTGAACCTGAACGCCGATTGCGGCACAATGGCCGCCGTTTTGCCCTGCAAGACGCGTCCCAGCCCGCGAACCCCCGACCGGAGGCCCCGCCATGCAATGCACCATGCTTAAAGCCAAACTGCACCGCGCTTGTGTGACCCATGCCGAACTGGATTATGAAGGCTCCTGCGCCATTGACGGCAATCTGCTCGACCTGGCGGGCATCCTCGAATACGAGCAAATCCAGATCTACAACGTGACCAATGGCGAACGTTTCACCACCTACGCCATCCGCGCCGAAGCCGGCTCCCAGATGATTTCCGTGAACGGCGCCGCCGCGCACAAGGCCCGTCCGGGCGACCGCGTCATCATCTGCGCCTACGCCAACTACAATGCCAACGAGCTGCTGAACTTCAAGCCGCGTCTGGTGTACTGCAACGCCGACAACACCGTCAGCCATAGCGCCAACGCCATCCCCGTCCAGGTCGCCTGATCCCTCCGGACTCTGAATTCATAACGCCCCGCATGTTGCCATGACGGGGCGTTTTTTATTTCCGGAGCAATTGCCCGAAATCCGTTTGCACACAGTCACTGTCTCGCTGAAGAGGACGCCACCTTGACATGGTGGCGTCCTAAGGATGCGGACCTAGACCCGGGACTGGGTTTTACCGGTTTCGACTCAGTGACCGCCGCCCCACGAATCCCGCAAACCGACCGTCCGGTTGAACACCAGTCGACCGTCCTTGCAGTCTTTCAGGTCCGCCACGAAGTAGCCTTCGCGCTCGAACTGGAAGCGTTCCTCCGGTCGCGCGGACGCCAGCGACGGCTCGACCACCGCCTGCGTGACCTGCAGCGCGGCGGGATTGATGCAGTCCAGAAAGTTCTCGCCCGCTTCCGGATCTGCTTGGGTGAACAACCGGTCGTAGAGGCGCACTTCCGCCGGCACGCCATGTGACACGGAAACCCACTGGATCACGCCCTTCACCTTGCGACCTTCCGGATTCTTGCCCAAGGTGTCGGGGTCCAGGCTGCAACGCAGTTCAGTCACGTTCCCTTCCGCATCCTTGATGACGTCGTCGCAACGGATCACGTAGCTGTGGCGAAGGCGCACCTCGCCGCCAGGCACCAGGCGCTTGTAACCCTTGGGCGGGTTCTCGCTGAAGTCTTCGGCGTCGATGAAGATTTCCCGGGTGAAGGGAATCTCGCGCTCGCCCAGCTCCGGCAGATTCGGGTGGCGCGCGGAAGACAGGATTTGCGGCGTCTCCGGACCGTTGGTGATGACCACCTTCAACGGCTTCAGCACCGCCATGGCGCGCGGTGCAGTGTGCTCCAGGTGATTGCGGATGCAGAATTCCAGCAGGCCGAAATCCACCACGCCGTCGCTCTTGGTGATGCCGATACGGTCGCAGAAATCACGCAGCGACTCCGGCGTATAGCCGCGCCGGCGCAAACCGGCGATGGTCGGCATGCGCGGATCGTCCCAGCCGTCCACGAACTTCTCATCGACCAGCTTTTTCAGCTTGCGCTTGCTGGTCACCGTATAGTTCAGGTTCAGGCGGGCGAACTCGATCTGTTGCGGGTGCGCGGGCGTGTCCAGCGTGTCCAGCAGCCAGTCGTAGAACGGGCGGTGGTCCTCGAACTCCAGCGTGCACAGCGAATGGGTGATGGACTCCATCGCATCGGAAATGGGATGGGTGTAGTCGTACATCGGGTAGATGCACCAAGCGTCGCCGGTCTGGTGATGGGTCGCCTTCTTGATGCGGTAGATCACCGGATCGCGCAGGTTGATATTCCCGGAGCCCATGTCTATCTTCGCGCGCAGGACGCACTGGCCTTCGTCGAATTCCCCCGCGCGCATGCGGGCGAACATATCGAGGTTTTCCTCGACGCTGCGATCACGATAGGGGGAATTCACGCCCGGCTCGACCAGCGTGCCGCGATTGCGGCGGATTTCCTCGGCGCTCTGGGAGTCCACGTAGGCCTTGCCCGCGCGGATCAGTTGCACGGCATAATCATGCAGCGCGCCGAAATAGTCCGAGGCGTACCGCACGTTGCCGGACCAGGCAAACCCGAGCCAACGCACGTCCCGCTGGATCGCGTCGATGTATTCCTGCTCTTCCTTTTCGGGGTTGGTGTCATCGAATCGCAGGTTGCACTCGCCGCCCGCCTCCAGCGCCACGCCGAAATTCAGGCAGATCGACTTGGCGTGACCGATGTGCAGGTAGCCGTTGGGCTCGGGCGGAAAGCGGGTGATGATGCGGGAATGTTTACCGCTCGCCAGGTCGTCGACCACCTGGGCGCGGATGAAATCTTTGGGTTCCATGAAGGCTCGCAACTCGCATGACAAGCAGGTTTTCTGGCTCTATGATTAGGGGCCAGCAAAAACGGCCAGTCTAGCGCGTGCGCCAGACGGCCTCAAGCTTTCACTGCCAATAACGGAACTGTCCCCATGCAAGTCGCCCTGAATACCAACTACGGCCGCATTGTCCTCGACCTCAACGCCGAAAAGGCTCCCAAGACCGTCGCCAATTTCGTCGCCTACGTGCGCAGCGGCCACTACAACGGCACCATTTTCCACCGCGTGATCGACGGTTTCATGATCCAGGGCGGCGGTTTCACCCAGGACATGAAGCAGAAGCCGACCAACGCACCGATCGAGAACGAGGCCGACAACGGCCTGACCAACGATGTCGGCACCATCGCCATGGCCCGCACCCAGGATCCGCACTCCGCCAGCGCCCAGTTCTTCATCAACGTCAAGAGCAACAGCTTTCTCAACTACACCAGCAAGAGCGTGCAGGGCTGGGGCTACGCCGTGTTCGGCAAGGTCACCCAGGGCATGGATGTGGTCGAGAAGATCAAGGCCGTGCCGACCGGCCGGGTCAGCATGTATTCCGATGTGCCGTTGAAGCCGGTCATCATCGAAACCGCCGAAGTGATCGGGGAGTAAGCTCGCGTCATGAAGCCGACCTGGTTCATCTCCGACCTGCACCTCAGCCCGGATCTGCCGCGTGTCACCGAGGGCTTGCACGCCCTCGTCCGGCACCTGCGCGGCAATATCGAAGCGCTGTACGTGCTGGGCGACCTGTTCGAAGCCTGGGTCGGCGATGACAACGACAACGACTACAACCGCGCCGTGATTGATGCGTTCGCTTCCCTGAGCGCGCACGGCGCGGCGGTCTATTTCGTCCACGGCAACCGTGACTTCCTGATCGGCGAAGAGTTCGTGCGTTCCTGTCGCGGATTTCTTCTGCCCGAGCGCCAGGTCATCGACTGTTACGGTCTTCCCCTGCTGATCGAGCACGGTGACGCACTCTGTACCCGCGACGAGAAATTCATGGCTTTCCGTCTGCAAAGTCGCACGGCCGCCTGGCAGCGCGGCATGCTGGCGAAGCCGCTGGCCGAGCGGGTACAGATTGCCGAGCAGTGGCGCGCGCAAAGCCGGATGATGAACAGCAACAAGCCGGAAAACATCATGGATGTGACGCCGGAAGCCGTGGCGGAAGCCATGCTGACCCAGGGCGTGACCTGCATGCTTCACGGTCATACCCACCGCCCCGCAGTCCATGACTTCGAACTGGCCGGGCGCCCCGCCCGACGGATCGTGCTGGGAGACTGGCGTGAAGACGACGGGACCGCTGTGGTCGGGGTGGCGGATGAAAACGGCATACGCCTGTCTGAGTGGCGTTTCTGAGCTGATCAGGCCATAAAAAAACCACCTTGCGGTGGTTTTTTTATGGCCTGATCGGACGTTCAATCCGGTACGGTCAGCCCCTGATCGTGAATGCGTTCGAGCGCATCCACGCGGACTTGTTCCTGCTGGTTGAACCGCTGTTGCCGCAGGGTCGTGACCTGCTTCTGGCGGTCATCCTCGCTCAAGGCCGTATTTTTCAGGATTTCATCCCGCTTCTGCAGATAATCCTGCATCCGGTTGTCCCATTCCGAGCGCTCCTTGTCCAGCGCTTCCAGCCGCTCGGTGGCTTCCGGGCCAACCAACTGTTCGCGAATCGCATGCAACTCCTGCGGGGAGCCGTTGCGGGATTTCCAGTCCTGTTCCAGCGACTTCAGCTCCTGATACTGGTTCAGCGTCTTCACGCTTTCCTTGAGGGCGGGCGGCAGGGTATCCAGCAGGGCCGCCGAACGCTTCGCCTTTTCCGTGGCGCTAAGGCTCTTGTCCTGCATGATCTCGATGCGGGCCAGCGTGTAATTGTCATAGGCATCTTCATCACCGAAAAAGGCGTCGATCACCTCGCGGCTGAAGTACTGGGTGCGCAGCGCCTGCACCTGCTGCTTCTGCTGGCGCACGGAGGCTATGTTCTGGGTCGGATCGCCCTGGATCTGCGGCAAGTGCCCCAGACCCTCGCGGTAAGCGATGTAGGACTCCAGCAGTTGTTCAGCCTGCGCGGCGGCCTTGGCGGGCAACTTATGACGGATATAGGCGCGAATGCGCGCGAGGATGGTCGCCAGGTCCTCCTCTCCGATCGCGGAGAGGAAATAGTCGAAGGTCTGGCGGACACCGCGCGTAATCTTGAGATTGCCGTTCTCATCAACGGCCAGCTCGCCGTCGACCTCGGTATCCCGGAGGGATTTGGGAATGCCTTCCAGCCCGGTGGTGAAACGGCCTGCGGCGGATTTGGACTGCGCCAGCGCCTGGGTCACCATGGCCTTGCTGTCGGCGGTGCCGGGGCCCGGCAGGGCGGATTCTGTGGAAGCGGACTTGTCGCGCGCCACCCAGAGGACAACGGCGACGAACACCAGCAAAAGCCCGACCAGGGCAAGGGTAGCCTTTTTCTGCATCGTTATTATTCTCCATGACACGGCATGTGCGGTCTTCCTCCCGGAAGCCGCCGCGTACAATAACAGGGGCTTTCGGTCGATGCCAGCGGCATTGCGTTACCCCCTGAAAAGCCAAGGGCGACCGAAGCCGCCCTTGTTGTTACGATTGACGCGCGATCAGAGACCGGCGTTCTTCAGACGGTTGGCCTGCTCGCGGAACACATCCGTCGGGGCCGGGGTAAAGAGACCGCGAATGCCGAACAGCTGGTTGATGGCGTCGCCATGGTTCCACGGGTAGTTGTCGCGCAGCACCTGGCCGAAGTGGCTGGAGCAACGGCCGACCAGACCGTCGTTGGCTTCCTTGCCTGCCAGGCTCATCAGGCCGAAGAAGGCATCCAGCGGGTCAAGGATGTTAGTGACCGCCGATGTGCCGGACCACGAGTAATTGCGGATACCGTTCGCCGTGTAGGCGCCCTCGCCGCACGATGTCGTCGGCAGGCCGTTCGGGTGCTTGGCGTTGAACGCGGCGGCACCGGAGGTGGTCAGCGAATCCATGCTGGCCATGAAGTTTTCGGTATAGCTGTTGCCCGCCAGGAAAGTGATGAAGCCGGACACGGCGGACATCACGCTGTTGATCACGGAACTGCTGAAGGTGCCCGCCGGGGCGACCTTGCGGATCAGGTCAGCGGCCGGTGCACCCTTGGCCGGGCTGTGCGCCAGGGTCAGGGAAGCCACGCGGGTCGGGATGGCGTCAGCAACATAACGCACGGAGAAACCGCCGTGGCTGTGGCCGATCAGGTTGACCTTTTGCGCGCCGGTGATGGCGAGGATGGTCTGGACTTGCGACAGCAGTTGCTCGCCGCGCACCTCGGAGCTGTTGAAGGCGGATGCGGACGTCGTGTAGACCTTGGCGCCGCCGTCGCGCAGCGCGCCGGGGATGGCGTACCAGTAATCCACGAAGCCGACCAGCTTGTCGAAGCCGAGCACACCGGGAGCCAGCACGATCGGGTACTTGGTCTGGGTGTAGTTGCAGTTGAACAGGCAGAAAGCGCTTGCGGAATTGGCGGTCATCGCGGCGCCGATCAGTGCGGTTGCAGCCAGCATCTTCTTCATCATGGTCGTCACTCCCCGTATGGGTGGAT
>JAYRMT010000081.1:0-12913 GCA_041912575.1 Fluviicoccus sp. | reverse complement strand
CCGCGCAGACCGGTCGGGAAACGAGAACGAACAGAGTGAGGAGCGGGTTTCATGTGGGAAACCGTCATCGGGCTGGAAATTCATGTCCAGCTGAACACCAAGAGCAAGATTTTCTCGGGCAGCGACACCACCTTCGGGGCCGAGCCCAATACCCAGGCCAGCCTGATTGACCTCGGCATGCCCGGCGTATTGCCGGTGCTGAACAAGGAGGCCGTCAACAAGGCCATCCAGTTCGGTCTGGGCGTGGACGCCGAGATCGGCCGCAAGAGCGTGTTCGCGCGCAAGAACTACTTCTACCCGGATCTGCCCAAGGGCTACCAGATTTCCCAGTACGAACTGCCGATCGTCGGCAAGGGCCATCTGGACATCACCCTCGACAAGGGCGTGACCAAGCGCATCGGCATCACCCGCGCCCATCTGGAAGAAGACGCGGGCAAGTCGCTGCACGAAGACTTCGCGGGCATGTCGGGCATCGACCTGAACCGCGCCGGCACGCCGTTGCTGGAAATCGTTTCCGAGCCGGACATGCGCTCCGCCAAGGAAGCCGTGGCCTACGTCAAGGCGATCCACTCGATCATCCGCTACCTCGGAATTTCCGACGGCAACATGGCCGAAGGCTCCATGCGCTGCGACTGCAACGTGTCCATCCGCTACAAGGGCGAGGAGAAGTTCGGCACCCGCCGCGAGATCAAGAACGTCAATTCCTTCAAGTTCATCGAGAAGGCGATCAACGCCGAGATCGCCTGGCAGATCGACGAACTGGAATCGGGCCGCAGCATCGTACAATCCACGGTGCTGTACGACCCGAACAAGAATGAAACCCGCGCCATGCGCAGCAAGGAAGAAGCCAACGACTACCGCTACTTCCCCGATCCCGACCTGCTGCCGGTGGTGATCACCGATGCGCAGATCGAGGACATCCGCACCCGCTTGCCCGAGCTGCCGGTGGCCAAGAAGGCCCGCTTCATCGAACAGTACGGCCTGCCGGAATACGATGCGGGCGTGCTGGTGGCGGAACGCGAGCTGGCGGATTTCTTCGAGGAAACGGTCAAGGCCGCCAACGGGCAGGCCAAGCAGGCCTCGAACTGGATCATGGTGGAGTTACTCGGTGCGCTGAACAAGGCCGAGAAGGACATCACCGAGTCTCCGGTCAGCGCCGCGCAGCTGGGCGGCCTGATCAACCGCATCGGCGACAACACCATCACCGGCAAGATCGCCAAGCAAGTCTTCGCGCTGATGCTGGAAGGCGGCGGCGAATCCGCGGACGCGCTGGTCGAGAAGCACGGCCTGAAGCCGGTGACGGACTCCGGCGCGATCGAGGCAATCATCAACGAGGTGATCGCGGCGAATCCGCAGCAGGTCGCGGATTACCGCGGCGGCAAGGACAAGCTGTTCGGGTTCTTTGTCGGGGAAGTGATGAAGCGCTCGAAAGGCAAGGCCAGTCCGGCGCAGGTGAATGATGTGCTGAAGCAGAAGCTGGCGGGGTAACTGTCCTTCAGGTCGTAGGGGCGCATTGCATGCGCCCTTTTTACCGAGCACCAGGAATGCAACATTAAGTTGCCGTCCTGTTCTGCCGACAGGGCGCATGCAGTGCGCCCCTACGAACCATAAAAAAGGCCATCATCCGATGGCCTTTTTTAACTCTGACGACTCAACCTGATCAGGCCTTCTTCGTCGCTTCCTTCACGATCGGCGCCAGCTCACCCTTCTGGGTCATTTCCATCATGATGTCGCAACCGCCGATCAGCTCGCCCTTCACCCACAGTTGCGGGAAGGTCGGCCAGTTGGCGATGCGCGGCAGGGTGGAACGGATGTCCGGGTTTTCCAGGATGTTCACATAGGCGAAGGGCTCGCCGATCTGGACCAGCGCCTCGACGGCGCGGGCGGAGAAGCCGCATTGCGGGAATTGCGGGGTGCCCTTCATGTAGATCAGCACCGGGTTCTCGGCGATCTGTTGCTTGATGAGGGATTCGGTATCCATTGCAGCGACCTTTTATTGCAGGGAAATGGCAGGCCCTATTCTAGCGCCAATTGCCGCCAATGCCCATTCTGGTTAAGATGATCGTTTTCGCTTTTCTGTTTCCGGATCAAGGTACCCCATGTCCAGCGCGTTGATGCCCACCTACGCCCGCCAGCCCATCGCCTTTGTGCGGGGCCAGGGCTCCTGGCTCTACACCGACGACGGCACGGCCTATCTCGATGCCCTCACCGGCATCGCCGTCTGCGGTCTCGGCCACGCCCATCCGGTGGTCGCCCAGGCCATTGCCGACCAGGCCGCCACCCTCGTGCACACCTCCAACCTGTACCAGGTGCCGCTGCAGGAAGCGCTGGGCGCGGCGCTGCGCGACGTGTCCGGCATGGAACTCTGCTTCTTCGGCAACTCCGGCGCCGAGGCCAACGAGGCCGCCATCAAGCTGGCCCGCCTGTTCGGCCACGGCAAGAACGTCGCCGAACCGGCGGTCATCGTCATGGAAAATTCCTTCCACGGCCGCACCCTCGCCACCCTGTCGGCCACCGGCAACAAGAAGGTGCAGATCGGTTTCGAACCGCTGGTGCAAGGTTTCGTGCGCGTTCCGTTTGACGACGTGCCCGCTGTCGAGGCCGCGATTGCCGCCCATCCGAACATCGTCGCTATCCTGGTCGAACCGATCCAGGGCGAAGGCGGCATCCGCGCCCCGCGCGACGGCTTCGCCTACCTGGAGCAGCTGCGCGCCGTCTGCGACCGCCACGACCTGCTGCTGATGCTGGACGAGATCCAGACCGGCAACGGCCGTACCGGAACCTACTTTGCGTACCAGCACACCGGCATCACGCCGGATGTGGTGACCACCGCCAAGGGACTGGGCAACGGTTTCCCGATCGGCGCCTGCCTGGTCAGCGGCAAGGCGACCCACCTGTTCAAGCCGGGTAACCACGGCTCGACCTATGGCGGCACGCCGCTGGGTTGCCGCGCGGCGCTGACCGTGGTGCAGGAACTGCAGAAGGGAGCGATCAACAATGCGCGCGTCATGGGCGAACGCATGCGCGCCGGCTTCACGGAAGCCCTGGCCGGCCTGCCGGTCAGCATCAACGGCGCCGGGCTGATGATCGGCCTGCGCCTGCCCAAGCCTTGCGGCGATCTGGTTGCCCAAGCGCGCGATGAAGAAAAACTGCTGATCAACGTGACAGCGGATTGCGTGGTACGTCTGTTGCCCGCCCTGAACCTGACCGCTGAAGAAGCCGACGAGATCGTGAGCCGGGTTTCCCGGCTGGTCCGCCGCTTCCTGGCCTGACCCTGACCCGGCGTCCACGCTGGACGCCGGGACGAATTCCCGAGGATAACGACAATGGCGGCCCGCCATTTCCTGACATTGCTCGATTTGAGCCCGACCGACCTGATGACGGTCCTGAACCGCGCCATCGAACTGAAAAAGATGCGCAACGAAGGCGTGGTCTACGAACCTTTCCGCGGCAAGGTGCTGGGGATGATTTTCGAAAAGTCGTCCACCCGCACTCGCGTTTCCTTCGAATCCGGCATGGCCCAGTTCGGCGGTTCGGCAATTTTCCTGTCGCCGCGCGACACCCAGCTCGGACGCGGCGAGCCCATCGAGGACTCCGCCCGCGTGATCTCGCGCATGGTCGACATCGTGATGATCCGTACCTTCGCGCATGACATCATCGAACGCTTCGCCGCGCATTCGCGGGTGCCGGTCATCAACGGTCTGACCGACGACCACCACCCCTGCCAGCTGCTGGCCGACCTGCAAACCTACATCGAACATCGCGGCAGCGTGCAAGGCAAGACCTTCGCCTGGGTTGGCGACGGCAACAACATGTGCAACTCCTACATCCACGCCGCGCATCAGCTCGGCTTCCAGATGCGGATCGCCTGCCCCTACGGTTTCGAACCGGACCCGGAACTGCTGGAGCAGTACAAGCATTGCGCCACGCTGGTGAAGACAGCCGAGGACGCCGTGGACGGCGCCCACCTGATTTCCACCGACGTATGGACCAGCATGGGCCAGGAAGCCGAGCAAAGCATCCGCAAGCGGCGCTTCGCTACCTATCAGGTCAATCCGCGCCTGATGGATCTGGCCTCACCGGACGCCGTGTTCATGCACTGCCTGCCCGCGCATCGCGGCGAAGAGATTTCGGAAGACATGCTGGATGACCCGCGCGCGGTGGTCTGGGATGAAGCTGAAAACCGGCTGCATGCGCAAAAAGCGCTGATGGAATTCCTGATCCAGGGCAGCACGGTCGAATGATCCGGCAGCCCCTCCCTCACGGCGGGGCTGCGTAAACCACCCGCAGGTTCAGTCCATGCTGTAGCCTCTGGGATTCATGGACTGCCAGCGCCACATGTCCCGGCACATCGCCTCCTGATCGTAGCGCGCCGTCCAGCCGAGCAGGGAATGCGCCAGCGAGGGATCGGCATAGCAGCTCGGCACGTCGCCGGGTCGGCGCCCGACAATCTCGTAGGGAATCGGTTTGCCCGCCACCGCCTCGAAAGCCTTGAGCATGTCGAGCACCGAGTAGCCGCGCCCGGTGCCCAGATTCACCGTGATCAGCTTATCGTGCGCCTCCAGGTATTGGATGGCCTTGACATGCCCGTCGACCAGATCGAGCACATGGATGTAATCACGGACCCCGGTGCCGTCCGGTGTCGGATAATCCCCGCCAAACACCCGCAGCTTGTCCAGTTTCCCTGCAGCCACCTGCGCGATGTAGGGCATCAGGTTATTCGGAATCCCTTGCGGATCCTCTCCGATGCGTCCGCTGGGATGCGCGCCGGACGGATTGAAATAACGGAGCAAGGCGATACGCCAACGCGGATCGGCGGCGCGCAGATCCCTGAGCATGTTTTCAATGAACAGCTTGCTCGCCCCGTAAGGGTTGGTCGCGCTGAGCGGGAAATCCTCGCGGATCGGCACCGCGTGCGGCTCACCGTAGACCGTGGCCGAGGAGCTGAACACGATACGCCGGACATCGGCCCGGTCCATGGCCTGCAATAACCTGACCGTGCCGGCGACATTGTTGTCGTAGTAACGCAAGGGTTGAGCCACCGACTCGCCCACCGCCTTCAGGCCCGCGAAATGTACGACCGCCTCGATGGGATAATCGCGAAAGAGCCGGTCCAGGCCATCGCTATCGCGGATGTCGCCGCGCACGACAGGGAAATCCACGCCTGCCAGTTCGCGCGTTCGCGTGACGGCCTCGAAATGGCTGTTGGAAAAGTTGTCCAGAACAACGATCGAATAGCCGGCGCGGAGGAACTCCAGCGCGGCATGGGAACCGATATAGCCGGCCCCGCCGGTCAGCAGAATCACATTGGCATCCTGTCTCACAATGAGTCGCGACAATAACAGCTTTTATACAATCCCGGGAGGGGCGGCAGGACCCGCATTCCTCCCCTGTGCCCAGTCTGTGCTAAGATGTCCGGATAATAACGTCCAACAACAATCCATGATATCCGCACGGGGTTCCACTGTGAGATTGAAGCCGATCGCCTTGTCCATGCTTGCCCTGACCCTTGCCGCGTGCGGCAACAGCAAAAGCGGCTCCTCCAGCTCTTCCGGCACGACCGATTCGTATGACAACTCGACCGCGGTCACTGTCGGCCCCAAAACGATCACGATTGCCCCTGCCCTCGGCAAGGTTTACAACGCCGACGTGAAAGTCACCAGCCTGGATGGCAAGTTCACCGCGATGGGCAACACATCGACCACAGGCACGGCCACCTTCAACCTGCCCGCATCCGTTGACGCCATCAAGATCGACGTGATCGGCACCGCCACCAGCACCTATTTCGAGGAAGCCGATCTGGCCGAGCGCCCTTACCCGGCCGGCATCACGCTCAGCGCCGCCACGCTGGTCAGCAGCGACGGCGAGACTTTTGCCGTCACGCCGCTCACCAACGCGGCCGTAGCCTACGCGATGCATCATCTCGGCGGCCTGAACAAGGCCTGGGTCATCGAGGCAAACGATTTTATCGCCGACAAGTTTGACTTCACCGACACTTACGGCAACCGCCTTCTGACGACACCCACCGCCATCGGGCAACTGAACGACTTCGCCAACCTGGATATTACGACCCTTCGCCAGAAAGGCGCGGCCCGTCACGCCATCTGGCTGACCGCCGCCAGCCAGATGGCGCGGATCCGTCTGGGCGCCGGCGTCCCTTCCCCCACGCTGACCTTTGCCCAGCAACTCGCAAACGATGTCCAGGATGGTCTGCTGGACGGAAAACTGGACGGCGTCGCCACGCCGATTGGCGCTTACGCCTCACTGAAAGCAGGCACCGTGCCGAATCTCCAGAACGCCATGAAGCAGGCGCTGACCGATTATGTGAATGCACACCTGTCACGACCGGCGACAGCGGATGAGCTCGCGGCCAACACACTGGAGACGACCAAGCCCGTTATCGTCAATGCAGACGTTTTCTCGCTGATGAACAACTTCGTGTTTACAGCGTTCGGCGTCTCCAATGCGGTGGACCCCTCCATTGAACCCAAGGACAGCACGTCGAACGGTTCGACCGGCGGTACCGGGACCGTCCTGCCGTCGAGCAATGTCGGGCCGGCGACACTGACGCCCTACAAGGGCACTTATACCGGCGTGGCGCTGGATGGCAAAACGGCATGTTCCGTGCGGCTTGACGACGCGACAGGCACGATTGCAGTGACTGTCGGCGGATCGGTGAGCAGCAGTGACGTACTGAACAGCGAAGACACCGACATGGTCTACAGCCAGTATAACGCCGCCAAAGTACTGACCGGTGTCATGATCATTGCCAGCAACGGCAATGCCGCGACTACCGCGACTTATGCCGCTTTCGAGACCACGGTCGTCAATGGCGTGAGCACCTTGGGAATGTCCAGCGCGGGCCAGCTTGTCAGTGACGCGAACGGCAGCCACCTCGGATCGGCATGCATCATCAATCAGACCGGGCAATAAGCATGGCTTGAGGGAGCCCTCCCCGCTCCCTCTGGAGTGTTCAGGTGACCGGGCGGGTCGATACCCGCTGAACCGCATCAAGCCACCCCGAATACATCTTTTCGCGTTTGTCTATCGGCATCGCCGGAACAAACTCCCGCTCGCAATGCCAGAGATCCGCGATGGCTGAAAGTGATGCGAACTTGCCGACATGCAGACCCGCAAGCCAGGCCACGCCCAACGCCGTGGTTTCCGTCACCGAAGGGCGATCCACCCGAACCCCGACAATGTCCGCCAGCGCCTGCATCAGCCAGTTGTTGACCGCCATGCCGCCATCCACGCGCAACGCCTGCAATTGACCCGCGCCATCCTTTTTCATGGCTTCCATGAGGTCACGGGTCTGGAAACAGACTGCTTCAAGACCGGCAATCACAATCTCGCCGATCCCTGTATCCCGGGTCAGCCCGAAGATCGCGCCGCGCGCGTGCGGGTCCCAATAGGGGGCCCCCAGCCCGGTAAACGCCGGCACCAGATAGACGCCGCGACTGTCCATGGTCTGCTCGGCGATCGCCTCGGTGTCCCCCGCCTGCTTGATCAGCTGGATGCCGTCACGCAGCCATTGCACCGCTGCACCCGCGACGAAGATGCTGCCCTCCAGCGCGTAGGTCACTTTCCCGTTCAGACGGTATCCGACCGTCGTCAGCAAGCGGTGCGTGGACTGGATGGCTTCTTCGCCGGTGTTCATCACCATGAAACAGCCGGTGCCGTACGTGCTCTTGACCATGCCCGGCTTGAAACAGGCCTGACCGATCAGCGCCGCCTGCTGGTCGCCCGCCACGCCGCCGATCGGAATGGGCGCCCCGAAAAGGCTGCTGTCTGTGCAGCCGAAGTCGGCAGAGGAATCCAGTACCTCCGGCAATAACGACGCCGGGATATCGAACAGGCGGAGCAGCTCCTCATCCCATTGCTGGGTATGGATGTTGAAAATCAGCGTGCGCGCGGCGTTGGTGGCGTCGGTGGCATGACGACGGCCGCCGGTCAGTTGCCAGACCAGCCAGGTGTCAATGGTGCCGAACGCCAGTTCGCCCTTCGCGGCCCGGGCCCGCGCACCGGCCACGTTATCCAGCAGCCAGGCCAATTTGGTGGCGGAGAAATACGGATCCAGCAACAGGCCGGTCTTTGCCGTCACCATGGCCTCATGCCCGCGGTTCTTCAGGCGCAGGCAGGCATCGGCGGTACGACGGTCCTGCCAGACAATCGCCTTGTGCAGCGGCTGGCCGGTCTTGCGATCCCAGAGCACGGTGGTTTCGCGCTGGTTGGTAATGCCGATGGCGGCAATCTGCTGCGCGGTGATGCCGGTTTTCTGCAGGACTTCGCGGCACACCCAGAGCGCGCACTCGGCAATCTCGGCCGCATCGTGCTCCACCCAGCCGTCCGCCGGGAAATACTGCTTCAGCTCTTTCTGGGCCGTTCCGACCGGCTGCCCCTGCAGATTGAAAATGATGGCGCGGGTACTGGTGGTTCCCTGGTCCAGACTGAGCAAATAAGGCTGCATGACGACTCCTCAACCTTGTTATTATTACGGGCCGGCATGCCGACCGCCCTGCCGCTCCGGCCTTGCCGGAAAGGATCAAGCCTACCCGGTAGCCCGGGCAGGCGCCAGCCCGCGATGATAGTAAGTCCATGCACATTGTCTTGTTAATTACCGCCGCACCGGAGCATCCCAACGCCTGGCATGCGCTGCATGCGGCCTCGGCGATGCTGTCCGCCGGACATACGCTGTCGCTGTTCTTTTACGGCGACGGCGTGTCGGTGGCGAACCGGCTGCGGCTGGTCGGCCAGGATGAGGCCTCGCTGGCCGGACACTGGGAAACACTGGCCGTCGCGCACGGCCTCGAACTGGCCGTCTGCATCGCGGCTGCGATGCGGCGCGGCGTGACGGATGCCGGTAATGCCGCCCGCCATCATCTGGACGGCGACAGCCTGCACCCGGCCTTCACGCTGGCCGGGTTGGGGCTGATGACCGAAATGATCACCCAGGCCGACCGCTGCCTGACCTTTGCCGGATGACCGCCATGCCTGCCCTCTTCATCCAGCACCGCGCCCCGTTTGACGGTGTCGGTGCCGTGGAAACGCTCGACGCCTTGCTCGTACAGGCTGCTTTCGGACTTGATCCGGCCGTGCTGTTCCTGGACGACGGCGTCTGGCAACTGGTCGGTCCCCAGGCGCCCGCCGGGGTTGGCGCCAAGTCCGTGGCCGCGCAACAGGAAGCCTTGCCGATGTATGACGTGACTGCGATCCATGTCGAACGCGAAAGCCTGGAAACACGCGGGCTGGATCCCGAAGACCTTGTTCTGCCGGTGCAATTGGTAAGCCGGTCGGAACTCGCGGACCTGTTTTCACGCCACGCCCCGATCCTGAGATTCTGACATGGCGACCCTGCATCTGATCAGCGGCAACCTGGGTGAGCGTCCGGCGGATCTGGAGCGTCTGCGTGCGGTTGTGAGCCCCGAAGACACCCTGCTCCTGCTCGGTCCGGGCCTGTACGCCGCTGTCGCGCTTGCCGGGACCGGCCTGCCCCTTCACGCCCTGCACGCCGATATCGCGGCGACCGGCCACCTCCCTCCCGCCGTCGATGCCATTGCCTACGCCGACCTCGTCAGTCTGGTGGAACGTCATGAACACAGCATCGCCTGGCCCTGAGCCCGCACTGGACGCTGAAGGTCACCTGGTCGACCTGAACGACTGGACGCCGGAGCTGGCCCGCCGGATGGCGGCCCTCGACAACCTGACGCTGGATGAGCGCCATTTCGCCGTTCTCAATGCGGCGCGGTCGTTCTACACCCGTTATCAGCGTGCCCCCGCCACGCGCCCGTTACTGAAACATCTGGGCCAGACCCTGGGCCCGGACTATGCTGACAGCATCCGCCTGATGCAGCTGTTCGGCACCGGCTCTGTGGCGCGCACTGTGGCGCGACTCGCCGGCCTGCCCAAGCCCCCCAATTGCCTTTGAGACCCCGCCCATGGTGATGAAGAATATCTACAAGAACGCCGAGCATCCGTTTGCGCCCTATGTCCGCATCCTCGGCAAAGGGCGCACCGGCAGCCGCTCGCTGACCTTCGATGAAGCGCGCGACGCCTTCCGCATGATTCTGGACGACGAGGTGCTGGACGTGCAGCTGGGCGCGTTCCTCATGCTCCTGCGCGTGAAGGAGGAGTCGCCGGAGGAATTGGCCGGTTTTGTCGCGGCGAGTCGCGACTGGATCACCCGGCCGGAGCTGGCGGTCGATCTCGACTGGTCGTCCTACGCAGGCAAGCGCAAGCACTATCCCTGGTTCCTGCTGGCGGCGCTGACCCTGGCCCAGCACGGTTATCGCATCTTCATGCATGGCGCCGGGGGCCATACCGTCAACCGGCTCTACACCGAAGCTGTCTTGCCCGCCCTTGGCTATCCTCTCTGCCGCCATTGGGCGCAAGTAGACCGGCAACTCGACGACTTCCGTTTTGCCTACATGCCGCTTTCCTGGCTCTGCCCGCCGCTGGGCGAGATGATCCAGCTCCGCAATGTCATGGGCCTGCGCTCGCCGGTCCATACCCTGGCGCGGCTGCTGAACCCGCTGGACGCCCGCTGCACCCTGCAAGCGATCTTCCACCCCGCCTACCGCGCCTCCCACCAGCAGGCCGCATTCCGGTTGGGTTATCAGAACAGCATGGTCATCAAGGGCGAAGGCGGCGAATTCGAGCGCAATCCGGACGGACGCTGTCTGGTGCAGGGTATCCGCAACGGGGTGTTGTTCGAGGAAGAATGGCCGATGCTGTTTGAACAACGTCACGAGCCGGAAGAGGCTTTTGACCTGGAAGATTATCTGGCGGTGTGGCGCGGCGATCGTCCGCACGAGTACGGCGAAATGGCTGTTCTGGGTACGCTGGCGCTGGCGCTGCAAGGTTTGCAGGCCGCCGCCACACCGGACGAGGCCATGGCGATGGCGCGCCGCATGTGGGCGGATCGCGACGCCAGCCGGAAACCGATCCGGTGCGAGGAACAGATGGAACTGTTCTGAGATGGGTGGCCCCAATGCCCGGAAAAGGGCTTTGGCATTTTCGGCCCCAAAACGAAAAACCCCGATCTTTCGATCAGGGTTTTCGTTGCCCTAGGGCAGGTATGGCGCAGCGGACGGGACTCGAACCCGCGACCCCCGGCGTGACAGGCCGGTATTCTAACCGACTGAACTACCGCTGCGAATCAGGTAGAACGATGCGTTTTAGCTGGTGGGTGCTGAGGGGATCGAACCCACGACCCTCGCCTTGTAAGGGCGATGCTCTCCCAGCTGAGCTAAGCACCCGCATCGTTTCGGTGTGGGCGCATTATAGGGGTTTCAGGAGGGATGTCAAAACAATTTTTCGGGTGACTTTCATCGAACGCCCAAAAAAAAGTCACATAGAAACAACATCCTTGACCAGACCCGCAAACCCGCTCAATCGCTGATCAGAACCGGGGTGCCGACCGGCGTCAGGTCAAACAAGGCAAGCATGTCTTCATTCCGCATCCGCACGCAACCGTGGGAGCGCGGCTTGCCCATCGGTTGGTCATCAGGCGTGCCATGGATGTAGATATAGCGGCGCATGCTGTCGACCTGCCCCAGGCGGTTAAACCCCGGTTCGCACCCGGAGAGCCAGAGAATGCGCGTGAGGATCCAGTCACGTCCTGGAAAGCGCTCCCCCAATGCAGGGCTCCACACCTCACCCGTCGGACGACGCCCCCGGAAGACGGCCCGCAAGGGCTGACCATCGCCGATCCGGGCGCGAACCACATGACGTCCGCGCGGTGTTTGCTCACTGCCGCTCTGCTCTCCCGCTCCCTTGGCGGCGGTCGACACGGTCCAGCTTCGCAATTCACGGCCATCCTCCAGCAAGCACAAGGTCTGCTCGGGAATGGAAACCCGGATTTCCTTCATGTGCCCGCCTGCGTCCGGATGTGCCGGTGATAATGGTTCAGGACGATCTGCGCTGCCTCCTCTCCGGAATCGACCACCGTGAAGAGATCAATATCCTGCGGGCTGATGCAGCCCATGCCAAGCACGGCGTTCCGCAACCAGTCCACCAGTCCTCCCCAGTAAGCGCGTCCAACCAGCACCACGGGGAACGGCTCACTCTTTTCGGTCTGGATCAGGGTCAGCGCTTCGAACATTTCGTCCAGTGTGCCGAAGCCGCCCGGAAAGATCACAAAGGCGATGGCGTGCTTGAAGAACATGAATTTGCGCACGAAGAAGTAGCGGAAGCTCAGGTTGATGTCCTGATAGGGATTGGGACGCTGTTCTTGCGGCAAGGTGATGTTGAGCCCGACGGACAGGCCACCCTTGCCGTGCGCGCCCTTGTTGGCGGCTTCCATGATGCCCGGACCGCCGCCGGTAATGATCGCCAGCCCCTCGCAGGACAGCGCGGCAGCCAACCGCTCCGCCTCACGGTAATAGAGGCTGTCAGGCGATAGCCTCGCGCTGCCGAACACATTGACCGCGAACTGGATCTTGATCAGGTGCTCGATGCCGTCGACGATCTCCGACTGGATCCGCAGCACACGCCAGGCTTCCGGCATTTTCTTGTCAAACATGGCGTTCCCCGTTCGCGCGGGCCGATGCGCTTATCCTTGCGCGCGGGCCTGCAGCATCAGCGCTTTCATCTCGCGCACCGCCGCCGGAAAACCGACAAAGAGCGCGTGCGCAACGATGGCGTGGCCGATATTGAGTTCGTGGATGGCCGGAATCCGTGCGACCGGTTCCACATTATGATAGTGCAGGCCGTGACCGGCATTGACGACCAGCCGCCCGGCGGCATGATTCACGGCGCGGACGATACGGTCCAGCTCGGTCGCCTGCCGTTCGCCGGTCGCTTCGGCGTAAGCTCCGGTATGCAACTCGATGGTGGGCGCGCCGCAGTCGATCGCCGCATCGATCTGGCGGGGGTCGGGATCAATGAACAGGGAAACATCCATGCCCAGCGCACC